>JACZJB010000267.1 GCA_014860805.1 Anaerolineales bacterium
CAGTTTAACCTGCAAATCAGCAGCATCGGCTCTTTCCCAAACTCAAAACGGGCGCGTGTACTCTGGGCAGGCATCCACGCCCCGGCAGAACTAAGCTCCCTGCAAAAAAACATTGAGACAGGCATGACCCGTCTGGGCTACGAAAAAGAAGAACGCCCCTTCTCCCCTCACCTAACCCTGGGGCGCGTCCGCCAAAACATTGACCAGGCAGGTCTGCAAAAAATCCGCACAACAATAGATGCAGTTCAGCTTGGCAATATTGGCTCTGCCAGAGTAGACTCCATTCACTTGTATAATAGTGAATTGCACTCCAACGGCTCCATTTACACAAAACTATTTTCTGCACCATTGAAAAAACCCAACTGAGGTGAAATCTGAACGCACTAGAACTTGCTCGTGAAATTGTTAACTCGCTCGAAGACAAAAAAGGAGAAGATATCGTCCTGATCGACTTGAAAGATATCGTATCATTTACCGACTATTTCGTCATCTGCACCGGCACCAGTGACCGCATGATCGATGCCCTCGCAAAGTCTGTCATTGAAGATATTCGTTCCAAATACAAGAAAAAAGGCAAACAACAGGGATTCTCCCGTGACGGCTGGGTGATCGTAGACTTTGGCGATATCATCCTTCACCTGTTCTCGCCAGATCAGAGGGATTTCTATCAACTTGAAGAGCTATGGGAAGACGGCAAAGTCCTGCTCAGATTACAGTAAAAAGAATTCCGCAGACAAAATCTGCGGAATTCTTTTTACTGCTTAAGTCGTGTAATAATATCAACTTATTGATTATATTCGTAATGATTGGTCAACGTATAAGTAATGTAATTAACCCAGAGCGGTTGTACTTTATCCCATTCATAATCGTGAGACGAGAAAGTCTGAATCACCATGCGCCCGCCTAAACACACTGCCAGCACGCCATAATCCGACTTGCGATTTTGGTGAAGCCCCCCCACCAGCACCGCATCTCCACCAGAACTCAATTCCAACAGATCACCTGCGTCAGTAAACCAGACTGGATATGGATATGAAGGCGCCTGCACAATATTGGGCGTGGAGAGCAGCGGATGGGATTTATCCAGCCAATAGATCGAGAAATCGAACGGATCATATTGATAGTTTCGCGTCCAGTCACGGAAGAATTTAACACCGCACTTGCTTAATATTGGAGCGATCTTGCCGCTGGCGATCTTATCCAGGTGCCAGGCCTCAATGATGACCGCGCCTCCATTGTCAATATGATCGTAGAGCATTTCGAACATTTCCCCGCTAAAGCCGGATCGCACCTCTGACGCCACGATAATTAAATCCCATGAAGTGGCGGAATTGGCATATTCCTTGAAGGTCCCAAGACCATCACCGGCATTCACGATCCTGCCGCCAGAAAAGCCCATGGAATTGATAGTGTTGTCAACAATTGGCAGCAAGGATGCATCCCCTGCGACATCCTCATAGATCAGAATATTAGAAGCCTTGATTAGCTGCCTCATATCAACTGAAGCTGGCGTGGCAGCGACTTCTTCGCTCGCAGGCAGCGCAGTATAAGTTGGATAGGGTGTATAGGTCGCGGCAATCGGCGGAAGTGTAGGCGCTTCGCCTCCTGCCGCCATGGTTTCTTGTTGAATTGCCAGACTGGTTTGCTGGACCGCTAATGCAACCTGCGTTTGCTGAATACCCGCATCCCCGCTGTTGGTGCCTGGAATACTGCAAGCCAGGATAGACAGCACCAGCATTATGATCGAAATACCCCGCCGCGATTTTTTCATAATATCTCTCCTTACTTAATCAGAAAGGAATGATGTGTTCTTGCATAATTATTATATAACCTTTTAAGTGCTTTTTTTCACGATCTTGCCGTCAAAAAAATATCCCGTGGACGAAATCTCACGGGATATTTTTTCAATACAGAAAGTACAAGCCTATTTTTCGAACACCCAGGCGTCCACAGCGCGCTTCCAATCCACAAGTTCTTCCTTCTTGAACCAGAGGGAAACTTCCCGCTCGCCTGTCTCAGGCTTATCCGAGGCGTGGATAAGATTACGGCCAACTTCAAGAGCAAAATCATGGCGGATGGTACCAGGGGCAGATTCAACCGGTTTCGTCGATCCGACGGTTTGGCGTACGGCTGCCACAGCATTGGGACCCTCCCAGACCATTGCCATCACAGGCGCAGATGTAATATACGAGATCAAGCCATCATAAAAGGGCTTGCCTTTGTGCTCGGCATAATGCGTCTCGGCCAAATTCTGGCTGACTTGAATAAATTTCGCGCCAACAAGGCGCAGTCCACGGCGCTCAAAACGGGCAATCACCTCGCCGATCAAACCGCGCTGCACGCCATCAGGTTTTACAAGTACGAGCGTTCTTTCCACAAATTCCTCCAAAAACTAAATAGATTAACAGAGCGGGTTGCCCCGCTCTGTTGTTAACGAATTAACTCTTCAGCCTTGTTATAAGACTCAAGCGCTTCTTTCAAGCGGTTCGCGCGCATGTAGGCATCGCCCAACGTCTGCCAGATGCCAACTTCCACGGGATAGCGATAAATTGACTCCGTCAGATCACGGATGGTCTCCTCAAGATGCTTGCCCTTCTTGATGAGCTTTCCATAATGATCCAGCGCAGCAGGGATATCGCCTCGGTCCAACTCACCTTTGGCCTGCATCAACACATTGACATTGGTCGGCCCCTCAGCTTTGGGTGAGCGGACGGCTTTGGCAGGTTTCTTCTTTTCAACACGAGGTTGTTCACTCGGTTCAGGAGAAGGCGGATTTTTCATGATCGGCTGCGACTTCACCTGTGACGATGGCGCGGCAACTGGCGGCTGCATAGGCTGCGGAATATCGGGCTTGGATTCCAAGGGATGCCAGTCTGAAGGTGAAGTAGGCTTGGGCTGCTGCGGAACTTCAGTTTCATATTGTTCACGATGCAGCCAGGGCGGGGCATCCTCCCCCTCTTGCTCAAACCCGGCAGTTTCATCATCATCCACGCCCTTCAACCAATCAGGGAGGTCTGCTGTCAAAGAAACAGGAGCCTGCTCCTCGGTCGGGATGGAAGCGGATGCTGGTTCAACTGATTCTTTCCATTCGTCATCTTCAGATTCGGTTTTGGATTCCACATCGCTCAACCAGTCAGGCAAATCTGATTTTTCAGGTTTAGATTCAACTGGTTTCTCGGGCTGGCTCGGGAAGGGAGGTCGTGCTGAAGCGCGAATAATTTCAGGGTCAATATCAAGACCAGGCTCGTTATCCAATCCACTGAGCCAATCAGAAAGATCCTGGTTGGACAGGTTCTGGCTGACATAAGCGCCGCTTTCGGCGGTTTCCGCTTGATCGATCCCGCTCAACCAGTTCGGAAGATCGGAAGTAGGCGATTCGTTCTTCTGCTCGGAAAGCTCGAATTTATTACCAGTGTCTGATGATACTTGAGCATCGTTCAGCCACTCGGGGATATCGCCACGCTCAAGGGGCTGTTCTTCTGATTTTTCCTTGCCGTCCAGATCGCGAAGCCACATGCCAGTTTCATCAACTGCAGGTGTGGAAGCGGAAGCATTCTCAAATTCGGCAAAGAATTGCTCCCCAACGTTTTGAGCACCTTCGCTCCAATCTTGTTTTTCAGCTGATTGTGTGTCTGCCTCACCAATGGATTGGGCTTGCTGCACCCACTCGGGCGGTGTCTCGCTGCGTTTGTTCGGATCTGTGACAAGTTCTTCGGGTTTGGCGCCATGTTTGGCCGCCAGAGATTCAAGCCAGGCGACCGCATCATCCTGCTCTTGTGCAGAAGCACCCAGATCTTCCACTTTGGGCTGTTGTGCTGCAGGCTGTTGATTGATCGTTTGCGCCTGCGCCACCCACTCAGGCGGAGTTTCACTGCGCTTGTTCGGGTCTGTGACAAGTTCTTCAGGTTTGGCGCCATGCTTGGCCGCCAGAGATTCGAGCCAGGCCACCGCGTCATCCTGCTCCTGGGCTGTTGAACCAAGGCTTTCTACAGAAGGAGCAGGCTCACTTTTGGGTTCAGCCGCTTGCAGCCAATCGGGCAGGTCCGCAGGCTTGGCGTCATCAGTTTGTTCGCTTGCGTTGGTCAGCCAGTCTGGAACGTCAGCGGGTTCGGCGGGCTTTTCGGTTTCGCCAAGTCCACTGAGCCAGTCGGGTACATCATCATTGGATGGAGCAGCTTCTGCCTGGGCAGCTGAAGCTGATGCAGCGGCAGCTGCTGTTGCGCCGCCAAGCCCACTCAGCCAGTCCGGAACATCCTCAGAGGGGGCGGCATCTGTTTCAAAAGATTCGGAAGTTTGGGCTTTATCCAGTCCGCTCAACCAATCGGGCGTCTCAGCGGCGTCAAAATCATCAGAAGAGGGCTGAGGGATTGCGTTAGAGCTTTCGGCTGCTGGAACCTGACCTTTAAGCCAGTCTGGCAGGTCGGCAGGGACAAGTGATTCACCTGCGGGTTCTTCATCAAAAATGGAGCTGGGTTGTTCGGGTGAATTGGATTCTCCCCACCCTGCAGCCCGCAGAAAGTCCGGGATTTGGTCATTTGCTTCGGAGGTTGAATCAGCTGCGGGCGCGGTTTGCGGCGCTTCGTTTGAAAATCCGCCTCGCAACCAGTCTGGTTGGTCATCAAATGAAGATGCACCAAGTGACGGCACCGCGGATGAACCAGATCCAATGCCAAGCGATGAGCTCCATTCCTGCCCCACTGGAACTTCTTCGCCCGAATATTCGAGTCTTTCCAAATTGACAGAGGCATCGGAAACTTCGCTCGTATGAAAAACCGAACTAGTTACAAAATTGGCGTATGGTTCCAGCTCGCCAACGTGCATGCGATAAACCTGCGTGCTTTCTGTAGCGCCGGCTGTGGCAGGCAATAATTCAACCATGATGCGGTTGGCATCAAAGCAGTATGGGTAACGTTTTAATAATTGATTGCAAATATCGGAGGCGTCTGATTTTTGCCCACTCTTGAAGTAGGAATATGCCAGCAAAACCTGCATGTCGGCGCGCTGCGGATCCTCCGCCAGCACAGCACGAATCTCAGCAATGGCTTGCGGATACAACTCACCCTGGACATACATGTGCGCGAGCGCACCGCGGGTCATGCGAATTTTGGGCGGCTCCATGCCATCGCGCCTGCCGTACAGTCGCTGCAGTTCACCCTGAATGGCTGCATTGGAAGGCTGCGCTTCGAAAGCGCGCTCCATGTGCCAGATGGCATCATCCAATTTATTTTCTTCGTCGTTGATAATGCTCAAACCGACATGAGAGACAAAATCACCCGGGACAGCCATAAGCACGCGCCCAAAAACATCCACTGCTTCGTTGTACCGTTTTGCCTCAAGATATGCCTTGCCAAGCATACGATATGTTTCAAGGTGTTTCGGGAAGGTTTTCAGGATGTGTCGACAATGGGCAATAGCCTCATCAATATGTCCCTGCTCGACGAGGCGTTCAATTTCACGACTGTATATTCTCAAAGAGACTTTTGCCATTACCGTATCCTATGGTTATAAAGTGCTGTCTGACAGCAAGTATGCCTGATTCTTAAAAAAATCGCAAGACTATACGCTATTTTACTCGTAAAACAGTGGTAATGGCGGCACAGATTCATCACTGAACTGATGCGCCGAGAGAACAGCTTTACGCGCTTCCGCCAGCTTTCCTTCATCATTGGCATGGACTTCAAACAGCGGCTCGCCTTCCTGGACATGATCACCCACTTTTTTGTGGACGATAAACCCTACAGCGTGATCGATGGAATCTGTTTTCTTCGCCCGGCCAGCTCCCAGCGCGACGGAGGCTTCGCCTACGATTCTCGCATGGACCTGTGAAATGAATCCGCTGCGAGGGGCATTTACCACTTCCACATATTTTGCCCGCTCGAATTTGGAAACATCATCCACATAGGAAACATCGCCGCCTTGAGCTTGCACCAGCACGCGCAAAGTCTCCAATGCACTGCCATTCGCAACAGATTTTTCCGCCATGGCACGGCCCTCATCAAGGTCTTTTGCGCGCTTGCCAGCCACCAGCACATGCGCAGCAACGTGGTAACAATGTTCCCGGTAATCTGCAGGGCTTCCACCGCGCAGCATATCGATCGCCTCGATCATTTCAAGGGCATTTCCCACCGCCCCACCCAAGGGTTGATTCATATCCGAAAGCAGGGCAACTGTTTTGCGTCCCGCGAGACGGCCAATATCCACCATTAATTCAGCGAGTTCACGGGCTTCATCCAAGGTCTGCATGAAAGCGCCAAGACCGGTTTTGACATCCAACACGATGGCATTCGCGCCGCCCGCGATCTTCTTGCACATAATGGATGAAGCGATCAACGGCATGGAGGGCACTGTCCCAGTAACGTCCCGCAGGGCGTACATTTTTCCATCCGCAGGCGCAAGGTCCATGGATTGACCCGTGAGCACAATCCCTTTTTCTTTTAATTGTTTTTTGAATTCATCGGTGGTCAAATCTACGCGATAACCGGGAATGGATTCGAGCTTATCAAGGGTGCCGCCGCTGAAACCGAGTCCACGGCCAGACATTTTTCCAACGGGCAATCCGCATGCTGCAACTATTGGCATCACAGAGATACTGGTCTTATCCCCCACGCCGCCAGAAGAATGTTTATCTACTACAATATCCACAACCTTCGAAAGATCGAGCACTTGCCCTGAGCGAGCCATGGCAAGAGTAAGGTCGGCGGTTTCAAAGGATGTCATGCCATTCAAGAGAACAGCCATGGCAAAAGCTGAAGCCTGATAATCTGGAATATCCCCTTTGGTAAAGCCTTCGATAAAGAAATCAATTTCCTGTGAGGTTAATTGCTGTTTATCGCGTTTTTTGATGATGATATCTACCGCGCGCATACTTTCTCCTTGTGAAATCTTGCGCGGATATTTTAACGCATTTTGTCAGACGAAACACATATGGGCGAGGATACCTCGCCCATACTTAAGATTTCACCAATTGCTGTCCGTCTTTTGTATCTTTCACTGTCCAACCCAGCGCCGCGATTTCATCCCGCAAACGGTCTGACTCGGCGAAGTTCTTATCCGCGCGGACTTGTTTGCGCTGTTCCAAAAGAGACATCACTTCATCTGGCGGCGCTTCATTATCAGGTTTGGCCGCATCGAGAACCATTTGCCACACTTCAGGGCGGATTCCTTTGTGGATGGGGTCGGGCGCAACACAAGAACCGAGTTCACTTAATGAAAAACTTGCGCCTGATGCATACATCTCTGCGCTGTCACTTTTCAGCACCGAGACAGAACTGACACCGTGCACATCACAAACTCCTTTTTCGCAGTCCATGACAATGCCGGAGTGCTCATCCAGCCCGACGATAATATTCTCTGAGGGCGTCATTCTGCGCCATTGCTCAAAACGCTCCATGCCCATGAAGCAGCGGCTGGTATCCAAATCCACGCCGCCTTCGGCATTATTCCAATGCGGGATGAATGAAAGGTGCATTCCAAAATCATCGAAGAGATTCAATCCATCTTTCACGTGGACATCCTCCCCCACTTTGTAGATCTCATAAACAGGCAGCACCCACTTCCCCACTGAGATGGTCGCCGCGGAAGCAAAGACCAACGTTGCGCCGAGTCTATGCCGCGCGCGGATAATGTCCCATGCAAGGGTGCCTAGCAATTGGCGCACGACATAGCTGGGACTGCCGGGCCCCATGAAAATCAGGTTGGCCTGCAATAAAGGTTTCAGGATCTCAAGATTATCGGGGCTGAACTCTGTCCCTTGTTTACGGGCAGGGATAAGATCAATAACGGGCTTGTAGTTCTGTAAACGGGTCTTGAGAAATTCTCCCACACGGCCTGCAACCAGCGAGGCATTTAATTCGAAGCCGGCTGGCGTTTCCATTATGGCGATCCGCAACTGGTCAGGGATGAGGCGGGCAAGGGATTCAAAAATACGCCCCCCCGCAAGGGACGTCTCTCCTGAGCCTAAAAAGGCAATTCGTCCGAGGGTCATGTTATTTGGATGACGCGTTCAGTTCATCTATTACGCTGAGAAAGGTTTCGTTATCGGGGATATCGGAGCGAGATGCGCTGTAGTGAATGTAGCGGATGTGTCCGTTTACATCCACGATACAGTTCAATGGCATGCGGCCGAGTTTGAAAAGATTTACTTCCTGCTTATATGTCTTCGCAACAACATGGTCAGGGTCTGGCAGGCCAGTGAATGGAATATTTTCCTTTGCCCAATATTTCTTAAAGGATTCCATGCCGTCAGGACCGACAGCTAGAATCTCCACACCGCGAGATGTGAACTCGGCATAGTGATCGCGCATGCGCGCCAACTGCGCGCGGCAATGCGGTCACATGAAACCGCGCAGAAAGGCAAGCAGAACTGGTTTGCCGCCGCGAAAGCTGGAAAGTCGGATAAGTTTTTTGTTTACGTCTTCAAGTTCGAAGTCAGGAGCTAGTTCACCGGGGGCTATCAAGAAGGGTTTCATCGGTTTTCCAAATAATATATTACTGCATCCATAAATTGAATGGGACATTCCTCTTGAGGAACATGTCCGCATTGCGGAATCAATGTAAGTTCTGCGTTCGGGATTTCATTTGAGATGGCTTCAAAATAAAAAGCGCGAATGAGGCGGTCTTCCTGGCCTGCAACAATAAATACTGGAACATCCAGTTGCGGGAGAAGTGGACGCAGTTCGGGATATGCGGGTGCAAAAGTCAATTCATAAAATGCGCGATCCCAATTCTTGATCTTCAACAACTTCAAATATTCCTGCTTTATTTCTGCGGTCAGCTTTGTCGAATCATACCATTCGCGCTGGATGGTATTCGGCAGAGTTTCTTGATAATCGCGCATCATCAAGGGACCGAGATGCCGCATTTGCGGAGTCCACATCAGCGGCAATGCCCAGGCTGGGAATTGCGGGTCTCGTCCCCCGCCGACACCTGGATCCACCAAAATAAGCGACTCCACTCTCTCAGGATATTCCAGCGCAAACGCCACAGACACCCCACCGCCCGCCGAGTTACCAACCAGCACCGCTTTTTCAACTCCAAACGTATCGAGCAATCCACGCAAGAGTCCCACATTGGCTGTCATGCCATACGGATTTTCCACCCAATCTTCTGGCATGGGACGTTCCGTCAAACCAAAAGCAGGACGGTCATAGGCAATGACGTGACCAAGCCGTGAAAAATCATCCATCACTTCACGCCATGAAAATGTACTGCCGCCAAAGCCGTGCAAAAGAATGAAAGTCGTTTCTCCTGCGCCAGCCTCCTTATAATGGACATTCACATTATTCACTTCAACAAATTTGCTGTCGGGCTCAATAAATTCCTCCGCCAAAACCAGATCATTCAATTCTGCAACCGGTACAAGGAACGGACCAAGCCCAACTGTCACGCAGGCAAAGATAAACGAGATGAGAACCAGCTTTCTCCAATGCTTCAGCATACGAATAAATTACCGGGATATATCTTTTAAAAATTGGACGGTCGCATCGGCAGTTTGAGCCCACTGATCTTCGGGAGAAATTGTCGCTTCGTTGTCACCCGCTTGAAGTCCATATGAAGCGAATTGCGCATGATTGCCTCCCTCGATGGCGATAAATTCCGTATCCGCCGGAAGCAAAGCCCGCGACTCATCGATCTTATCGCCAGTGGCAAGACCGTCGTTCGTTCCATAAACAGAGAGCACTTTCATATCCATTAATTTCAGCGCATCGTTTGCGGGATACGAAGCCCAAAAGACGACACCTTTAATTTCCGCATGGCCCGCCGCATAACTGGATGCCGCCACACCACCAAGGGAATGTCCGCCGACCACCCAATTTTGAATCTCAGGGTATTGAGTAGTCACACGAGCCGCCGCATTAACATCAAAGAAAGCCAAATTCAATGGCGCTGGAACAACCGCCACAAAATATCCCTGCCCCGCGATTAATTTCAACACCGGTGCGTACGCACGATAATCGACGCGGCCACCGGGGTAAAAAATAAAGCCTGTTTCCGGGCGCGGGTCTTCAGCAGGAAAAAATATCACCCAGCCATTTTCCGCGCTCACATATACCTGCGAGTCAGATTGCATGGTTTGCAATGCAGTCTTTGTGGCAGGTGACGCATCGCTCGCCCAAAACACAAACGCAAAGACAGACGAAATTACAAGGACAGCAAAAACTGCCAGCACGATCTTCCAATTTATTTTTTTCAATGTATCAGTTTCCATTCAAAAATTTTTTAGCTTGCGCCCAAATCTCATAGAACATCTTCGTTGTCAACTTTCCCGTGGAAGTATTCTGCTGACTCGGGTGATAGGAGCATAGTACCCAAACTCCATCCGCCAATTGATAGGACGCACCGTGACCGAATTTATATACCGAACCGCGAACTGAGAATATTTTAAGAATCCGCTCAAATGCGATCCGCCCCAGACACACGATCACCCTCGGTTTAAGAATTTCCAATTCCCTCTCGAGATACGGCTGGCAATGATTCAATTCTTCAGGACTTGGCTTGTTGTCCGGCGGAGCGCAACGCCCCGACGCGGTAATATACATATCGGTCAGAATGAGACCATCGCTTCGCGACTCCGACGATGCTTGATTCGCAAACCCAGCCCGGTACAACGCTGGATACAAAAATCCACCCGAAGCATCGCCAGTGAATTGACGTCCTGTGCGGTTCGAGCCATGCGCCCCGGGTGCCAGCCCCACTACCAACACGCGCGCATTTGGGTCGCCAAACCCAGGGACAGGCTTCCCCCAATAGTCATGATCCAAATACGCCCTGCGTTTAACTCGCGCCACCTCCTCCCGCCATTCAACAAGGCGGGGGCATTTGCGGCAGGCAACAATCTCTTTGTTTAGTTTTTCCAGTTCGGACATGCTTTGATTGTATACTGAATTTGTAACTTTTCTCCCAAATTTTCATATTATTAAATAGAGACATTCATGCTTAGCTTTGAAGAATTATACATATCATATTCACCAGAAGTGTATCGGTTCGCCAATTGGCTTTCGGGCAACTCGAACGACGCTGAAGACATTACAGCGGAGACCTTTACCCGGGCCTGGATGAATTTCAATAACATTCGTACCGAAACCCTGAAGGCATATTTGTTCACCATCGCGCGGAATATCCACCTTGAATCACTGCGTAAAAATCGAGACCATGATGAAATTAAAGAAACACATCCTGATTCTCAACCTGGTCTGGAAAAGACACTTGAGACAAAAGGCGAGCTTGACCAGATTCGCAGCTCCTTGCTAACCCTGCCCGAGATAGACCGCTCAGCATTTGTTATGCGAGTTCAACACGATCTGCCATACGCGGAAATTGCGCGAGTCCTTCAACTATCTGAAGGCACCGTGAAAGTAAAAGTTCATCGAGTACGGAAAATGTTGTTTAGTTCTCAAACAAAAAGGAGATAATATGAAAGAAGTCACAAATGATGTCATTATGGATCTTTTACCACTATATCTGGCCGGGGAAGTCAGCGAAGAAACAGCAGCGCTTGTCAAAAAACATCTTGAGGCTGACCCTGAGTTAGCCGAGACCGCCAAACAAATGGCAAAAGCCGATTCGCTCAACAAAGTGCCCATACCATTTAAAAAGGAGACAGCAATGGAAACCTATCAGGAAGCGAAAAAATGGATAACGATCCGCATACTTGGACTCGCTACGCTCGGCACTATTCTTATTATCTTCCTCACAGCATTGTTCTTGTTTGCGAATAGCACGGCCGGTAGATAAACCGCCAGCAGTTCTGTTATTGCGAGCGAAAAAATCTTCAACATCACCAAAGGAACTTGCCTCGGCAGAAACCGCCGCCCTCGCAACACCTGCACCTGCATGCACACCACCCGTGATTTGCTTAGTAAATCACGGGTGGTGCTGGGGAGAACACGTGTGACATCAGAGAATTAACATTGCATCGCCAAAAGAATAAAAGCGATAGCCCTCGTGAATAGCGATATTATAGGTTTCAAGAATCTTCTCGCGCCCTGCAAAGGCACTGACCAACATGATCAGCGTGGATTTGGGCAAATGGAAATTCGTGATCATCGCGTCCACGACTTTAAATTGATAACCAGGCAGGATGAAAATGTCTGTCGGGCCGACGAACGCAGCTATTCGAGCTTCGAATATTGATTCTCTTCCAGCGGATTCAAGAGTGCGGACAGACGTTGTCCCAACTGCGATCACCCGCCCGCCGGAGTTTTTCGTGGCATTGATTAAGTCCGCAGTTTCCTGCGGGAGTTCACACCACTCGGTGTGGATCTTGTGCTCTTTGGGGTCATCTTCGGTGACAGGGGCGAAAGTGTCCAGCCCCACATGCAAAGTAACGTACGCAATCTTCACGCCCTCTTTTTTTAACTCATCCAGCAGTTGCGGCGTGAAATGTAATCCCGCAGTGGGTGCAGCGGCGGAACCCATTTCCTTTGCAAAGACAGTCTGATAGCGTTCCGGGTCGCTCAATTTTTCATGAATATATGGCGGCAAAGGGATATTCCCCACCTTGGGAAAATATGGCTCAATAGGCTCAGAAAATTTGATGAGGCGCTCTGAGCCATCGAGGATTTCCATAATCTCAGCTTGCGGGCCATTTTCGACAGTCACTTTTTTGCCCATGTGCAGACCCTTGCCGCCCACAAGGGCTTCCCAAGTCAGTTCATCCCGGCGGCGCAAGAGAAGCAATTCCACTTTGCCGCCCGTTTCTTTTTTAGCAAAGATCCTTGCGGGAATGACTCGCGTCCTGTTGAGGATGAGGAGATCGTTTGGTCGAAGAAACAGGCTGAGGTCACGAAAGATGCGGTGATCCATCTGTCCCGAATCACGATGCAAGACCAGCAAGCGGGAAGAATCACGCGGCTCTACAGGAGTCTGCGCAATGGAAGATTCGGGGAGATGATAGTCGAAGTCAGATGTTTTCAATTTATTTTTTCAAAAAACGGGAGATGAGACTAAGCAGAATGGAAAGAATGACCGAAACCAAAATCGAACTTGTGATCGGGAAATAAAAGCTGCCATTCTCCCCTTCAATGCGGATGTCGCCGGGCAATCTTCCAAGCGGAATACCAAATTTTGCGGCGAGATAAATTCCTCCGCCAACGAGGAAGATGATAATTCCGCCAAGCATGAGGTAACGGGCAATGGTTTCCATAAAATACATATTCCGTCATTGCAAGGGTGTCAGCCTGAAGCAATGGCATCACAACAATCGCTGCTGGCCTTCCCCGGTGTAGGTGTATCCCAAATGCTCATACGCAGACTTGGTTGCCACACGCCCCTGCGAAGTGCGGTCCAGAAATCCGAGCTGCAAAAGATACGGCTCAACGACATCCATGATGGTATCCTGCTCTTCGCTGATGGATGCGGCGATGGTATTCAAACCAACAGGTCCGCCGTTATATTTTTCGATGATGGTCTTGAGAACGCGGCGGTCGACATCATCCAAGCCGAGTGGATCGACCTGCAACAAGTCCAACGCCTCTTTCGCAACCTTTTGGTTGATCGTTCCATCCGCACGGACTTGGGCAAAGTCCCGAACACGGCGCAGGAGACGCAGAGCAATACGCGGGGTCCCGCGCGCGCGGCGAGCCATTTCATCAATGCCTGATTCGTCCGCGCTGACCCTTAACATGCTCGCAGCACGTTTGACGATGTTCCGCATGGCAGCTATATCGTAATAATCCAGGCGATAGACCGCACCAAAGCGCGCGCGCAATGGGGCCGTGACCAAAGCCAGCCGCGTGGTCGCGCCAACTACCGTGAACCTGGGCAGCTTCAAACGAATGGAACGCGCCGAAGGCCCTTTACCGATGACAATGTCCAATGAAAAATCTTCCATGGCAGGATAGAGCACTTCTTCCACGGCACGACCCAGACGATGGATCTCATCAATGAAGATCACATCTCCTGCGCGGAGATTGGTGAGGATGGCGGCAAGGTCGCCCGCGCGTTCGATGGCGGGACCCGCCGTCACTTTGACGTTCACGCCCATTTCATTCCCCAGCACGTGCGCAAGCGTGGTTTTGCCCAAGCCTGGAGGACCATAGAACAAAACATGGTCGAGAGCTTCGCCGCGTCCACGGGCAGCATCGATAAGAATGGATAGATTTTCTTTGACTTGATCCTGTCCAATCAGGTCATCCAGCTTTTGTGGACGCAGAGCATTATCCACACGGTCATCGGGTTTGGATTCTGGGTCGAGGGGACGAGGGGAAGATTTTGCCATAACGGCGATTATACCCTGCGGGCACGTGTACCCTGCGGGCACGTGTATCCTGAAGCAGGAGCATCCTGCAAAGCAAGACCAGCTTTCAGTTAAGAAAGAGGCGCTTAAATCAAACAGGGATGACCCAGCGTTCGGTCATCCCTGTAAAAAGATTTGCTCTTCGGCAGTCTGGCGGTCATGATCACAACATAAAGAGTGATTTTAGATCCATGACTTTGCGTCATCAGGTTTCCCTGATTTTGCGTTTCGGCAGTCGGTCGGTCTTGATCAGTGTTTTGCACTGGTTTTAGACGCTCTGACTTTGCGCCACCGTCTTTTGGCGGCTTTGCTTTTCTCGGCAACCCTGGCAACCATGGCTCAGTTCAGCTTTAGGTTCAAGGCTTTGCGCCACCGGGGTTTCCCCGGTTTTGCTCTTTATCGGAGCACTTTTATTATTGCATTTTTCATTCTTATTTTCAATCACTCAATTGTTCTAAAAATACCGCTTCCACCGTCATACCCCAGCGCAAACGCGGGTCGGTTTCATTTATGCGGATGGTAACGCCATAAATAATATCGCCGCCCTGCTGAACATACGCATTGCTGATCTGAGTAATCTCACCTGTGAGGACAAGGTCGGGGAGAGCGTCTGGGGTCAGGCGTACACTTTGACCTTCTTTTAATTTTACAACTTCCAACTCGGTAATATCGGTTGTTTCGACCGTCCAAACACCGAAATCCGCAAGACTTACAGCACGGGTATCCGTTCCAACCTGTTCACCAGCTTTCACATTCACATCCGCGACGACGCCATTAAACGGCGCTGTGAGGACATAGTTCGCAAGCGTGTCCTTCGCCGCATCCAGTTGAGCTTTCGCCAAAGTTAGCTGGTCGGCGTTGGGGCCGTCAAGGCTGATTTCATATTGATATTTCGCTTCAGCCTCAACCGCAAGTGCGGCTTCATATACAGCGTAGACTTCATCACGGCTGCGGGTTTCTTTTTCCAGGTCACGCAGCGCCTGGTTCAAATCTTCCTGCGCCTTTTCAAGATCATCCTTGGCTGTTTTGCGTTTGGCATTATCTTCGCTCAGGTCTTTGTATTTATCGAATTCATCCTGCGCATCTTCAAGATCTGTTCTGCGGTCTTCCACATCAGCCTGAAGGTCCTCAATGCGGTTGTCAATATCATCCACATTGACATCCTCCCATTCCTTCTCAGCATCCGCACGGACAATTTGCGCGTCCATATACGCCTGCCAAAGCCTGGCACGGTCACCGCTCTCATTGCGAAGAAGCGTATCGTAGGCATTTTGAGCGATGACGACCTGCGCTTCAGCCCCGCCCGCATTTGCAAGGCGGACTAGCACATCTCCCTCGCTGACAGTATCCCCCGCCTTGACGAGAACATCCTCCACCACGCCGCGCGCCTGAAAGGTCAGGTTCGTCGCACGGATGGGTTCCAGCCGCCCTTCTGCCACCACTTCATTGGATGTGACAACTTCAGCCGCCATTGGGGCGGCTTCTGTAGCATTTCCACACGCTGCTAAAACCAGCGCAAGGACTGCAAGTAATGTAATGAATTTCAATATATTTTTTCTCATGGTTTCCTTCTTATCGTATAACGTTGGACATTCAACGTTGATTATTCGTATGCCAATACTTCCCGAATGGTCAGGCGCGCCGCATTGCGTGCAGGCACTATGGACGCAACTACGGAAAGAACCAATACCAGCCCAAACCAGATTGCATATCCCAAATATGTAAAAACCACCTCAATGGGAGTTTCAAAGACAGCCAGGCTGACAATATAGGAAAGTCCATAGGTGAACGGTATGGAAACCCCAATTGCCAGGATAAACGAGAGCGTGCCGATCACAAAGCCTTCCGCAATGATAGTCCGCATGACGGCACGATCATCTGCGCCAATGGCACGCATAATCCCGATCTCACGGGTGCGTTCAAGGACATTCATACCCATGGTGCCCGTGAGTCCCATGGCGCCGACAACAGCAGTCAACACTGCCATGATGAGCAGGAACGTAACGAGAATATCCAGACTTTCAAGCGCGCTATCCAACGATGCGAGGCCTGATTCTGCTTTACGGACTTTAAATCCTGCGTCGCGGAAGAAGCGATCCAATTCCTCCGCCATCAAATCCTGGGACGTGCGATCATGCTGTGAGGTCACAACGCGGAAGGACGAGGAACGATTTGGCAAGTTGGTAATTTGAGCGGCATATTCAAGCGGTATGTACCCAAATACACCTTCCTGCCCAACAAATTTGAACAACCCGATCACTTCCCACGTTTCCTCCCGCCCGTTGACTTTTAGCGAGATGGAGTCGCCCGGCTTGAGGGCAGGATAGGTATCCAGCACCTTCTCACTCAACAGAATCTTGCGGACATCTGCTGCCCGCATCCATCGTCCCGCAACCAGGATCGGCTCGATCAATTTACTTTCAGCAGGCGGCGCAAAGACATTTATGTTCTCAGCCACTGTTCCATCGGCGTAGAGGAGTTCAAACGAAAGGAATTGCCAGCCTTCCACAGATACTACGTCTGGATTCTGCAATGCAAATTGTTCCACCTCGCGAATGCGATATGACTTGTCAAAGTCCAGCGTGATGTCAGCGCGGAAATATTTCCCGATGTCACTCATGTAATCGTGCAATGTGACACGCACATTAAACACAGCAATAAAGATCGCGCCTCCCATCGTTAATGTGAAGAGCGTTAACATCAGGCGTCCGCGGCGGCGGAATGTATTGCGGATGGAGATAATAAACGGGCGCGGGAAGTGAATACCCCGTCTGGCTAAAATGTTAGTCAGGCGCACCAGCATCCAGTCAAACCAGTTAACACGGCTTTCCTGTTTTTGCGATTTGTTTTCATCACCTGTTATGTCGCCGCTCAGGGCGCGTAAAACCGTAATGCGCGACCCATTAACAACCGGCGCAATTCCCGCAACCAAAGGGACAAGAACACCGATCACAATTTGAATGATGAGCGCCATCGGCACAATGCGATAGCCAAGCAAGTTGAATCTTAACTTGTCAGCCATAAACTCGGCAAGCCTATACGCACCCCACCCACCCGCGGGAACCGCGATCAACAGCGCCAGGAAGCTGAACGCCATAATGAGCGTGAGGTACATGGCAAAAACCTGATTACGCCTGCCGCCAACCAGTTTGATCACGCCGATATGACGCAAGTGCTGACTGAGCAAGGCATCCAGCGTGTTGGCAATCAGCGAGCTCGAGAGGAAAACGATCAAAACACCAAGCGCCATCAAAATGCCGAGAACAGCGTTGATGATATCTGCAAGCGGATACTTGTTCTTTTCGGAGAAACGGGTACGAATAACATCCGTGCCATTTCTTTCCAGCTTATCTTTAATATCGGCTCCTGCTTCATGGATGTAATTCAGATCATCCACATTCTTAGACAGGGTTACGTATGCGCGATTAAATAAATCATCAGGCTGGCGTAGTGTCGGCATGGTTTTCATTGAAACAAAGCCGAGCGAAGGGGCTAGAAAATCTCCCGCACTCGAACTCGAATCCTGCACAATTCCGACGATCTTTAATTGTTTCGTGGTGCCGTCAGGCAACTCAAGAACGATATGGTCGCCAATTTCAAAGTCGATCTTTTCGAGCGTTCTCTTATCGAGCAAGATCTCATCTTTTTTTGCTTCAGCCGCCCCTGCAATCGGGCGCAACAAGTTGATCGTATTGTCTTCAAAACTTTCAAAAGCAATCACATCCAACGATATCCAGGTAGTGCTGCCAGCAGTGCGCGCGCGGAAATTAGTCACACGCCGCGCATCTGCATCCGCTACCCCATGCATGTTGCGGATGGTTTCCAGAACATCCTGATCGAAATTTGCCGTCCGTAGTTCGATATTTGACGGATTATTCTGCGCGTACGAAACGCCCATATCATTCCCAATGATCTGGTATGCGCCGGCAATAACTCCAATCGAAAATACTCCCACAGCGATGGAAAACACCACCAACAAGGTGCGTCCCTTGTTATCCCATAAATCGTGTAAAACCTTACGCCATCTTGGTCTCATAAACTTCTTTCACAGACCTGACGGGTTTTGCAAACCTGTCAGGTCTACATTACTACTTCAACAATTCGCTGACTTCGCTTGCAGAATACGGCTTCACGGTTACGTCTTTCACGCCATTGCGCAGGAATTTTGTTACGCGTTCGGGATTGATCGCGGAAGTGAGGATCACAGTTTTCGCGGCAAGTCCTGCATTTGAAAGGGCAGACAGGACATCGGTCAGGGGAACAGAGGCGATGTTTTCATCCACGAGAATTAAGTCGGCGGCGGGAATCTTTTTCAAATCGACAGACTGGGTTAATTTGATCTTTGAATCCTTAAGCAATTCAGCAAAGAGATTTGACCAATCATCGTTGTCGTCGATCAAAAGGAGATTCTTCACGCCTCCTGCCTGAACCTGGGAATTGTTCACCACCCCTCGAGGCAGATACATGGCGACGGTAGTGCCTCTGCCCTGCTCGCTGACAAGTGCAATGCGTCCCTGAGATTGCGAGACAACATGCATGGCGGCGGGCAGACCGAGTCCGTGATGCGATACGCCGCGCGTGGTATAGAACGGAGACCAAGCCTTGCGCATCGTCTCTTCGTCCATGCCTACGCCATCATCTTCTATTTCAATTTCGAGAAGGCCACGTTCTTCCGTAGGATGGACACTCACCTTCACGGATTTCGCACCCGCTTCGGCAGCGTTTTGCAAAATATTGCCAAGTGCGCGAGTAAGCTGTGTGCTGTCTGCGATCACATATGCGGCGGCGGGAGCAATATCGACTTTGAGTGCGTTTTCAGAAATGTTGCGCTCAGAAGCGGCAGTCCGCAGCACATCTGCAAAGAGGACGGGGCGCGGCTTCATCTCACGCACGGCGCCGATCAACTGTTCCTTCACTTGGATGATCTGTGCGGCGCTTTCGGAGATCATATCAAGATCTTCTTTCAAAGATTCGACATCCACCTTTCCATCAGCGATCTCTTCACGCAGGCGGGCAACTGTCAGCGAAATGGGAAGAGTCTTGTTGCCGATCCAGTGAATGGCTTCGGTGGAGGCGGTTGTCAGTGCTTCAAAGACCTTGTTGCGTAAAATTTCGTTGTGTGCTTCTTTGAGTTCATCGATGAGTCTTGCATTATTGATGGCAACCGCAAGATGTTCCGCCATTGTCAACAAAGTGGTGATGTCATCTTCGCTGAACGCGCGTTCCTCCGAGCTCTGAATGGTGACAGCGCCCACTGCTTTACCGCCATAAACAAGAGGCAGCGCCATCTCCGAACGAGTATGCGGCAAATGCGGATTCTTGAAATGCACCCGCTCCTCGCCGACATCCAAGGCAATACGCGCCTCACCCATGGCAATGCACGCGCCGATCATCGAGTCTGTTCCAATTTTAAGTTTGTGACCTTCTGCCACCATGGCTTTGCCTGCCTTGCCATATCCAGCGCGAAGGACAGCGTATTCACCTTTTTCATCCAGAAGGAAAACACCCGCGTAATACAAACCATAGGATTCGCAAATGATATTTACAGTTTGCGGGAGAAGTTTTTCAAGATCGAGAATGGAAGTGACTTCCTTGCCCACACGGTTCGCAGCTTTGAGCAAACGGGAGCGGCGCTCTGCCTGGCGGTGTAAATTGGAATTTTGAATGGCAATCGCAAGCTGGTCAGCCATGGTCTGCAAGGCGGCGATATCTTCATCATGGAAAGCCGCCTCTTCAGTGGACTGTACTGTTAATGCGCCGATGACATCGTCACCGACAATTAATGGAAGCGCCATTTCGGAGCGGGTCTTGGGAAGGTGGGGATTTTCAAAGAAAACCGCCTCGTGCCCGACGTCCAGAGCGATGCGTCCCTGACGATTGGCAATGGATGCGCCGATCATCGAGTTCCCGCCGATGGCAAGCTTATGTCCTTCGGTAATCATCGCCCTGCCAGCCTCTCCACGGCCCGCGCGAAGAACAGCGTATTGTTTTTTATCGTCAAGCAAAAAGACGCCAGCGTAATAAAAACCAAATTCATCACAAATGATATCCACGGTGCGCTGGAATAATTCGTATGGGTCCAGGATGGTGGTGATGTTCTTGGCAGCGCGCGCCGCGGCTTTCAACAAAGTAGCATGTCGTTGAATATCGTTTGTCATAAGTCCTCTATTTTTCATTTAAAATTTTCTGGATCAATTCAACCAACCCCTGCTCACGCCCTTTGACGAAGAATGCGCTTGCGCCATGGGAAGCGGCATCCTTTGCGCGGCTCACTTCATCATAGGCGGTCAGGATCACCACGGGCAGGTCAGCCTTTTTCTTTTTCAGGTCATCGAGCAGGTCAAAGCCTGCGCCTGTTTTTGGCATGCCGTCAAAGCCGGGCATATTCAAATCCAACACGGCAATGTTGACTTCACCTGCGTTTTCCGAAAAGACTTCGCTTCCGCTTTTGCAATCGGATGCGGTCAACACATCAAATCCTGCCCGCAAAAGAGTCTTCTCCAAACTGCGTTGGATCAACTTCTCATCATCCACTAAAAGAACTGTTGTCATGCAACCTCCAAAAATAAAATTATGATTTCTGAACGGGCAGGCGCACAAAAAAAGTTGCGCCTTTTCCCGCATCGCTTTCCAATGTAATCTTTCCGCCATGCTGATTCACGATCTGCATCACTGAGGAAAGACCAAGCCCCGTCCCGCCGCTCGTCCCTTTGGTGGTGAAAAACGAGACCCAGATCTTATCTTGAATCTCTTTTGGAATCCCGGGACCGTTATCTTTTATGGTCACCAAAACAAAATTCGGATCATCGTCGCGGCGCCCATTCACAAAAATCTTCGGCGCAGAAGTCTTCCCCATCGCTTCCCACGCATTCTTGATCAAATTATTGAAAACCTGTTCCACCTGTCTTACATCCACATGCGCGGCGGGCATATCATCCGCCCAATTCATCTCCACTACGCCATCAGGCAAGCCCATGCCTTCCACTGTGGCAGTGATCATTTCTCGCAAAGAAACAGCCGCATCGTTACGTTGACGCGCAGGACCAATCAAACCTTCCTTGATATCCAAAATCGTTGCCGCACTCTTTTCGGCAATATCCAGATCTTCCATCAAAGATTCGACGCTGACCAATGCCTGCAATCGATTTGGCTTCATGGCGGACATTTCGGCAAGGATGTGGTTCAAGTCGATACCCAACGCGCCCGCTTCTTCCTTGACCGTTTGAACTGCCGTTCGTAACGATTCATTATCCAACCCTGATTCATCGATCTGCCCAATCAATGCCAGCAGATATCCCAAATCTTCGCGCACACGCTTGACACTGCCAGGGATCGGCGCAGCCTTGTTCCCCACCCAATGGATGGCTTCGCCTGTCGCGGTGGCAATCGCTTCAAATGTTTTCGTGCGTAAAATTTCAGCGTTCGCACTTTCAAGTTTATTCATCAATTGTGCGTTGTTGATTGCAATCGCAACCTGTTCAGCCATGGCTTGCAGCGAAGTGATATCGTCCTCGGAAAATGCGTTCAACTGGTTGCTCTGCACGGTCAATGCGCCCAGGGCGATAGAATCAACTACCAGCGGCAGAGCCATCTCGGAACGAGTATCAGGCAAAAACGGATTCTTGAAGCGCGACTCCTCCCCATCCACATCCAAAGCGATTTTCGCTTCCTGACTCAGGATGGCAGACCCGATCATGGACTTATCATCCACGGGCAGGTGATAATTTTGCTCCATCATTTTGCGTCCCGCGGCGGCATATCCAGCACGCAGCACAGCCCATTGACGGTCTTCTGAAACGAGGAAGATGCCTGAATAATAAAAATTAAACTCGCTGCAAATGATGTTGACAGTATGCTTGAGCAGCTCATCCATGTCCAAAATCGAAGTTACCATTTGTCCAACACGCGCCGCGGTTTCAAGCAAGCGATGCCTTCGTTCGAGCATGGAGAACATGCGCTCGTTCTGCTGAAGCAGGTGCTTGTTCTTTTCCAGCGCGCTGCTCAATTGACGGATGTTGCCTTCAAGGCGTTCCACCAACTCCTGTTGATAGGCTTGCAAATGCTTCTCAGCATGTTCAAGTTTTTCGACTCTGCCATGTAAATATTCATTGACCAGTTCTTCAAAGTCATCTTCTATCGGTTTGGAGATAAAACCGACCGCCCCTGCTGCAAGCGCGCGTTCCCGCGCGCCGGGGGATGTATCCGCAGAAACAATGACGATGGGTGTATCCGGCAGCATTTTCTTCAAGCGGGTTGCAGCTTCACTGCCTGTCATATGCGGCAGATTGTGATCGAGCAAAATCAGGCTGGGATTTGTTTCCTCGGCAAGCTGCAAGCCATCAAGTGGATCAGCAGCTTCAAGCACCACATATCTATCCGAGAGCAGACGCCGCACAAGCGCGCGGGATTCATCGCTGTCTTCGATGTAGAGTATCTGCGGGAGTGAACGCGGGTCAGACGAGGGCATGTTTATCTGCTTCTGTAATCGGGAATTCGATGGGCTTCCAATCGTTTTTGAACGATTTTCGCCACCGCCTCGGCTGTGATCGGGGACTCGTTCATTACGCGCACAAAATCTGCGCGCGGCAGAGCCAACACCTCCACAGGTTTTTTCCCTGCACGTACATTGGCAATGGATTTTCCGCCTTTCAGAAGTTCCATCTCGCCAAAGAATTCGCCGTCGCCCAATCGGGAAACGATGTTTTCATTTTTCTTTTTGCTCTGCAAAATCACTTCCACTTCACCGCTGCGGATCATGAAGAAATAATCCGCGGGTTCATTGCGGGAGATAATGGTTTCATGCGGCTGATATGTGCGCTCTTCCACCAGTTTCGTAAACTCCAGCATGTGACGATGTCTCAATTGCGGCAATGACCTTGCAATCGTCTCGTCGATCAACTCGCCATCGGAGATGATGATGTTGCGATGGGTACGCGACGTGAGCGACGGGTCATGCGTGACCATGACAATGGTCTTCCCTTGCGAAACAAAATGTTCAAACAGCCCGATGATCGTATCTGCGGATTTGGTATCAAGGTTGCCTGTCGGCTCATCGGCGATCAGAAGAGGCGGGTCACAAGCCATGGCGCGGGCAATCGCCGCCAATTGCTGTTGACCGGTGGAAACAAGAATGGGTAGTTTATTTGCAAATTTTTCCAAACCCACCAGTTTCAATAATTCCATGGCGCGTTCGGGACGTTCATCGAAACCGTACATATCCACATAATCCATGGGAAGCATGACGTTTTCCAAAAGCGTAAGCATGGGCAGCAGCTGGAAGAATTGGAAAACGATGCCCAGATTCTTGCCGCGCCAGTTGGACCGCTGGCTTTCGGTGACGCCTGTATAAATATCCTTGCCGTTGACGATGACCTGCCCTTCGCTGGGATGGTCAATGCCTGTGACCATGTTCAGTAAAGTGGATTTTCCGCTGCCAGATTTACCGACAATGGAAACGAACTCGCCGCGTTTGATGGTTAAATCCACGCTTTTGAGGACGGTGAACTCGCCTGCCGCGTTGGCAAAACGTTTGGCGACGCCATGCAGTTGTATGATGGCGTCCGGTGAAGAGGAGGCTTCTCGGACAGAATCAACTGTCCGCGGCGAACGAGGCGCTTTCATTTTCTGCGCCTCCGCATGGTTTTGTCGAATTTTGGTTCAGCCAGATCAATTTCATTTTCCAATTCGCCATCCGTAATTCTTAAGCTGCGTGAAAAGCGGCTAGACAAACCCAGATCATGCGTAACCATGACAATGGTCTTGCCTTGATCGGTAACGAGATGTTCAAAAACACCAAAGATATGGTCGGCAGTGATGGAGTCAAGGCTGCCGGTAGGTTCATCCGCGACGAGGATGGAAGGATCATTGGCAAGCGCGCGCGCGATGGCGACGCGCTGCTGCTGTCCGCCGGAGATAAAGGCTGGCAGTTTATTTGCATGTTCCTCAAGTTCTACAAGTTGAAGCAATTGCATGGCGCGTTCCTTTGATTCGCGCGGCTTGTAGTTGTCGGAAAGATCCATGGGAAGAGTGATGTTCTCGATGAGCGTGAGCATGGGCAAAAGTTGAAAGGACTGGTAGACAACGCCCATATTCTGGCCGCGCCAAAGCGCACGCTGGTCCTCGCTCATTGCATGGATCGAAATGGATTTCCCGCCGTTGGTGACAATGACTTCGCCGCCGGAGAGATCATCCACGCCATTGATCATGTTCAACAAGGTGGATTTCCCCGCGCCCGATTTACCGACAATGCCAACGAATTCGCCTGCGTTGATCTTAAGGTCAACGTTCTTTAACGCGACGAAATCCCCCGCCGCAGTAGAGTAGGTTTTTGATACGTCCTTTAGTTCAATTAATGAGGTTTCCATAATTCAACTTGATTTTACCGCTATTGTGCAATTCGTTGCAAAAGGCGGGTTTGCAAACAGATTTCAAATCCAGTTGGCGTACCCGAAGTAACAAAAAGAGGATGGCAGTCAGATTGCCATCCTCTTCTGGACTGTTCTATTTTCAATCAGACTTCCTGTTACCTGCGGCGAACCAGCCGCCCACAGCAACTCCACTGCCAAAGCCGTAGACAAACATGCCAAGTTTAACAGGGGTGGAAACATCCGCCCATATCCCAACGGACGCGGAAACTGCCAACACTAAAAACAAAAGCCCCATTACGACCAATGTATGTTTTGATTTCATCTTTTCTCCTTACGAATAAAGTGTGCTTCAACTATTATCCCGTTGTACCCATAAATTTCACCATCTGCTGACGGTATTGGGCGAATGCCTTGCTGTTTATTTCTGCAAACAGGAAATCAACAGGTTCACAAGCCTCTGAGGCTCTTGCTTCGTGATCGCCAGCACCGGCACAATCCCTGCGGAATATACCTCGCGGACACTTCCCGCCACCCAATGCTTTGGGAGGATTCCAATCGAATTGGACTCGGAATTCAGCACGTCGGACAGTTCCTGCGGATTCGCAGCCATCCGTGCAAAGGAAGTGACGCTTCTTCCCTTCATCACAAGCTGGTCAAAGACAATTTGCACATCCGCCTCTGACGCATATCCCCACACCTGCACGGATGCATCTCCCTGCCCTGCAAACAGAACCTGTGTCTCTTCGAGAGACAGGTTCTGCACAGGGCTTTCACGATTTGTAACGATGAGAATCTCTTCCTCAGCAATTTGATAGGCCGGAGACAGCAGAGTCTCTGGCTCGCCGAGGCGCAGATAAATTTCAGGAGAGTCCGCCGTCACTTTCAAAGTTACGGACAGATCGTTTGCACAGCCAAAGAGTTCGCTCATCCACGGCTGGGCAGCAGATGTGGAATAAACGGGAATAATTTCCGTTTGAGCAAGAGGCTGCGCAGCAGGAGCGCAGGAAAAAAGGAGAAAAGATGAAAAAAGACAAAAGAAAATTATGTCGTTGCGAGCCGCTGGTTTTTGGCGGCGCAGCAATCTCCCTAACGTTACAGGGATTGCTGCGGGGAAGAACGCCCATGCAATGACGTAGCCTATTTTCATTTCTACCAATTCTTCAACAATGCCACAAGAAGATTCTTTTTCTGTTCGAGGCTGTCGGCAAAGATGAATTCGCGCTCAGAGTGATAGCCTTCGCCAATGGCGCCCATGCCATCCAGCACAGGGATTCCGAAAGGTGCGACGAAGTTCCCGTCCGATGCGCCGCCCGTACCGCCTGCTTTCAATTCCATGCCGATGGAGGCAGCGATGGCTTTGGCTTTTTCGAAGGTCGCGCTCATCGTGTTGTCAAATGGCATGGGCGGACGATTCAACCCTCCCGAAATGTGAAGCGAAGTTCCATCCAGAATTGGCTTGAGTTTATTCATCTCCATTTCAATGCGTTCCCATTCGCCGGGCTGCATGATACGCACGTCCACTTCGATGGAAACTTCATCAGGAACGACATTCGAAACCGTGCCGCCGCGAATCACACCGACGTTAAGTGTGGTCTGCCTGGAATAGTCGGTGAGTTTTTGAATGGCAAGAATTTGATGCGCCATTTCCTCGATGGCATTGCGTCCTTTTTCATGGTCGCCGCCTGCATGGGCAGCGCGTCCCCTGGCTGTGACAAAAAATCCGCCGCCGCCTTTGCGCCATGTTTTAAGCGAACCGTCTACAAGGGCAGGCTCAAAGACAAATACCGCGGAAGATTCCTGCGCCAGCTTTTCGATCCATGCGCGCGAACTGTGACTGCCAATCTCTTCATCGGAAGTGCAAAGCAGGGTGACCGGAAACGTCAGCCCGCCCGCATTTTGTAATTCTTCGAGCGCTGCAAGGCAGATGACAATGCCAGCTTTCATATCCAATATGCCCGGACCAAATAATTTTCCATCCGCTTCATAGAAGGGCATTTTCGCCAACGTACCGAGCGGGAAAACAGTATCCATGTGACAGAGAAGAAGGATGGGATCGGATGAAACAGCGGATGAAAAACGAGCTACAATGTGGTCGCCTGTTTCTTTATTTGGGATGAGTTCCACTTGAGCACCGAGCCTGCGGGCTTCTTCCGCAACGAGCGCGCCAACACGGTTGACCGCTTCGCGGTCATGTGAAGGAGATTCGGTTTCGACAATTTTTTTCAGCAGCGATTTCATGTCCATGGGTTTTATCCAATCCACTCCAGAATTAAGAGCAGGCTTCCAATCACCGCACAGTAGACGGCAAAACCATACATGGAGCGCCTGCTTAAATAATTTATCAACCATCGAACTGCTATCCAGCCAACTACTGCCGAGGTTAAAAAGCCAACCAGCAGGATCGGCAAGAACTTAGTCGTGCCGGGCAGGAGAACAACATTGATGGATTCGTACAAGCCGGCCGCTAATAATATGGGAGCGGACATTAGAAAAGCGAAGCGAGCCGCCGAGGGGCGGTCAAATCCGCGAACCATACCGCCTGCAATTGTAGAACCTGAACGTGACGCGCCGGGAAAGATCGCCAGAACCTGAAAGAAACCCACTGTAAGAGCATCCTTCCATGTGGCGGACTCAAGCCCGCGTGCGCGTTTATCGAAATACTCTGCCCCGGTCAATAAAACTGCAGTCAACAACAAACGAATACCCGCCTGTAAAAATGGTTGTTCAAAATTTGATTGAACCAGTTTTTGCAGCAGAAAACCCACAATCAATGCAGGGATGGTGGCAACGACCACGAGCCAGCCCAAACGAGCCTTCACATTCTCAAAGGGGCTGCGGTGGTAGATGCCAAGAAAAAACGCTGATGTGATCTGCCAGATATCCTTCCAAAAAAATGCGAGCATGGAAAGGACGGTCCCAAGCTGGATAATAACGGAAAACGAAAATAATTGATTGCTGGGCGAAAGACCCAGCAGTTTTTCAAAGACAAGCAAATGTGCTGTGGAAGAAACGGGAATAAACTCGGTCAATCCTTGAACGATGCCGAGGAGAAATGCGTGGAAGATGGTCATTTCGACGCCTCATCAACTGCACGCTTGGCATTATTCGCCCATTGACTCAACAACTCAGGCGCACGAGACTCAAACGACCCATCCGCAATATAAATTCTGATTTTTTCCATCAAACGGATCAACGCCCTCAAATTATGGATGGACAAAAGAGTGCCCGCCAGCAATTCCTTCGCGATGATGAGATGGCGGATATATGCACGTGTGAAGGTCTTGCAGGCATAACAATCGCAGCTTTCATCAATGGGACGTTCATCTCGGGCAAAAGCCGCATTCATCATATTTAGGCGGCCTTCGGGGGCGAAAGCGGAATGATGACGAGCCAAACGAGTTGGCAAAACGCAGTCAAAGATGTCCACGCCGCGCAGCACACCGTTGATAAGGTCTTCAGGCGTGCCAACTCCCATGAGATAGCGCGGTTTGTTTTCAGGCAGCAAAGGCGTGACCACATCCAGCGTATCGTGCATTTCCTGCTTGGTCTCTCCCACGGAGAGACCGCCAATGGCAATGCCGGGTGTGTCAAGAGATGCAATGAATTGAGCAGACTCAGCCCGCAGGTCTGGGTTGACGCCGCCTTGCACAATGCCAAACAATGCCTGATCAGCGCGAGTCTTCGCAGCAACAGAACGCTCAGCCCAACGATGTGTGCGCTCCATGGCGATCTTGGAATACGTTAGATCGTTTGGGTCAGAGCATTCGTCAAAAGCCATGATGATATCTGCGCCAAGATTTTCCTGAATGGCAATCGAACTCTCAGGCGTGAAGCGATGCGTGGAACCATCGATGTGACTTTTGAAGGTCACGCCGTCATCGTCAATTTTGCGGGTCTTCGCAAGAGAGAACACCTGAAAGCCGCCCGAATCTGTAAGCATGGGACGCTGCCATTGCATGAATTTATGCAAACCGCCCATATCGCGCACAAGCTCATCGCCGGGACGCAGATATAAATGATAGGTATTGCTCAACACAAGCGAAGCATTGATATCTTTGAGATGTTCAGGGGTTAAAGTCTTGACTGTGGCTTGCGTACCAACAGGTGCAAAGACGGGAGTAATGAGGTCGCCGTGCGGTGTAGTGAAAATCCCCGTGCGGGCGCGGTTGTTTTTGGATGTGATCTGAAATGAGAACATGGAATGATTATAAGCGATGGCAACTGTTCGTCATTGCAAGGCAGACGCCTCCGCATGACATTATGCAGTGGCAAACAAACACTTGAGATAAGCGCCTTCTTCAAAGTTGATGGGATGATCGAGAGCGTGACCTGTCCGTTCGATCTCTGTCAGCCTGCGCCCTGCCTCTCGCGCGGACTGGTGAACGGAGTCAAAAAACGAATCAGCATCCACGCGGCTGGAGCAGGAGGCCTGCACAAGCGTACCGCCCTTTCGCAAAACGCCCAAGCCAAGACGGGTCAACTTGCGATATGCCGCCAGCGCGGACGCAATTTGCTTTTCGCTTTGGGCAAACATAGGCGGGTCGATAATGACCATGTCAAAGAGACGTTTCTGTGATTCCATGCGGGTGAGGACATCAAAAGCATCGTCGGCAAATGTCTCGTGAGAAGCCGCCGCCACAGCAGGGAAATGCTGGTTGTATTCCATGTTGCGGATGGCGCCTTCCACGGCATGCGGACTGATATCCACGCTGACAATTTCCCTTGCGCCGCCGCGCGCAGCATAGACGGAGAAGCCGCCAGTGTAGGCAAATACATTTAGCACGGACTTGCCCGCAGATAATTCCTCCACCTTTGCGCGGTTGTCACGCTGATCGAGGAAGAAGCCTGTCTTTTGTCCGTGAATGGGATCCGACTCAAAAGTGAGACCGTTTTCTTTAAACAGAATCAGTTCAGGCGGAGATTGAAGCGAGAGAGCTATTCCATCACCGAGACCATGCAGAAAATCCGTCTGCTTTTGAAGGGTGCGGTTGAGTCGCAAAATCAAATGCTCCGCAGGGCTGACCTGCGCCAGCGCATCGCAAAATTCTTTGAGATGGGGAATCCAGGCGGGAGTGTAAAGTTTTAGAACAAGCGTATCCGCGTAACGGTCAATGACGACACCGGGAAAACCATCATTCTCGCCGTGGACGAGGCGATAGCCTGTGGTGTCTGTCCCTTCCAATGCTTCGCGGATTTGCGCGGCGGCTTCCAGTTTTTTTTGAAACCAATGTGTATTGATGACGGCAGGCTGACGGTTTTGCAAAACACGCACGCGGATGGTGGAAGTGGGATCGTACAAACCGACTGCAAGAAAGCGGCGTTTATTATCGAAGATGACAGCAAGGTCACCGGGCGCTGCTTCGTGGCTTTGCTCAGTGATGGATTGGTCGAAAACCCAGGGATGTCCCTGACGCAAGGCGCGCTCGGCAGGCGCGGTGACGCGCAAAGCGATTCGTTTTTCTGAGGGACCCGGGAGTTGAGAGAGCAAGTTATTGAAATTCATTGTGGAGAGATTATACAGTAGGGACAGCAAATCCCTGCGCAGGCGCAAGTGGTAGGTTAATTGGTCTACAATTGGTTCTTTATCGTTACCTGCCTGATGCCTATAATAACGAAAACGATTTTAGGAGCAAGCGCCATGAGAAAGTTTCTTTTTATTGTCCTATGTCTGGGCATTCTTTCAGCCTGCGTCGCCAATGCAAGCACAGAGACGTCACAACCCATCCTGTCACCCCCCACTCCCGTCAGAATGACCAAACCACCCACGGTTGACCCGAACTATTTTCTAACAGCCACCATTGTCCCGTTTTATACACAAGTTCCCACGCCAACTGTAGTTGGGGAGCCCGCCATTGTCAACGTGGCATTGAACATGGGCAGCGGCGGCGCAGGCTTCTCTGCAAATTTATATGCGCAGGAAGTGTACACAGGCAAGACCTTCACACTCTTCATGTCTGCGGGAATGCATACGGCTCCGTTATTACCAACGTCCCCGCCGCTTGACATGGCAATTCAGGCGCCCGGCACCTATATCTTTTATGCACGCCTAAGCAATGCGCCAACGGAATATCATTATGGGTACACCGAATGCAGAATCCCGACCGACTGCGTTGGCAGTCCGTTGATCGCGCTGGATGTGCTGCCCGGTCAACGCTACAACGTCTATATTGCGGATCGCAAAGCGCTTCTTCCAGATAACGACAAGCGCGGACTCCCCGTCACCGTACCGTGGGTGAAGCTGATAGAATCAGCGCCGTGAAAACCTTAATTATTCCGCTGGACATCAACGCAACCAAGCCGCTCTATCTGCAAGTTGCGGACTACATCACCGAAGCCGCGCGCAACGGACAGTTGAAGTCCGGGCAAAAGCTGCCGCCTTCACGCACACTTGCGGAGCAGAACAAAGTCCATCGCTCCACGATCATCAACGCCTATCAGGAACTCAAGGCGCGCGGCGTGCTGGCATCGCGCCAGGGCAGTGGAAGTTATATCGAACAAGGGCTCAGCGAAAATACAGTGGCAATTCAAAAAATGCCCAAGCGAGAGATCATTCCCACGGATGAATTGATCGGCGAGATCCGCCGCATGCATTGGGCGGAGGGCGTGATCTCGCTGGGTTACGGACCTCCGTCAGATGAACTGATGCCCGTTGAGGATTTTGATCGCAGCCGTCAGCGGGTGTTGAGGCGTGATGGAAAAAAGACCGCGAATTACGAACATCCGCAGGGATACTATCCACTGCGCCAGGCCATCTGCGCAGACTTGATCAAACAGGGCATTCAAGCCGACCCGGAAGATGTGCTCATCACAGCAGGCGCGTTGGAAGGTGTGTCACTCGTCAGCCGCGCGCTGGCTGCGCCCGGAGACAGCATCCTGACTGAGCTGCCGCAGTACTTTGGCAATTGGACGAATTTTTCGTATCTCGGTTTGAACGTGCGCGGCTTTGACCTGCTCGAAAGCGGACCTGATTGGAGTTCGCTGGAAGCGCAATTGCAGGACGAGAGTCAACGTCCGCGTTTTGCATTCGTCACGGCGGATCATCAAAATCCGCTCGGCACGTGCTGGAGCATGCCAGCCCGCCATCAATTTTTGAAAATTCTGAATCAGCATGACCTGCCCGTCGTGGAGGATGCAACCTATCGCGATCTGACGTATGACGGCATGCCGCATACGCCTTTGCGCGCACTCGACCCCGATGTGATTTACATCGGCACGTTCTCGCATTCGCTGATGCCCGGCTTGCGGATCGGATTCGTGCTCTGCCACGGACGGTTGCGCGATCACATCGAACGCCTGAAAGCCATCTCCAGCGGACCGGGCGAAACGCTCAACCAACGCGCGCTGGCAGACTTTCTTTCCACGGGCGAGTACGAACGCCATCTCGAACGCATCATCCCCGTCTATCGTTCGCGCCGCGATGCATTGCTCGGCGCCATGCAAAACTACTTCCCCGCAGACCTGCGTTGGACCAAACCTTCGGGCGGCTTCTTTGTGTGGACCTGGCTGCCCGAACATATTTCTGCAATTGATATTTTCTATCGCGCCTTGAAGAAAGGCATCACCATCGCCCCTGCGAATATTTTTTACCCGGGTCCATGCCCGCAAAATGCCTTCCGCCTCGCCTTCTCACATTACCCAGAGGATGTGCTGATTCGCGCGGTGATGGAAATTGGTCAATTGTTGAAGAGTGGATGAGACAAAAGGCCTCGGAAATTCCGAGGCCTTTTGTTACATATTGCCAATAAAGTTATTGGGTGTTCCGACTACAGGAACGAGGCTATTAACCTAGCGGGCTTAGGTTTCAATCCTGCGAGGTACATTTTTAGCACTAAATCATTAAAAATCTTCACATGCATCATTGTTATTATTTTGATCAAGCTGATGTATATCTCCAACTCCTTGTGACACACAATAATTGAAACATGCTTGCGCCTCAGCCTGTGAGTTGAAATCCTTACAATTCAAAGTGTCGCCAGAGCAAGAACACACAGCGGACTGTAGGGGCATAGTTGGTTGTATTGTTTGCAAAGAAAAAGGTGTATTTGTTGAATAAATATATTCCGTTGGTTGTGCTACGTCAGTTTGAAGTTGGAAGATAAATACAGTAGCTGTTGGGATATTTTCTAAGGGTGCGAGTGTTGCTGTTGGCAATGGCTCGGGTGTGGACACCATTGCGGTTTGAGTGCCTGCGGCAGAATAGGTAAGTGCAATAAGAGTAGATATGGGAAGAGGCGTATCTAAAACTCGAATTGGAGCGGATGTGGGAAAAAGCGTATCACTACTACCGAGGGCGTAAATGATGAGAATGCCCACACAACAGATCATGCACGAAAAACTCACAATGACAGTAACGAGACCAGTGTTTGTTTTACGGTGAGAAGTCATAATGTATCTCCCTAGAACGAAAATAATTCGTTATTACAGAATGTTTCCGATAACTGCAATTTATCTTGACTATTTTATCTCAAACCGCCACCAACTCCATCGTATCCTGTAAAGGACTGCGCTCCTTTAATTCAAATTCGTGCGTGAATGTTCTGCCAGAACCTGGAGCAAAGCAACAATGATCTTTTCAACTTTCTCAGGCGACTGTCCCGTTTTACTCGAGATCTTTCGAATCAGTTCTTCTTTGCTCTCTTCATTACGAGTCATCGCCATGATGGCAAACAGCCATTGGTCAACATCGATCTCGACGTCGCCGTCATCTTGTTCAGGATTTTCGTTTTGCATCAATTCCTCCATTTTTTTACACGAAACTTTTCAAGTCTAACATAGTATAAAAGACTCAAACCGCCGCCAACTCCGTCGTCGTATCCCGCGACTTTTTCTTTGACATATCCTTCACGTACTGAATATCCCCCGGCTCGTTGTACTTCTCCTTATACGCCGCGCTGACGGCATCCTTCATCTTCTCGCTTTTCACCTGCGCGGCGCGGACTTTAATTCCGCGTTTGCGTTTGGCGACGAAGATCTCACCCTGCGGGTCTTCGAGAAAGATCCGCCACCAACTGCGCGGCTTCATGCTCCACGAACGGACAAAGACTCGTCCGTCCACGACCACCGCCCAGATCCCAATGACGCGGTGAGTCCCGTCACTGCCCGCGCGAATGCCGAGGATTCTCTCCTTGTGAATGGCGGCAAGTACTGCGTCTGCAAAACGGTTCGTAGACTTCATATCACACCTCTAAAGTTTTACTGGCAAGGACGACGCCCGAGTGCCTACACGCAAATTAATTCAAACGGGCGCTCTCATCTGTTGTATCCCGCAGGATCTTCAGCACAGTTTGCAGAACGAATTCTGCCTTGTCCCGCGGAAAGCCTGTTTCTTTGGCTATTTTTTCGATGATCTCCTCCTTAATCTCCGGGTCTCCGCGTAAATAGTTCGCAAGCATTTCAGCGGTAATCTTCAGATCATGGTTATTTTCTTTTTCGTCAGCCATCATATTCTCCTTTTTAAAATAACAAATCCAGCTTATCCCTTCTTTTCCTCGTCTTCCAATTCCACCAGTAACAGGTCCAACGCCCCCACCGAGATCTGCAATTCGCGCAGCGAGATCAACATCGAAACCATCATCAGGATCAACGCGATGGCGAAGCTCCACTGTCCGCCGATCACCCAGCCTGCAAAGAGGGCGAACATGCTGACCACGCAAAAGAGCAGGCTCAACACTCCAAAAATTTGCATGTTGCGGATCAAGTACACGCGATAACGCAGGTTCGCGATCTGTCCAAGCAGGTTATCGTTCTGCTCATTCTTGTATCGGTCATGCAGCCCGCGGATGATGGTCGCGAGGGTCAAAAAACGATTGGTGTACGCCAGCATCAACAAGGATATGGCCGGGAACAACAAAGCCGGGGTCGAAAGGGTAAAGTCCATTTGAAAATCCATTCATCATTGCGGGAAACATATCTCGCAATGATATATCACGCCATTCCAAAACTGACATGGTTCGGGTTCACCAGCAGCATCGGCACTTGCGTATTGAACTGCGGCAGATACGGGTTGGTGATCTCCGCGTCATATATCGAAAGCCATGAAGAACGGGAAACATCCAAAAACGTCGCCAGCTCCGTCTGCGTTGAGATCCGCAGTTTTGCTTTGAGCATGAACGATCCCAACAGCATGTTGACAGGCTGCATTCTGCGGTTCGTTTCGCTGGCGTCATAATCCAGCGGGTCCTGTGAAGGCGGCGCAAGATGAAAACCGATCACCTCTGCGGTTGGGATGAATAGCTCCGAATACGTCAACGACTTGGGCGGCGTCCCGCCAAACAAAATCACATTCGGGCTTTGCAAATGAATATAATTCGGAACACCCTGCGTGCGCAGCCAGATGCTCACACGCAAATTTTCCTTGATCACGATCTCCCCGCGTACCAGCATGTTGTGGGTGTACAACATCACCAGAGCAGCTTTTTCATCAGGCGCCAACAGCTTCATTGTTACTCCTTCTAGTTGAACGGATTATACAATACCCTTCCATGCGTTTGACGGAACGTTTATACTCACTTCATTAAATATGACATCCATCACACCGAATTCCAAACGCTGGGTCATCCCGCCTCTCATCACGCCCGAAGCTGATTCTGAGCTGTCGAAATTTCCCCCCATTCTGCGGCAGATCCTCTTCAACCGCGGCTATGCCACAGACGCGGAAGCGCGCGCCTACCTCAACGCAAAACCCAATCTCAACTACGATCCCTTTCAAATGAAGGGCATGCGAGAAGCTGTGGACCGCATCCAATCCGCCGTCAAAAATAACGAACCCATCGCCATCTATGGCGATTATGACGTGGACGGAGTCACCGCCACGGCTTTGCTTGTGGAAGCCTTGAAATCTTTAAATGCAAACGTGCGCGGCTACATCCCCAACCGCTTTGAAGAAGGCTATGGACTCAACAATAACGCGCTGGATGAACTGCAGGCAGACGGAGTCAAACTCGTCATCACGGTGGATTGCGGCATCCGCTCGCCAAATGAAGCGCTTCATGCGCAGGCCATCGGGCTGGATCTCATTATCAGCGACCATCACCACCCTGACGGTGAAAACCTGCCCCCCGCCCTCGCGGTCATCAATCCCAAACAACATGGCGATGTCTATCCCGATAAAGACCTTGCCGGCGTGGGACTTGCCTACAAAATCGCGGAAGCCCTGGCTAGCAATCAGCCCTTCGATACTCAGGACAAGCCCTCAGCCTTCAGCCTTGATTCCTTGCTTGACCTCGTTGCTCTCGGCACCGTTGCAGACCTTGCTCCGCTTGTCGGGGAAAATCGTGTGCTTGTGCGCAGAGGTCTACGTCAGATGCGCGAGACCCGGCGCCAGGGATTATTTTCTCTCGCGTCAGTTTCCGAACTTGCGCTGGCAAAGGTCAATGCAATGCATATTGGCTTTATGCTTGGTCCACGCCTGAATGCGGCTGGCAGATTAAAAGAAGCGCTCGCTGCTTTTGAGCTGCTGACCACCACGGATGTCTTTGTGGCAGGTCAACTGGCACAACAACTGGATATGCAAAACCGCGAACGGCAGCGCATCACCCGCGATATGCAGAAAAAAGCTGAGGAGATCGCCATGAGCGATGATCCTGAAGCCTATCTGCTTTTTGCCGCGCACGAAGAGTTCAACTCAGGTGTGGTGGGTCTGGCTGCCTCCCGCCTCACGGATGCCTATTACCGCCCTGCCATTGTCGCCGCGAAAGGCCAGGAAGAGACTCGCGGCTCCTGCCGCTCCATCCCCGAATTCCACATCACCGATGCGCTCGACCAATGTGCGGATCTACTCGTCCGGCACGGCGGACACGCGGCGGCGGCGGGGTTTACCGTCAGGAACGAAAACCTGTCCACGCTGGTGGAGCGGTTAAAAGCCATAGCGAAGGAAAAACTCTCTCACGAAGATCTCAGGCCCACGGTCACGGCAGATGCGGAAGTTTCCCTCACGGATATCCGCCCGGACTTGTATGAAAAATGTCTGCGGTATCTTGAACCGACAGGCTATGGAAACCGCGAAGCGTCTTTTGCGGCGCGCGGAGTCAAAGTCAAAAGTTCGCGCACGGTCGGCGCGGATGCAAAACATTTAAAGCTGTCACTCGAAGACGATAGAAAATTCACGCATGATGCCATCGGCTTTAAACTCGGTCACTGGCATAACAACCTGTCTCCGCGCGTGGATATTTTGTTCACATACGAGCCAAATGAATACAACGGGCGCGTGACCTATCAGTTGAATATAAAAGATATACAAGCCCCAACGACAAAATAAAAAGAGCGTCGTTTCCGACGCTCTTTTTATTTCTATCCTTTTTGTATCGGCAGCTTTGCCTGCCGCCATGCAAGCATTCCACCCTTTACATTGAATACGGTAAAGCCTTCCTTTGCCAGTATCTTCGAAGCAGAACTGCTGCGGCTTCCGCTGTCACAAATACAAACGACTTCGCGGCTCTTCGACAATTCGCTCAGGTGGCGGTACAACTCGTTCAACGGAATCAACTTTGCCCCGGCAATATGTCCCTGACGAAACTCGTCAGGCTGGCGCACATCCAGGACAAGGGGGTGTTTGCCAAATTTCAATTTCTCGCTCAACTCAAGCGCAGTGAGATTTGGCACAGACGGCCCAAACAACTTTGACAGGAAACTCATTTCGATCTGCCCTCCAAAAATTTATTTTTCTTTTAATTCATCTTCCCGCTCAGGGATTGTAAAGCGGTTAATGGTAGTGTAATCCACAAAGCCCGGGACGAATCTGTTCATGAACATGGTCACGCTCCACAACCAGGGGATGATCCACATGCGGCGTGGACGGCGCACCAGTTTTACCACAGCTTGGGCAACCTGCTCTGCCGTCAGCAGCATGAATTTTGGCGTGGCGGCGTTGGTCTTGCGCTTGATGCCCGCATGCTGGTTAAATTCTGTGATCACACCGCCGGGATAAATAAGTGAAACATCAATGCCCCAGGGTTTCACTTCACGGCGCAAGGCTTCGGAGAATCCGTGTACGGCATGTTTGGACGCTGCGTAGATCGTATAAGTGGGCGTGGCGACCAGCCCCGCCATCGAACACATATTGATAATGCTGCCTGCCCGCTGTTTCATCATCACCGGCAATACCTGCCGCGTGGTCTGGATGACTCCCATCACGTTCACATCCATTTGCGCTTGAATATCGTTGACGGGGTCGAGCTTTTCCAGCCAGTCCAACCGTCCAAAGCCCGCATTGTTGATCAGAACATCAATGCGCTTGAATCTTTCAAGCGTTTGTGAAACCAGCATTTGAATATCTTCAAGTTTGGAAAGGTCGGCTTGTATCACCAACGTTTCCGCGCCTGTGTTCATGGAATGAATCTCTTGCGCGAGGGTTTGTAGTCTATCTACACGGCGGGCGGCGAGGACCACGTTTGCACCTTCGCGTCCAAACTCGCGGGCAGTCGCTTCCCCAATCCCAGACGATGCCCCGGTAACAATGACCACCTTTCCTTTAATGTCCATTGGATTCTCCTTTCAACATTACGGTCCCCAGCGAGGTTGGAAATCACAATAATCATTATTTGTTAATCGGCGCGGAGCCTGCCCTGAGCCTGTCGAAGGGTCGCTGCCGTCAATCCGCATGATATAAATTTCACAGCCATGGTCATCGCCATAATTGTCAAAATAAGAAGTGAACGCCACCCATTGCCCATCTGGCGAGAAGGACGGTCCCTGCGAATTACCGCCTGTCGGGGAGATCATCTTCGCATTTGAACCGTCCGCGTTCATGATGTAGACGTCCCGATTCCAAGGTTGACCTGAATACGTGACGATAAACTGTCCATCAGGCGACCAATCGCTTCTTCCCCGTATCGCGGGCAGGCTACTGATCTTTTGCAAATCACTGCCATCCAAGCGGATTCGGAATAATTGAATTGCGCCTTCCATATCAGACGCGAATAAAATCATACTTCCATCGGGCGACCAGGTCGGGTCCCAGCCTGAGGCATTTGGGATTTGACGCGGGTTGCTTCCATCACGATCCATCAACCACAATTCATTTGAATTTGCCGTGGACAGTTTGAAAACGATTGTCGAACCATCGGGAGAAATCTCCGGTCCGTTCAGATTCCCGAGCCTGTCAGTCAACTGCGTAATGACGCCTGAAGCAATATCCACTTCGTAGATTTCGTAAATGTTCGGCTCGCGGAAGGCAGCGTAGACCACACTCTTGCCATCGGGAGCAACAGATGGATAGTAATGCTGTTTTGTATTATCGACCGTCAATCGGCGGAAGCCCGTCCCGTCTGCATTGATGATACAGATTTGATTACTGGCAGTGACTTTAAACACCTGGCAGGTAAACGCGATCTGACCAAACGGTTCGCCATCCGGGGAAACTGGTACTACAACCTGGGCAGTTGAATCCGCTGACAGCGGGGTGGCGGCAGATAGTGTGGCAAACAAATCCGGGGTCGGGGAGGAAGCGGCGGACGGGAGATTGCAAGCAAGGATGAAAATTAATCCCACTAGAAAAATCAATACTTTCCTTTTATTCATTCTGTAAAGATACAAGCTGTCACTCCTCGCCAATTATAAAAAGTCTCAGGCTGGTCTATAAGCCGCATTCTGTCCGGCGGATTGCTCCGCTTGTGCAGTCATCTCTCTGGGCGATGTGTCACCACATCGCTCGATGCAGCCTACCCGGGACTGGCCTTTCCCACAAGAGGGAAAGGCACTTGCGAAGACGAGCCGTCTCCCATCGTCCACAGACGATTTCGTCCCTGCTTGGCCTTGCTCCCGGCGGGGGTTACCTGGCCACACGCATTACTGCGCGCGCCGGTGGTCTCTTACACCACCTTTTCACCATCACTTTCACCCCAAAGGGTGGAAAGCTGTTTGTTTCTGTGGCCCTTATCCGGCAGGTTCACGCCTTTCAGCGTGTTCCCGTCACAAGTGACGGGACTTCCCCGCCCCGGGTGCTATCCGACGCCGTGCTCTATGGAGTGCGGACTTTCCTCGATCCCGACAACGCAGGACCGCAACTGCCCGACCAGCCTGAGACAAATGTATGATACACGTAAGGGGAAAGGCGGTCAACAGCCAAAGCAAAACACTGGCGCTGTTCAACCAAAACTGATATTTTTGTCAATTTAATGGAAGGAGCCATAGGTGGACATTTCGAGAAAAGACATTAAAATAGAGGGGCATTTATTATCAAGCAACAAAGAGGAATCATTTTGAGCAATATGCCCGGCAAATTTGTGATCGGTCTAACAGGCAACATCGCCACTGGAAAGAGTGTAGTGCGCCGCATGTTGGAACACCTGGGTGCATACACCATTGACGCGGATGCGCTTTCTCACCGCACGTATGCCAAGGGTGCGCCCGGCTACCAGCAGGTGATCGATAAGTTCGGTAAATGGCTGGTCAACAAAGACGGCGAAATTGACCGAAAGAAACTCGGCAACCTGGTTTTCTCAGACCCAGAAGCGATGAAACAACTGGAAGCGATTGTCCATCCGCTGGTGCGCCAGGCGGCGGAGATCCTTTCGAAACGGGCAACCCAGCCAGTGGTCGTGATTGAGGCGATCAAGCTTTTGGAAGGTGAACTGCGAAAGATGTGCGATTCCATCTGGGTGACGAATGCTCCGGAAGAAGTCCAGGTGGAGCGGTTAATCCGCAAACGCGGTATGAACCGGGAACAGGCATCAGAACGAATCCACATGCAGTCGGCGCAGAGCGCCAAGGTTGCAGTTGCAAATATCGTCATCACGAACACAGGCTCCTATGATGATTTGTGGAAACAGGTCAGCGAAGCCTGGAAGGAAATTGTGCCCGGCGCCGCGGAAGCTGCCGTTGAAACTGCCGTTATCAAAAAGACTCCAACGGGCGAATTTTCCGTCAAACGCGGCAAGCCAAAACACTCTACTTCCATTGCCGAACTGGTCACCCGCCTTAGCAAAGGCAAACGCAAAATGACCGCCAGTGACGTGATGGAAAGCTTCGGCGATAAAGCCTACATGCTTCTGGAGCAGGATGGTCAGCTCGTTGGGCTGGCAGGCTGGCAGGTGGAAAATCTGGTAACACGCACCACTGATATTTTCCTTGAAGAACATGTGGATGCAAAAAAAGCCCTTGAAATGCTGATCAAGGAAGTGGAGATTGCTTCCAGCGAACTGCAAAGTGAAGCGTCGCTTATTTTCGCAATGAGTGAAATCTCCACGCAGGAAGAACTCTGGAAACGGCTCGGGTACGAACGCCGCACACCGGAAACCCTTGGCGTGCAAGCCTGGCAGGACGCCGCAATCGAATCCACCCAAGCAGGAAGCAGCGCACTCTTCTTTAAACAACTGCGCCAGGACCGTGTCCTGCGCCCCATTTAGGGTCTAGGGTCGGTATCAGGTAATTAGGATTCATCCTTCCCTGATTACCGAGCCTTGACCAGCCCAACCCTATAACGTGACTGAACTTCTCAATAACCTCTTCTTTATTTTTCAACGAATCAGCTGGCTGAGCGTCTTCGACATCTTGCTCGTCACGCTGATTTTCTTTGGCTTGCTGTATTCCCTGCGCGACACGCAAGCCATGGCACTCCTGCGCGGGATGATCCTGCTCGTTGTGGCGCTCATCCTGCTCACAAGCCTGGTGGACCTGCCCGCCTTTTCCTGGTTTGCACAAAATTCCCTGCCTGCCCTGCTGCTTGCCTTGCCTGTGATATTTGCCCCTGAAATTCGGCGGACACTCGAACGCCTCGGCCGAGCTGGGACCGTTTGGCCTGTTACCGTTAAATCGGCAGACGTGGCCCTCGAACAGACCATCCATTCCATAGTGACAGCCACAGCGAGATTATCCGCCCGCCAGCATGGAGCATTGATCATCCTGCAGCGATTGGATAACCTCGACGAATTGGTACAAAGCGGCGTGCAATTGAACGCCCGCGTAACACCCGAGTTGTTATTGCAAATCTTTTATCCAAACACACCCTTGCATGACGGCGGAGTCATCGTGGTCAATTCTCAGATCGTAGCCGCAGCCTGTGTGCTGCCTCTCTCTGCCAGCGGGATCTTGAACCGTACTCCCGAACGCCAAATGGGCTTGCGTCACCGCGCCGCACTAGGCACCTCCGAAACCAGCGATGCAATCGCCGTGGTTGTCTCTGAGGAAACGGGAGCAATCTCCATCGCACATGCTGGTAGAATGCTACGCCGCCTCGACCCCGAACGGCTGGAGAATATTCTGATCGCGTTCTTCCGTCCAAACGGCAGGGAACATAAACCAAACTTTTTCGAAAAACTTTTTCCCGGTTTGTTTCGCAGAAAAGAAGATAAATAATGTTTCGCTGGATTTCCCAAAATTACCGCACATTCCTCTGGGCTTTTGCACTGGCAATGGCTGTATGGATCTCTGCTGTCACTTCGGCAGACCCTGATGAAACCCGTGCGCTTCCATCACCGGTGCCATTGCAGATCATTGGGCAATCTCCCAACCTGGTATTGAGCAATGATGTCCCAAAAGAAGTGGAAGTATCCCTGCGGGCACCTCGTTCCGTGTGGAGTTTAATTGAAGCGGACCCCCAACTCGTCCGCGCGATTTTGGATCTTTCAGGTTTAAGCTCTGGCGAGCATGAGGCTGAGTTACAGATACAGGTCAATGCGCGGCCGGTACAAATTGAGGCGGTTGCGCCGCGCTTGGTCAAGTTCTCTTTGGAGCCGCTCGTTTCCAAAACCTTTGATGTGGACCTAAGCCTGTCTGGAGAAGCCGCCGTTGGATACGAGGTTGGCGAGAGCAGCCTCGAGCCTGTACAAGTTGTCGTGTCCGGCGCCCAGTCTCAGGTCGAGCAGGTGACGCGTACGCGGATTTCCGTTAACTTGAGCGGCATCCGCGAAAATTTCGATCAGTCCCTATCGATTGAAGTATTAAATGATAGAGGTCAAAAAGTAAACGGAGTTTCTGTCTCTCCTGAAACCGTCCATGTAATCTTACCTGTCAGTCAGCGAGGCGGGTATCGTGATGTGGCGGTAAAGGTGACAATTATTGGGCGCGTAGCAAGCGGGTATCGTCTTACGGATCTCTCCGTCTTTCCGCCTGTTGTAACTATTTTTTCGACAGATGCGCAACTCATCAACGATCTGCCGGGAGTGGTGGAAACCCAGCCATTGGATCTGCAAAATGCGCAGGATGACATCAACACAAGGCTTTCGATTAATTTACCAGAAGGTGTATCCATTATTGGCGAGCAGACAGTTTTGATACAAGCCGGAATCTCCCCCATTGAAAGTAGTGTTACACTGGCAGGAGAAAAAATCGAAATTATTGGCCTTGAAAGCGGTTTGACCGCTACGGTATCTCCCACAACAGTGGATGTGATCCTCTCCGGGCCGCTTTCTCTGCTGGATACACTAACCCGCCAGGGCGTACGTGCCACTGTGGATCTGACGGGACTGCCCGCAGGGACGTATCAAATCACCCCCAACGTGGAGATTTTTATCGCAAATATAATTGTCGAGTCGATCCTGCCCAATAAAGTGGAGGTGATCATTACTCCCATTCGGTCGATCGTCACGCCTACGCCGACTCCCACGCCATAGGAAAGAAACTGGAAAAATAAATTTTTATGAAACCTGTTGTAGCATTAGTTGGCAGACCCAACGTCGGCAAATCGACATTATTTAATCGTTTGGCCGGTGAACGGCTTGCCATTGTGGACGATACCCCCGGCACGACACGTGACCGTCTATTCGGTGAAGCGGAATGGAACGGACGCGCTTTCAGCATTGTGGACACCGGCGGCATTGACCCGACCCACGGCGGAAAAACCCCGCTTTCTACCGGTTCGATCGACTTCATCGAAGATATTCGCAGGCAGGCACAAGTCGCCATTCAGGAAGCGGACGCGGTTCTCTTTGTCAACGACGGGGAGACTGGAGTCACAGAACCTGACCGTGAAGTGGCGACCATCCTGCGCCGTTCGCAAAAAAAATTGCCAGACGGAACTTTCTGGCCGCCAATTTTTTTGGTGGTCAACAAATGCGAATCAAGGGAACGGCGGGAACAAGCTTCCGAGTTCTATGAACTTGGGCTTGGAGAGCCTTTCGCCATTTCGGCCATTCATGGAACCAGCACAGGCGATCTGCTTGATGCGCTCGTAGCTTCCTTCCCCGAACAAAAAGAGGATGAGGTAGATGACAGCATTAAGATCGCATTGGTCGGTAAGCCGAATGCGGGAAAGTCAAGTTTGTTGAACAAATTGGTCGGTGAAGAACGTGTTATTGTCAGCCCGATTGCCGGGACAACGCGCGATTCCATCGACACAAAATTTGATTTTGATGGAGTTGAAGTCACGCTGATCGATACGGCCGGCATCCGTCGGCGCGGAAAGATCGAACACGGCGTGGAACAATACAGCGTGCTGCGTTCCTTCAAATCCATTGAACGCGCAGATGTCGCCCTGTTGATGATCGATGCAACCACGGGAATCACGGCGCAGGACGCGCACATTGCAGGCTTTATTCTCGATGAATGGAAATCCTGCGTGGTGTTGGTCAACAAATGGGATGCCATCGAAAAAGATGGCGAGACCATGGACGCCTATACCGCAAAGATTCGCAACGATCTTAATTTTATGGATTATGTACCGATTTTGTATATTTCCGCCAAAACAGGTCAACGCGTGGAACAGGTGATGCCAATGGCGTTGCGTGTCCAGGAAGAACGTCTCGCACGGCTGACAACATCTACGATCAACGAGATCATCCACAAGGCGCAGGATGCGCATCCGCACCCATCGCATGCGGGGCGCGCCCTTAAGATGTATTATGGCACCCAAGTCCGCAGTGACCCGCCGACTTTTATGATCTATGTCAACGAGCCCAAGCTGATGCACTTCTCTTATTTACGCTATCTTGAGAATCAGATTCGCGCGGAATACAACTTCCTCGGCACTCCCATTCGCATCGTCACCAAGGGACGCAGGGAATAACGCTAGAGCCTAAAGGTTTTAAAAACCTTTAGGCTCTTTTCAAAAAGCAAACACATGAACAAGAAAACCATTCTCATCATCGGCGACATCGTCTCCCTTGTCCTTCTCACTGTTATCGGCTTTGCCACACATGGCGAAACCGGCGCATCCTTTATCCCGCGTATGGGAGCTACTTTCCTCCCAATGCTGTTCAGCTGGTTCATACTCACCCCCTGGTTTGGGTTATTTGACGAACAAGTTGTTGAAGATCCAGGAAATCTTTGGCGCATCATTCCAGCCATGCTTTTCATTGCTCCATTGGCAGCCACGCTTCGAGCCGCCTGGTTGGGAGCGGCGATGCTGCCCCTCTTCCCACTTATTCTTGGCGGAAGCAATGCGCTTGGGATGATGGCATGGAGGTGGCTCTATGTTTTCATTGCAAGGCGTTTTGCAAAATAACTTCCAAACATTTAGCGGGTAAAATAGAAACTTATGGACGAAACCTCACTTATCCAATCTGCACAAAAAGGCGATCTTGACGCGTTCAACACTTTGATCCTGCACTATCAGGATACCGTGTTCAATACCGCCCTGCGCATTCTCGGTGATGATGACATGGCAGAAGATGCGGCACAGGAAGCATTCATCTCCGCCTTCCGCAGCATTTCTTCTTTTCGCGGCGGCTCTTTCAAAGCGTGGATCATGCGTACCGTCACAAACGCCTGCTACGATGAATTGCGCCGACAAAAGCGGCGCCCCACCACCCCGCTTGAACCTGAAACCAGCGACGGGGAGGAAATGGATTCTCCCAAGTGGATGGCAGACCCCAACATGACGCCATCTGAAAAATCTGAAGCGGATGAACTTGAACATGCCATCCAGCATTGCCTGGAAGCACTGCCCACAGATTTCCGCACGGTGGTTGTGCTGGCAGATATTCAAGGCATGGATTACACCGAAGTGGCAGCTGCATCCAAAGTCCCGCTTGGCACCATCAAGAGTCGTCTTGCACGCGCGCGTTTGCGTCTGCGTGAATGTCTGCGCGGCTTCGAGGAACTTTTGCCCGCTTCATTTCGTCTTGAAGGGGAGAATACTCTATGAAAAATTTCCGCGAGATCGAACTCCTCTCATCCTATCTGGATGAACAACTCAACGCATCAGAGTCAAAGCGATTGGAAACCCGCATCGCTGCCGACCCTGAGCTTGCTTCTGTTTTAAAAGACCTTCGCGACACCCGCGGCATTCTCCGCAAACTGCCAGCCCGCAAAGCTCCACGTAATTTCACACTGACCCGTCAAATGGTTGGACTCAAACCGCCATTGCCCCGAGCGTACCCAGTCTTTAAATTCTCAACAGCTTTTGCCGCCATACTGCTCGTGCTGACATTTGCCGCCAACTCAATTGTTCCGCGGATAGGAATGGGAGCAGCCGCTCCTGCATACGGGTATGGAATGGGTGGCGGAGGTGGAGATGGCACAGCAATGCAAGAAGCCGCAACCGAGGCTCCTGCAGCGGCAGAAATGTTTGTAGCAACTGAGGCTCCGTCGGCAGATGCGCCATTTGCTGAAATGCAGCCAGCTCCATCCACAGACAATGGGACTCTCCGCGAGGGGGAACAAGCGCCCAAGGATGTTGCACCTGAATCAGCATTGCAAAATCAGGCTCCAGCGCAGAATGAGGCGCCGATCCCTTTCACGTGGCAAATCATTTTGCTGGCGGTCATCCTGTTGAGCGGATTGGCAATGTGGATCATCCAAAAATCTGCTTCACGCAAATGGCAATGATCTGCAAATGGCTCATCACAGTTCGATAAAATATTGCCCGCGCTGCGGCGCAGAGGTTGTGTACGAAGACAAATTCGGCATGCTGCGCCCGGTCTGTCCGCAATGCCGTTGGATCCATTTTCAAGACCCAAAAGTAGCTGCGGCTGTTCTCGTTGAAGAGGGCAGCCGTGTGTTGCTTGTGAGGAGAGTTAACGAGCCGTTTCGCGGGTTGTGGACGTTGCCTGCGGGATTCGTCAACGGCGGCGAAGACCCTGCCGAAGCGGCGGCCCGTGAATGTTTTGAAGAAACAGGTTTGAGCGTTCACGTGATGCAGGTGCTGGATGTAATCTCCGGGCGCGAGCACGAGCGCGGCGCAGATTTCATCATTGTTTACGCTGCGGAAGTGCTTAGCGGCGAACTGACTCCAGCGGATGATGCAGATGCGGCGGAGTGGTTTGAAAGAAACAATTTACCGCCTCTGGCTTTCAAGGCAACACAAAAAGTTTTGCTTAAATAAAAAGGACTTCGGAAAATTCCGAAGTCCTTTTTATAAAACTAGCGTCCAAATTGGTAATTAAAGAACTCGTAGCTTTCCTTGATGTTGTTGTCAAAGTCAACCGCATAGAAACCGACAGCGTAATCGCCATCTACAAGGTAGCGGGACTCAAACCAGAAACCCTGCTCGCCATATGTGAAGACGACGCCCCCCAGTGAATAATCATAATAGGTTTCGTTGTTCTCATCAAAATAATAGGATTTGACGTAATCTTCGAACTGGTCACCAATTTGCGGTGTGACGGCAACCGCAGTGGCAACGCCATCCCCATCGGGGTCGGGCAGGGCATAGACTTGCAGTAAGTTGCCATCAGGGTCAAAGAGAAGTTTGGCATTCACAGGAGAACCGTTCAAAGGAGTGTATTGCCCGTACAACGAGTATGTTGAAATACCCGATTCGCTCAAGTATTCATCCGGTTGGAACAAGGCAAATTCTTCATGCACGCCATCTTTGAGCACCCAAAGGCTCGGAGTCCATTCATAGCTGACTTGAATCGGGCTGGGACCATAATCAGGCATGTTGACACCGCCCACTGTGGTTGTGTTTTCAGCAAAATAGTAGAAAGTATCACCCACCCAATAGGCATTCGCATCCGGGTTATAAAAGTAGAGAATAAAGTAAATGTAAGCCACGTCGCCAGTCACAGTGGTGGAAAGCGTAAGCGTCTCATCACCCACAATGGCAGTATCGGAGAGTTGAACAGGGGCAATGCTGAACTCCGATGCACCGGGAGCAACTATCGGGTTGGCGCGATTCGGCTCGAAGGCTTGTCCTGACTGTGGGACAAATGCCTGTCCGGTATAGTGGAATGCCAAAAATTCATCCCACGAGGATTGTTCGAGAAAACGGGCGGCATCGATAGAGTAGCGAAGCGGGGAATTTTCGTTATATTCCGTGAAGACGTAAATATCCGAGATCGGGAAATGGAATGAAATTCCATACGATCCAGCCATGCTCGTACCATGTTTCTCCGCAACGATTGCACTGCTAATGGCTGTACGTAATTGTTCATTCGCCTGCACAATGGCGGGATCATTGGTGGTCGCCATGATCTCCGCAAAATTAACCAAATCAATAAATGGAGAAGGCAGGCGCTCGTCGAACACAGAATAGTAACTTCGCGTGTATTGACGTCCCTGCGCCACCCATTGCTGGTCAACTGCCGCCAGAGTAGCGATAAATTGGTTCATCGCGTTGATAACATCCGGCATACGGGCGCTATCGATTGCGCTCAAGGTGGTGTCTGCTTCAAATTCAGCAATTTCAGTGGAAGAACGAGATAAGGTAAGCAACGTATCTTCAACGATGTAGGTTGAAACAATGTATTGTGATAATTCCCGTCCACTGGCGGAGGGGTTCTGAGCAAGCCGTTGCAGCCAGCCAGCGTATGCCCAGCCTGTTGCAGGCTCCACTTCTTGGGAGGCGATCATATAGTTTGCATACGGATAAAGGGAACCAAACACTTCAACCATACCCATCAAACAGGCGTCAAAGCCCAAAACTTCAAATTTCTGCCCGCCCATGGATTGTTGAATCTGCGCAACTGAGTTGGTGATTTCAGGAAGTGACAGGGTGTTTCCAGAACTGAGATCCGAGAATCCCATTGCCCAGCCTGCGCCATGATCAGACATGATCAACGCATATTTCTTGGCTGGATAATTCCTTATCGCCCAGGTCGCAAAATCAACCAGGGTTTGCGGGTTACCCATATCAGCTTCACCCACATACTCGACCACCGGGGAATTAATAGCATTTAAATCATTGTCCTGGGTGATCAGGAACCGGCGCGTATCTGACCAGTCGCCATCGCCATTGAACCCTCCCACGCCACGATCCAACTGGACCACAATATTCATCTGTGAGTTCGAGCCCACCAACTCCATTTCATTGACGTCAAACCAAATATCTCCCTCCAGAATCTCATCATCGGCATCCCCGTAAATCATGACTGTCCATTCCGGTAAATTGGATGTATCAGCGGGAACGATAACTTCAGAGGGTCCATTCACTTGTGGGGAAAGTCCCAACAACGTATCGCCAAAAAAATAAAGCCCCGCAACTATGCAACAAACACTCACGAGACAAATGACAATTACCGCAACAAGCACAGGTATGCCAAGTTTTGTATTCCTCATCTCTGCCTCCAAACAAGAATATGATGCTCACAACGAAAAAATACGCTTCTCTGACGAATTGGTTTCAACATGATAGCATAGCTGAATATGACGTACAAGATAGCCGCATTTTAATTCCATGATACAACGCCCCCCAAAAAACGCAATCACCCGATTGTTTGATTAATCCAGCAATAATTCAACGGGACAATGATCTGACCCCATGACACTATCATGGATGATCACATCCTTTATTCGCGGAACAAGAGCTTCAGAAACTAGGAAATAATCCAAACGCCAGCCAATTCCCCGTGCACGGGCATTCAGACGGTACGTCCACCAGGTGTACTGGACTTTGTCAGGATACAAGCGGCGGAAAATATCCACAAAGCCGTTGTCCAGAAATTTCTGCACCCATTCACGTTCTTCAGGCAAAAAGCCGGAAGTCTTTTCATTTGCTTTTGCATTCTTTAAATCGATCGGCATGTGAGAAGTGTTAAAGTCGCCCGTAATAATGATATCCTCCCCGTTTTTATGAAGTGAGTGACATAATTCCAGCAGATGAGCATAGAATTCAAGTTTATAGTCCACGCGATCCTGTCCGCGCTGGCCGTTCGGGAAGTAAATGTTGAAGAGGCGCAGACCAGCCCACCGCGTTTGAATGACGCGTCCCTCCACGTCAAAATGCGGCGCATCCATGCCCATCACAATCTCATCAGGCTCTTTCTTATAAAAAGTCGCCACACCGCTGTATCCGGGGCGCTTTGCCGCATTCCACACAAAGGGAAGCTTCAACGCAACACGTTGTTCTTCACTTAATTGTTCCTCCCGCGCCTTCACTTCCTGCAGGCACAAGGCATCCGGCTGTTGAGCAAACGCCCAATCCAACGCGTCTTTTCCAAGTGCGGCACGAATGCCGTTCACATTCCAGGTAATGATTTTCATCTGCAAAGTCCGTTTTTGTTTTATGGTAAACTTGATTTGAAGACAGGAGAATTATGAACAATACAACTGTCAAAAAGATACTTTGTATTGAAGACGAACCCGAAATGATCGATCTGATCCGATTAATTCTTGGACGCCGCGGGTTTGACGTCATCGGCGCAGCAGGCGGAGTGGAAGGCATCAAAATGGTTCGTGAATTACTCCCGGACCTTGTTCTGCTCGATCTGATGATGCCGGACATGGATGGCTGGGAAGTATACCAACAAATGAAAGCCGACACTACCACCCGCGACATCCCTGTCATTGTCGTCACAGCCAAGGCGCAGAACATAGACAAAGTACTCGGCTTGCACATAGCAAAAGTGGACGACTACATCGCCAAGCCGTTCGGACCGCAAGAGCTGATGGATAGTGTGGAAAAAGTATTCAAACAAAAATCATCCTGAACTCAATTTCTTATCCTTCGGGCGGCACTCCAGCCGCCCGAATTCATGATACCCATGCCCCAGATCATCATCACCAACCAGACCAAACCGATTGAACAACCCGCGCAAGTGGGCTACTGCGACTCATTCCTCTGCAAATTGCGCGGACTCATGTTCAGAAAACGCCTCGCACTTAACGAAGGCCTGCTGCTCGTCGAAAAACGGGATTCGCGTCTCGACACATCCATCCACATGTTCTTCGTGCCTTTCGATCTTGCCGTATTTTGGATCAACACAGAAATGACCGTTGTGGACAAGGTCATTGCGAAATCCTGGCATCCTGCTTATTTTCCCAAGGCAGACGCAAAATTCACATTGGAGATACACCCTGATCGTTTTGGGGATTACGAAATTGGCGACAAGGTTGAATTCAAGAATGCATAAACGCGCCATCCCGATTCTTTTTCTTATAGCAAGCCTGCTCTTTTCATCCCAACCCGTCCACGCGCAAGATGCCAGCGGGCCTATTTACATTGTGCAGCCCGGTGACAGCCTTTCCTCCATTGCAGCGCGTTTTAGCGTCAGCCTCAATGATCTGATGTCTGCAAATGGAATCGCGGATGCAAATCAATTAACCGCCGGGCAGCAGCTTGTCATACCGGGGCTTGAAGGGATTACCGGTCTCCTTAGCACGGAAGTCATCAACTTCGGTGATTCGTACCGCAGCCTCATGCGCCAGACGCAAGTGCCTGACAGTTTATTCAGAAAGCTTAACCATGTCGTCAGTCCAAGCGAATTTTATGTGGGCGTGAGCATGATTCTTCCGGGACAAGGTGAAAGCCAGAACAACAAGCGCATCTCCCCTGCTGCGGGAGAATCCCTGCTTGAATTGGCGGTAAAAAACAACACCGATGTTTGGTCGCTTGCTGATATCAATGGCTTGGATGGTTCGTGGGATGGCTTGCCCGGTGATACGCTTTTTACCAAAGGAGAAGGTGATAATGCAGCCACAACTGGTTTGCCGTCTGCATTTGTCAGCGCAGAGATTCGCGACCTGCCGATAAAGCAGGGCGGCACTGGAGTAATCAAAGTGCAAACGATCCCCGGCGTTACACTGGGCGGCTTGCTTGTTGACCATCCTTTGAATTTCTTTCCAGATGAGAATGGTGTGCAAGTTGCATTGCAAGGCGTCCATGCCTTGTTGGAGCCGGGGGTTTATCCTTTACGGTTGGATGCGACCCTGCCGGATGGAAGCAAGCAATCTTACGAGCAGTTAATCTTGATCATCTCAGGCAATTATCCAGATGACCCGCTATTATATGTAGACCCAGCTACAATCGACCCTGCTTCCACAGAACCTGAACTGCAGGAATTGATCAGGCTGACAACCCCTTCGACTCCTACAAAGCTTTGGTCTGGTGATTTTATTTCCCCGGCCATCGCCTACGCTGAATCGACATATTTCACATCACGCTATGGCAACCGCCGGATGTATATTGGGCAGGGCACTGACTTACAGGTACCGGGCTTTCACACAGGCCTGGATTTTGGCGGCGGCGATGGTTTGGCGATCACTGCTCCCGCAGCAGGACGAGTAGTATTTGCCGGTCCATGGACGGTTCGTGGAAATGCCACTGTGATCGACCATGGCTGGGGAGTGTATAGCGGCTTTTGGCATCAATCCGCGATTCAGGTGCAGGTTGGCCAATTGGTGGAGAAAAATCAAGTCATTGGGCTCGTGGGCGGAACCGGGCGGGTAACAGGAGCGCATTTGCATTGGGAGTTGTGGGTCAACGGCATACAGGTGGATCCGCTCGATTGGCTGATTCAGACCTACCCTTAAAGATGAAGCGTTGCACTCCATCCTTGAATATGCTAAACTCGTGCAAAGGATTCTGCCGACATGAACAACATCATCAACTTTCTGAAACAAAGTGATATTTTTTATCAGTTCACGCCCACTCAATTGGAGTTGGTCGGAAATTTGTGTCAGGAAGTTGTTTACAATTCCGGGGAAATTGTCTTTCAGGAAAATAGCAGCAGCAAGGAATTGTATGTGATCGTGCAGGGCGAGGTGGACATCCTGATCAACCGCAGCACCACAGGCGATGTTGAAAAAAAGGATACGCCGGTTGCGCGTTTGCGAAGAGGCCAGTCGTTCGGAGAAGTAGCTTTGGTAGATGAAGGACTGCGATCCGCATCTGCCCGTGCCGCTCAAAAAGATACGCGCCTGCTTGTCATTCAACGGGATAAGTTGATCATGCTGTGTGAGACCTATCCACAACTTGGATATCGCCTCATGCACAACCTCGCAGCGGATCTGGCAATGAAAATCCGCAACACTGACTTGCGCATTCGTGAACAGCTTTTGTATAAACCGCACGGCAATTCCTAAGATTTTCATTAAAAGTCTAGACACAAACACTTGACCTAATCCTAAAATCCCCTTATTATTACTGCTTAATAAAAAAAATGGCTTTTTATTAGTGGTGAGAGTTAAGCCTGAAAAAAATCCCAGTAAACAGGGTTTTTGAGGGCTTTCTTTATATATTGATATTTCGCCAATTCAAAGGAGGTGAGGCCGACAATCGGTAGTATTGTCCACTATTTGGTATTGCCCGCATCTGCGGGAAAATTGAATTCACCTAACTATTTGGAGGAGTACAGAAATGAACAAGCGTTTGCTCGCTTTACTATCCGTGTTGGTTGTTGCCAGCATGGTGCTCGCCGCCTGTGGTGCGCCTGCCGCCACCGAAGCCCCCGCTGCCACTGAAGCCCCCGCCATGACCGAAGCCCCCGCCGCCACCGAAGCTCCTGCTTCAGGTCCCGCCGCCGGCTCCATGGGCACAATCAAAATCGCAACCCAGAGCCCGCTCTCTGGTGGACAGTCCTTGCTCGGTGTTGCCATCAAGCAGGGTGCTGAATTAGCCCTCGAACAATTGGGCGGCGATTTAGCTGCCATGGGCTATGATGTCCAACTTGCTCCATATGATGATCAGGCTACCCCTGACGTCGGCGTTGCGAATGCCAAGAACATTGTTGCTGATTCCGCAATTCTCTGCGGCGTTGGCCACTTGAACTCTGGCGTTATGATCCCCTCTTCCGAGGAATATCACACCGCTGGTTTGGCCTTCGTTTCCCCCGCCAACACCAACCCTGTTGTAACCACCCGCGGATACCTTGAAGTCAACCGCATTGTGGGTCGCGATGATGTTCAGGCCCCTGCTGCTGAAGAATACGCGTTCAAGACCCTTGGCGCCAAGTCTGTCTTCATTATCCATGACAAGACCGCTTACGGTCAGGGCGTTGCTGAGTTCTTCCGCACTGCTGCAGAAGAAGACGGCATCACAGTCGTTGACTTTGTTGGTACCGAAGAAACAGCCAACTTTGACGCCATTATCGCCCCGCTCGTCGCCGCTGCCCCTGATGTTGTGTTCTTTGCTGGTATCTACAATCAGGCTGGTGTATTCTTCAAGCAGGCGCGCGAAGCCGGCTTCGAAGGTACCTTCCTCGGTACCGATGGTATGGACTCAAGCGATCTCGCCGATTTGGCTGGTACCGCTTTGACCACCGGCGGCGGCATGGCTTACACCACAGTTGCCGGCCCCGCTTCTGCCTACCCATCCGCTGCTCAGTTCGTTGAAGACTACACTGCAAAATTCGGTGCTGCTCCTGAAGCCTACGCCTCACAAGGCTATGATGCCATGGGTGTCTGCTTGGCTGCTATCAAGGCTGCTGCTGAAGCTGCTGGTGGCACCCCCACCCGCAATCAGGTTGCCCTAGCCATCCGCGCTCTGAGCTATGAAGGTCTTACCAGCACCATCGCCTTCGACGAGATCGGTGACCTCCCCCTCGCCAAGTATTTCATCATCAAAGTTAACGCCACATCCAAAGATACTTGGGGCACCAACGAGATCATCGACAGCTTCGACCTGCCATCCCCCGGTAAATAAGTCCACGAAATTGCACGAAAACCTCTCTCCCTGTGAAGGGAGAGAGGTTCATTAATATAAAAGGACAGGTATTGAAGAAATGAAACAATTCACATCAAACCCCTTTTACAAATTCATCCTCTTTCCAGTTGGGCAAATCGTTGCGTTTGCCGTGGGAGCGAGTCTGGTCCTGTCTCTTTTAACCGTCCTGCTCGCCTATATCTTTCGGGCCAACATCACGGATTTTGATCTCGTGGAACGGGTTTTATTGATCCTTCCACAAGTTGTGATCAACGGGTTAACCATTGGTTTTGTTTATTCCACCATAGCCCTGGGCTATACAATGGTTTATGGTGTTTTGGAATTCATTAATTTTTCACACAGTGAAATCTTCATGGTAGGGGGAATCGTAGGTGTTGAATTGATGGCTTATTTTGATCATACCGGCGCCCTACAAACGATGAACCAATATGTGGTCATCGCGCTTGCGATCATTCTTGGAATGATCATCTCCGGCTCATTGGCTGTAACAGTTGAGCGCATTGCCTACAAGCCGTTGCGCGGCGCCCCGCGGCTTGTGCCGCTAATTTCCGCCATTGGCATGTCGTTCTTTTTACAGGATGCAGTACGCCTCATCCTCAGCCTGACAACGGGGGAATTCAATGTAATTCTGCCTCAGTTTGGAACATTTGATAAATTTTTAGTCCTTGCAGTGCCAGGCATAGAAGCACCTCTGCGCTTTCAAATAAAGAACCTCCTGCTGGTGGGAGTGGCTGTGCTTATGTTGGTTGGCCTTAACTATCTGGTGAATGGCACAAAGATCGGCAAAGCCATTCGTGCAGTTGCCCAGGATCGTCCATCCGCAAGCTTAATGGGCATTAATGTCAACATGATCATTTCTGTCACCTTTTTGATCGGCGGCGCGTTGGGCGGTGCGGCGGGCGTGCTCTTTGCATTGAAAGCGACCAAGCTGGATCCATTTGTAGGCTTCTTCCCAGGCTTGAAAGCGTTCACAGCCGCAGTGCTTGGCGGTATCGGAAATTTAACAGGAGCGCTGCTCGGCGGATTAATCCTCGGCTTGCTGGAATCCTTCAGCGCTTCCTATCTTTCCACATTTACAAGCGGCGCTTTTGGTGCGGAATATAAGGACATCTTTGCTTTTGCCATTTTGATCCTTGTGCTCATTCTTCGTCCTTCCGGTTTGCTTGGTCAAACCGTTGGGCAGAAGGCATAATCCGTTTTCAGGAAAAGGCAAACCCCATGAAAACATTTTTCACTGAACTGTTCAAGAAAGCCAATACCGGTTTCTGGCCCATCGTCATAGTGCTTGGTATTCTGATCGTTGGAAGCATAGGCGTATATCAGAGCCCAAGGTCATTAAGCGCCTTTCTCACATTGATGCTCTGCCCCATGATGCTTTATTTCTTGAAGATTAACATGAAAGTAAAGATTTTCATTGGTCTTCTTCTCATCATTGTGATACTACCCGTGCTCGGCATCCGCAATATCTTTTACCTTGAAGTCATTTTCCAAATGGCGGTATTTGCGGCGCTTGCCCTGGGTTTGAATATTGTGATTGGCATGGCAGGCTTGTTGGATCTCGGTTACGTTGCCTTTTACGCAGTAGGAGCGTACGCGTGGGCGATCTTTGGCTCCAAGCAACTCTCGTTATTAAACTCCGTTCCAGGCGCAGCGCCTGCAGGTGCTGAATTTTCGCTCGCCCCTACATACTTCTGGTTATTCCTCTTCCTGGGTGTAGGCTTGGCTGCGATTACCGGCATTCTATTGGGACTTCCAGTACTTCGCTTGCGCGGTGACTACCTGGCCATTGTCACCCTTGGCTTTGGTGAAGTAATTCGCGTGCTGGCACTCAACCTGGATAAACCGATCAACCTGACCAATGGCCCGCAGGGCATCACACCCATCCAACGCCCGCCGCTTCCACCTGAATTTATTATGGGGCCGATACGGAATCTGCTAACCCCGATAGTTGGCCACGTCCCCACCGAAGCGGAATTTTACAATGTGTTTTTCTATTTCCTGGCATTGATCATCATCATGATCGCCATTTTAGTAGCAACACGTTTGGAAGACTCCCGCATTGGACGAGCCTGGACAGCCATCCGCGAAGATGAGACCGCCGCCATTGCAATGGGCATTCCGCTTGTAAAAATGAAACTCGCCGCCTTCGCCGCGGGCGCATCGTTTGCTGGAGGCATGGGCGTGCTCTATGCGGCCAACCGTACCTTCGTCAGCCCTGAAACCTTCTCATTTTTGCAATCCATTGGTGTATTGACCATGGTAATTCTCGGCGGGTTGGGCAGTATTCCCGGTGTGATCTTTGGCGCATCAGCTGTTGTCATTCTCAACATTCAGGTGCTGCAGAATTTTTCGCTTTACTTAAGCGCCCTGCGCCAAAGCGATGCTGTCATCCCAATCATTAACTTCGAGTGGAAAAACCTCTCGAATCAACTGGACCCGGCAAAATACCAAAAACTTGTCTTCGGTATCATTCTGGTCGTGATGATGATCTTCCGTCCATCCGGGCTCATCCCTGCCGAGCGGCGCAAACGCGAACTCGTAGAAGACAAAGAATAGGCGGATGTGACACATGGCACTTCTACAAACAACCAATGTTGTAAAACGCTTCGGCGGTCTCGTTGCCGTCAACAAGATCACGTTCTCCGTGGATGAGGGACGCATCGTCAGCATCATCGGTCCCAACGGCGCAGGGAAGACGACCTTCTTCAATAGCCTCACCGGTATTTACAGACCTGAAGAAGGCGAGATCCTGTTCAAGGGAAATTCCCTGATCGGCTTAAGACCCGATCAAGTTTCGGCGCGCGGCATGTCCCGCACCTTCCAGAATATTCGGCTTTTTGGAAGCATGACAGTGATCGAGAACATCCTTGTTGGAATGCACAACCAACTTCATCAGAGTGCGATTGACACGCTTTTTCGCTCGAAAAAATTCCATGAAGAAGAAAAGGAAGCGGAAGCCAAAGCCCGCGCCCTCATGGAATATGTCGGCTTGAAAAACGTGGGGAACGAACTGGCACGCAACCTGCCCTACGGCGGACAGCGCCGCATTGAAATTGCCCGCGCCCTCGCCGCAAACCCGACCTTGTTACTGCTCGATGAACCCACAGCAGGAATGAACCCGAATGAAACTGCGGACGCAATCAAATTGTTCCGCCGCATTCGAGATGAGAAGGGTGTAACCATCCTTTTGATCGAACATGATATGCGCGTGGTCATGGGAATCTCAGAACACATCAGCGTAATGGATTACGGTGAGAAGATCGCTGAAGGTTCGCCTGCGGAAATTCGCAAGAACCAGCGTGTCATTGAAGCTTATCTCGGCCGGGAAGCCGCATCCGCAAAGGACTAGGAGAATCCGCATGGGAAAATTACTAGAACTCACAAATGTCCATTCCTATTACGGACACATCCATGCCCTGAAAGGCATATCCCTTTATGTTAATGAAGGTGAGATCGTGTCCCTGATCGGCTCCAACGGTGCGGGAAAAAGCAGCACCCTGCGTACCATCTCAGGCATGATCCACGCACGTGAAGGCAAGGTCTTACTCGATCAAAAGGATATCACCCACACAGAGGCGCACATGGTGGTCAGCATGGGTGTTGGCCATGTCCCTGAAGGACGCGGCATCTTTCCAAAACTGACTGTGCAGGAAAACCTGGATATGGGCGCCTTTACTGTCAATGACCCGAAGCTCATCAAAGAACGCATGGAATTGGTTTTTGAACTCTTCCCGCGCCTGAAGGAACGCATCACGCAATTCGGCGGGACACTATCCGGCGGTGAACAGCAAATGCTCGCCATTGGACGCGGCTTGATGCTCAATCCACGCATTCTTATGCTCGATGAGCCTTCCATGGGTCTTGCGCCCGTGCTAGTGGACGTGATCTTCGACACGATTAAACGATTGAATGAACAGGGCACCACCATTTTGCTCGTGGAGCAAAACGCCCTGATGGCGCTCTCTATTGCGCACCGCGGGTATGTTCTCCAGACAGGCAGCATCGTTCTCACCGATGATGCCGCAAAGCTCAAGAAAAATGAGATGGTCCAAAAGACATACCTCGGTATTGATTAGCACCTTTTCAACCAATTGATAACTGAGACCCGTTTTCTGCCAAAAGCCGAAAGCGGGTCTCTTTGCAAAATCACATGAACATACCTACTACAGCAGACATTGTCATTATCGGGGGCGGCGTGATGGGGGCCAGCGCGGCATATCATCTTGCAAAACGCGGTGCAAAAAATATCATCCTGCTTGAAAAGGAAAATTACTTTGGCACAGGCGCCACAGGCAGGTGCGCGGGCGGGGTCCGCTATCAATTCTCCACGGAGATCAATGTCAAGCTATCCATTGAAAGCTTGCCGATGATCGAACGCTTCAAGGAAGAGATCGGGCAGGATGTGAGCTACAAACAGTGCGGATACCTGCTGGTTGCAACAAATGAACAGGAAGTCGCAATGTTCAAGCATAACGTGGAGATGCAGAACAAACTTGGCGTGGCAACTCAACTGTTGAGCGGAGATGAAGTCCGTGCGCGATTGCCGTTGATGAAATTCGATGATGCGCTTGCGGGTACGTTCAATCAAAAGGACGGTACGGTCGACCCGAACAGCGTAGTGATGGGATACGTCACCGCGGCGCAAAAGATGGGAGTAAAAGCCATCAGCCGCACGGAGGTGATCGGTATCACTGTCAGCGGCGGGAATGTGGAAGAGGTGCAAACAAGCCTCGGCGGAATCAAGACGCGCATGGTGTTGAACGCGGCGGGTCCGTGGTCGGGTCAGGTCAGCAAAATGGCGGGCATCGAAATCCCAATCACTCCCCTGCGCAGACAAATGTTCACCACGAATCCGTTGAAGGAAGTGCCCGAGGATTTTCCGTTCGTGATCGATTTTTCAAAGTCTCTATATTTTCACCGCGAAGGCGAAGGCTTGTTGATTGGCATGAGTAACCAGGAGGAAAAACCCGGCTTCGACCAAAGCGTGGATGAAGATTTCGAGTTGGTGAATTTGGAAGCCGCGATTGACCGCATGCCGCTCGTGGAAAAAGCCAGCCGTGCATCCCATTGGGCAGGGCTGTATGAAGTAACGCCCGACGCACACCCGATCTACGGGGGCACGCAGATAAGCGGTTTCACACTTTGCACAGGGTTTTCCGGGCACGGCTTTATGCATGGGCCGATCTCTGGAAAATTAATGAGCGAATTTATTTTGGACGGAAAATTTTCCAGCGTGGATGTTTCGATGCTGGACTTGAAACGTTTTGAAGAAGGAAGATTAATTCAAGAGTACAATGTAGTTTAATATGACATCAGCAGAGATCATCACAATTGGAACGGAAATTTTACTTGGTGAAATCGTAGACACCAACACACGCTACATCGCGCGCACCCTGCGCAGCATGGGCGTGGATTTATATCGTACCATCACCATTGGTGACAACGTGGAGCGCATCGCAGATGCAATTCGCGCTTCAATGGAACGGGCGGATATCGTCATCACGACTGGCGGACTTGGTCCAACCATTGACGACCCCACGCGTGAAGCGGTTGCAAAGGCAATTGGCGTCGAAACGGAATTTCGCGAAGACCTTTGGGAGCAAGTCGTTGAAACCATCGCCCGGTACGGGCGCAAGCCTTCCGAGAATCAAAAACGGCAGGCATATGTTCCGAGAGGTGCGCTCGGGTTGAAAAACCCAGTCGGCACTGCACCATGTTTTATTGTTGAAACGCCGCGCAACGCGGTCATCTCTTTGCCCGGCGTTCCGCAGGAAATGGAGCACGTCCTGCACGAGTCGGTCATCCCGTATTTGCAAAAAAGATTCAAACTTGATGAGATCATCAAAGTCCGCGTGCTGCATTGCTCGGGACTCGGCGAAGGGATGATCGACGAAAAGATCGCAGACCTGGAAACACTCAGCAACCCAACGGTCGGTCTCGCAGCGCATACAGGAGTTGTGGACATACGCATCGCAGCAAAAGCAAGGAGCGAATCCGAAGCGAATGAAATGATCGCAAAGGTCGAAGCCGATGTGCGTGAACGTCTTGGAACCATCGTCTTTGGCGCGGATGAAGATACGCTTGAAGGAATTGTGTTGGATATGGTCGCCGTCCGCGGCATGACCCTGACCGCCATAGAAAGCGGACTCGATGGGCTGTTGGCTCGCACGCTTCGCAGCCCGCACACCGCCTCACTTCCAAGTCTGACAGCTGATTCACTCATGCAAACATTGCGCTCCGCCCGAGACTCTTCAAAAGCAGATATTGCTCTCGGTATCGCCATCTTCCCGGAAGAGCGCGCCGCAGAGATGGCGATGATCACACCCAAAGGCGAGAAGACTCATCACATCACGTATGGTGGACCTCCGCGCAGCCTTCCGCGCTGGAGCATGTACCTGGCATTGAACTGGCTCCGCGCCACACTGGAGGAGATGGAATAATGTCCGCGCCAAAACGACGCAAAGAATCACCCTGGGTTACTCTTGCATGGACACTGAACATCGCCGGTCTGGGTGCAATTGCGCTGATATTGGTTGCATATTTGGCATTACAACCCGTCCTTGCCGCGCCACAAGCACAGCAGCCAATTTACACAGCTGCACTTCCCGCAACATACACACCCAATCCGCTTACACTGTATCTGCCCACAGTTACGCCTAATCCGCGCTCTACAATGATTGTCGTAAACACCCCGACTCCATTTGTGCTGGATATCTCCAGTTTATATGGGAACGCCCGTGTTGCCACCATTGGATATTCCGTCTCAGGCCGCCCGATAGAAGTCTACACTTTTGGGCAAGGCGAAAAAGAAAAAATGATCGTGGCAGGGATCCACGGCGGTTACGAATGGAATACGATTGCATTAGCCGACGAGTTGATCAAATACATTTACGAGAATCCCGACGTACTTCCCAACGATGTAACGTTATACATCTTACGTAATCTCAACCCCGATGGCGACGCCCGCGACCACGGCATTGACGGACGCGTCAACGACCACGGCGTGGACTTGAATCGCAACTTCCCCACCAACTGGGCCGCAGACTGGGACCGCACAGGCTGCTGGGCTTATGGTCCCACCACGGGCGGTACAGGTCCTGGTTCTGAACCCGAGACTCGTGCACTGATGTACTTTCTACAATCACATAATGTGGAAACACTCATCAGTTATCACAGTGCCGCGCTCGGCGTTTTCCCTGGCGGCGAACCGTGGGAGAAAAACTCAATAGAATTTGCAAAAGCACTCGGCAAAGCCACAGGCTATCCCTTCCCGCCGATTGACACAGGCTGCGTCTTTACAGGCACACTGGCTGATTATGCCGTCGAGCTCGGCGCCGTCTCGGTGGATATGGAGTTGTCCACGCACAAAAGTACAGACTTCAGGCAAAATCTAAGAGCTTTGGAAGTTTTGCTACATTGGGAAAAATAACTCTACTAAACAAGGAGACTGAATGACACAAAAAGCTGACACACTTTTCACCAACGCCATCGTCCTCACCATGGATGGCAAATTAAACCAATATGACCCTGGAGCAGTAGTCGTAAAAGGGGATTCGATCATCGCCGTTGGCCCCGAAGCGGAAATAACAAAAGAATATTCAGCCGATGAAGTTGTTGATTGCAAAGGCAAAGTTCTCATGCCGGGTCTGGTCAACGCGCACACACACGTGCCCATGACCCTCCTGCGCGGCCTCGCCGATGACTTGAGACTTGATGTCTGGTTGATGGGCTACATGCTGCCCGTGGAACGTGAATTTGTTTCCCCCGAATTTGTCCGCCTTGGTACGTCACTCGCTTGCTCCGAACAGATCCGCAGCGGCGTAACCACGTTCAACGACATGTACTTCTTTGAAGATGACATCGCCCAAGCCACCGCAGATGCAGGCATGCGCGCGGTCTGCGGACAATCCATCATGAAATATCCCGCACCCGATGCGGCGGCCTTTGAAGACTCGCTTGCCTACGCTCGCGAATTCATCAAAAAATGGAAGGGTCACCCGCTCATCGTCCCTGCCATTGCGCCGCATGCGCCATATTCCACTACACCTGAGATTCTGCGCACTTGCGCTGACATTGCAAAAGAATTCGATGTACCGCTGCATATCCATATTTCTGAAACAGCCTTTGAAGTGGAAACCATGCGCAACGAGCAAGGCATGCCTGTCGTTCCATATGTAAAGAAACAAGGCATCCTTGAAGCCAAGGTCATTGCCGCGCATTGCGTACACATTGATGTTGGCGAGATAAAAACGCTCCAACACGCAAATGCCGGCGTTTCTCACAACCCATCATCCAACCTCAAACTTGCCTCGGGATTTGCACCCGTGCAAAAAATGCTTGAGAACGGTCTCAACGTGGGCATAGGCACAGACGGCCCTGCCTCCAACAATGACCTCGACATGTTCGAGGAAGTGCGTCTCGCCTCATTCGTCGCAAAGGCATCGTCCAACGACCCAACCGTTGTCCCCGCTGCGACAGCCCTCCTTATGGCTACCCGCATGGGAGCACAGGCGCTTCATATCGGACATTTGACAGGGTCGCTGGAACCCGGCAAACGCGCAGACCTGATCATTGTCGATACCTCCCCCGTCCACAACTCCCCTCGCTTCCGCCGTGACCCTCAAAATGCATATGCTCAATTGGTGTTCGCTTCCAAATCCACAGATGTGACGGATGTGATGGTCAATGGGAAGTGGCTCATGCGCGCCCATGAATTACTCACTTTGAATGAAAAGGAATTGCTGGAACAGGCACGCGTATTGGCGCTAAAGATCGACGCTTTCCTGATCGCACGCGAACAATCTGTGCTTTCGAAATTGATCGCGCTTGGCGGTTCGATGGAACAGGAATCATTCGAAGTGCAGGTAAAGGTCAAAGTAACAGAACCAGCTTTATTAGTCCAGAATATGAAGCGCCCCGAGATCGAGATCACTGCATTCAAACATTATCATCAATACGATGATTATTTCCTCTTCGAAGATCCATCCCAGGGACGGCTGCGCTTCCGCGAGGATAATCTCATCAACGAAAAAGGTGATGTGGAAAATGTCCGCTCGCGCCTGACCCTGCTTGGGCAGAAGCGCGAAGGAGAGATCGGGCACGATGTGCTGCTTTCCCGCAGCCGCTTCCTCGCGCCGGCCGTACATACTTCGCGCTTTTATCGGGAATACTTCAAACCGAAACAGGAAATTTCTGTTGAAAAAAATCGCCTGCGCTGGCATATCCGCTACAAGAACACAGAGTTCTTTATCAATCTTGATGAAGTAAAGGAACCGCACATGGGAACCTTCCTTGAGATCAAGAGCCGCACGTGGAGCCGCAACGATGCTGACCTTAAAGCTGAATTGGCAAGCGAGTTGTTGGCCCTGCTTGGCGTGGAAAACGCCGAAGCGGTGACGCAGGACTTGATCGAAATATTGACGTCAAAATAATCACATCAAGCTCATTCGAGGGCTAGCCCTCGAATGAGCTTTTTATTAATATGGATACATTAAAGAAACCACTCGCCGTACTTTGTTCGATCCTTTTCATGGTTACAGCCGTGATCGCGCTCTTCCTTTTTAATTTTGACCGAAGAGCTTTTACGGCAGAGACTTATCAAAAAGCCTTTGCCCGTAACGATTTTTATAACCAGATTCCCGGGTTGATGGCAGACACAATGACATCTTCCAATGCAGATCAAAGCCAGTTTCCTGTTGTAATGCGCGGCATGAGCAGAGAGGCATGGGAAGCTTTTTTTCGCAGCCTGCTCCCGCCAGATGTATTGAAGGCAATGGGTGATGAAGTGTTGACTTCCACATTTGCCTACCTCAACATGAGAACGGATTCGGCGCAGCTTAATCTCACCCCATTGAAAACCAGCCTGACAAGCGACACAGGTGCACAGGCAGTTCTTTCACTTCTTGGAACACTCCCTGAATGCACCTTTGCACAAATCGCCCAAATGACCCTCAACCTGCTTTCCGGCGGACAGATCGAATTTTGCAATCCGCCTGCTGAGCTATATCCTGCGTTGACGCCGATCATACAAGGTCAATTGCAATTTACGGCAGCAGCCATTCCAGACCAGGTCACTATTATCAGTGCGCCGCCGCAAAATGATCCGCGCCAAAGACTGCTCGATATACGTTTCTTCATGCGTCTCAGCCCGATGTTGCCGCTGGCCTTTCTGCTGGGATTAACGCTCTTCGCCGTTAGATCGCTCAAGAGTTGGCTGACGTGGTGGGGAATCCCGTTTTTCATCACTGGCTCTCTTGCGTTCGTGATGAGCTTGATCGGCGCGCCTGTATTTGGCGCCGTATTCCAGCGCATACTTGTCAATCGAATGTCCATCTACCTCCCCTCCATTTTGCTGGACTACGGCAGCGACCTCGCATCTGCGATGTTACAGGCATTGCTCACTCCAATTTTATGGCAGGGATTACTGCTCACATTGCTTGGGCTGGGAATGGCAGTCGCAGGATATTTTGTGAAAGAGAAAATAGCAGCATAACAAGATTTGTTTTCGCCTTATCTTAACCTCTTGACAAATAGACATTTATCTATATAATATCAAATAGAAAGTCATCAATATGAAATTTAATCCTGTCCTCTTCGCAAAAGCCATCTCTGACGAAACCCGTCAGAAGATCATGAACATCTGCTGCTGCGAGTCTCTCTCCGTGAACGAGATCGTAGAAAAATTGGATGTCTCACAGCCAACTGTTTCGCATCATCTCGCCATTCTGCGCGAGGCTGATCTTGTTACCGTCCGTGAAGAAGGCAAGCAAACCTTCTACACCCTCAACCAGGAACGCGTTGCCTATTGCTGCGGCCAGCTCATGGTCAAATTTGCGCCTGAGTCTGTTGCAACTGAAAACCTGTTAAAAACCATCAAGGCCTGATCGGGACGCGTCTTCAGCTGGGACGCATCCCGTTTTTTTGGCAAGTATCATAGACAAACTTCTATATGAAAGGAGTAACCCCATGGCCGAACTTCCTATCATCAACAACGATTGTTGCGAAGAAGAATGCTGCGGCGGCAATTGCGATCCTGGTTGTTGCTAAGCAAGTACGAATCTCTGTTCATCGCAAGATGGGCAGAGAGAATTTATCGGAATTTTTTTACTCAAATTCATAGATAAACATCTATATAAAAAGGAAACTAAAATGTCCCAATCCCCAACTCCCATCCATGAGACTGTACGCGAGCATTATGCCGAGCGGATCAAGAGCAGCGCCTCTTGCTGCGGATCTGACAACTGCTGCAGTCCCGAAAGCAATCTCTACCCTGCCGATCTTCTCACCATCGTCCCAAGCGATGTAGCCAGCACCAGCTACGGCTGCGGCGACCCGATCACACTCGCATCTTTGAAACCCGGGCAAATCGTGCTTGACCTTGGCTCAGGCGCAGGACTCGACTGCTTGTTGGCTGCCCAGAAAGTCGGTCCAGAAGGACGCGTGATCGGCGTGGACATGACTCCCGAGATGATCGAACGTGCGCAGGCAAATGCGAAGCGCGTCAACGCGACGAATGTCGAATTCCGCCAGGGCTACCTCGAAGACTTGCCTGTCGACAGCAGTACTGTCGATGTCATCATCTCCAACTGCGTCATCAACCTCTCGCCTGACAAGGAAAAGGTGTTCAACGAAGCTTTCCGCGTGCTTGCGCCAGGCGGCAAACTTGCTGTCTCAGATATTGTCACAGATGGTTCGCTGCCCGAGATCGTGAAACAAAGCCTGAGTGCATGGGCAGGCTGCGTGGCTGGCGCGGTGGAAGCAAAGGAATACACCAGCATGATGGAATCTGTTGGCTTCATGGATATTTCCATCAACCCTGTTTTCTTCGACAAGGAAACCGTGGACAGCGCGCTGGATGAGATGAAACTGGATGTGAAAGAATATCCACGCGAAGCCGTGTACAAGGCAGTATATAGCGCAAAGATCACTGCGTACAAGCCTGCGTAAAAAATCCAGAACGAAATCAAAACGGGTTGGCGTTTGCCAGCCCGTTTTGATTTAACCAGCCTTATGATCTCCATCCTCTTGACAGTGCAATCTTTAGAGGGTAAAAACAAACCGACTGGTCGGTTTTTATTCCAAGAGGCAACGTGCAGCAGCGAAGTGAAGAAACCCGCTCAAAGATCATCGAGTCAGCCATCAAGTTATTTTCGACGCGCGGGTTCAATGCCGCGAGTGTGGATGATATTTGCAAGGAAGCAGGCATCAGCAAAGGTGCGTTCTATCATCATTTTGAAAGCAAGCAGGCGCTTTTCCTTGCCTTGCTGGATGGTTGGCTGGAAACCATTGACACCGCCATCGAGGCTACAAAAGATAAAACTGTTCCTGAAACATTCGCGCAAATTACGCAGGCATTCCCCTACATCTTTGCGACTGCGGGAGAAAACCTGCCAATGTTCCTTGAATTCTGGCTGCAAGCCAGCCGCGATAACAAGATCTGGCAGGCAAGCATTATCCCCTACCGCCGTTATCACAAGCACTTCACCTCTCTCATCAAAAAAGGCGTAGATGAAGGTTCCTTCATAGAAATTGACCCCGAGCTGACCGCGCGCATGATCGTCTCGATGGCAATGGGATTGCTGCTGCAAAGCCTGCTTGACCCGAAAGGCGCAAAATGGGAAAAGACCGCACGCGAGATCACAACGATGATGATGGATACTCTTCTTCTCAAAAGTGAGGCCAAATAAATGTGGCTTGTAACAGGTGCAACGGGACATATTGGAAATGTCCTCGTACAAAAACTGTTGGAACGCGGCGAAAAAGTCAGAGCGTTGATTCTGCCGGGCGAAAGCCGCGAATCAATTTCGAGATTAAGAGTCGAAGCGTTCGAGGGTGACATCCTCAATATGGATTCAGTGTTCGAGTCCATGCAGGGCATTAAAGGCATCTTCCATTTGGCGGGAGCTATTTCGATCATGCCGGGGTCAAATCCATTTGTACAAAAAGTAAATGTGGAAGGGACGAAAAATATTCTACACGCTGCTAGCAAAAAGAAAATCAAAAGGCTGATTTACACATCGTCCATTCATGCTATTCAACGCATGGAAGATGGTGTGATCGATGAGAGCGTTCCATATGACATGAACAACCCATATGGCGCGTATGACCGTTCGAAAGCAGAGGCGACTCTCGAAGTATTGGACGCGGCTCGTTCCGGGCTGGAAGCTGTTGTGGCCTGCCCCACCGGCGTGATCGGCCCCTATGATTTTCGCGGATCGATGATGGGCGCGGTCATCCACGATGCGGCGGTTGCGAAACCAACCCTGTATGTGGATGGCGCATATGACTTCGTGGATGTGCGCGATGTAGCCGATGGGTTGATTGCTGCCGCAGAGCATGGCAAGCGTGGCGAAAGTTATATTTTGTCGGGACAAAAGATATCGGTCCGTTACTTGCTTGAGACCGTGCGCGAAATTACGGGGAAGCATTTCTTTCAGATGAAAATTCCTTTTGACCTTGCGAAGTTCGCGGCGAAATTCACTCCCGCTTATTATCGCTTTGCAAATGAGACCCCGCGATTTACGCCATATTCATTGGAGGTGCTGCAAAGCAATTCAAATATCAGCCATGCAAAAGCGACTCGCGAACTGGGGTACGCGCCGCGACCGATCTTCGAAAGCATTCGCGATGCAGTGAAGTGGTTCCTGGAAAAGAAAAAATAATTCCGCTGGTCTCGGACAGTCTTTCGTGAAGTACGCGCAAGGCTACCCGACCGCCATAAGGATTTAAATAAAAAGGAGAAAACATGAAAATAGTTACAGACAGCGCAGCAGATATGTCCAATGAAGAAATGGAACAACTTGGTATTGTGCAAGCCCCGTTGTTCATTCAATTCCCCGAAGGCGAAGTAAGCGCTGCTGATATTTCAGCGGACGATTTCTACAATCGCCTGGAAGCCATGCGGCCTGCCATCCCCACCACGGCCCAGCCATCCGCAGGGATTTTCGCAGAGTTGTACCGCAAGCTGGCAGCGACTGAAAAAAATATTTTTTCAGTGCATATTTCATCGGGATTAAGCGGCACGATCAATTCAGCACGCGACGGCGGAGAGCAGGTAAAGGGAGAGGCAAACGTCAACCATTGGGACACACTCACCCTTTCAGGCGGGGAACGTTTTCAAGTCATGGCAGCCGCTTTGGCAAGCAAGGCAGGCTGGGCAATGGACGCAATTCAAGAGCGTTTGAAGAAAATCCGTGAAAATACGGAAGTGATCTACACACTGGACACATTGGAATATCTCGCGCGCGGCGGGCGCATTGGACGGGTAAAAGCAATGGCGGGCGCGTTGCTCAATCTAAAACCAGTCATCCGCGTGGATACGGACGGCAAGTACAGCACCGTCGGCAACGGGCGCACCTTGAGCAAGTCCATTTCGATGATCGCAGATAGCGTCCGTGAAAAATACGGCAACACCCCTGTCTGGGTCACTGTGCTGCACGGCCGTTTTGCTGAAAAAGCGGAAGCATTGGCAGCAGAGTTCAAGGAAAAGTTGAACATAGCCAAGCTGGAAGTAGTTCGCATCTCTCCCGTTTTGGGTGTGCACACAGGTCCGGGCATCGTCGGCGCTGGGATCGTGCCGATGGAACTGATGAGTGACCTGGTGAAGTGATCAAAGAAAGAAGAACGGGCTTGCAGATTGCAAGCCCGTTCACGGAATATCAAGAAGGGATAAATTTTCTGGCTTTTTCGATCCTTTCGCCAAGCGGCGGATGGGAGTAGAACATGAAGACGACCCATTTTTCGGGGTCTATCTCGCCGAGGTTTTGATTGGCCAACCTTGTGAAGGCAGAAGCAAAGGCTTCGTTCTTACCTGTGGATCGCAAGGCGTAATCATCAGCCATATTCTCGCGCCAACGAGAAACGGCATTATCAAGTGGTGAAGTCAGCAGGCCGTACAAGCTGAGGATGAGGGCAAGAGCTGGAAATGCAGCAGGGTCGCTGACGCTGGAAAAGCCGAAATATGTCACTGCCCAATTCATTCCGAGGGAGGCAAGATAAAAGCCGATCATGGTAGAGAGAGTGCCAAATGTGATAAAGAGTGGAATATCGCGGTGGACTTGATGTCCCAGTTCATGCGCGAGCACAGTCTCAATCTCATCCGCTGAAAATTCGTTGATGAGAGTATCGCCTAAAATAATTCGGCGCGTATTGCCGATACCCGTCAATGCGGCATTGGCAGATTTGGTGCGCCTGGACATATCAAATTTAAAGACGCCCCTTACTTTGGTATTGGCGCGTTCGGCAAGTCTCATCAAACGTTCAGCGAGCTCTTTGTGTTCCTCGCCGAGCGGAACGTATTTATTGAACAACGGCATGATAAGGATCGGCGCAAGGTTGGACATCAAAACACTGAAGACCAACATACCGCCTGCCGCCCACAACCACCATAGGTTGCCAGCGGCTCTCAGGGCGAAATAAAAAAGCTCGAGCAGAATCAGGCCGAGGGGAGCACCGATCGCGAGTCCTTTGAGTTGATCCATAATCCAGTCTTTGAGAGTCTGGTTGGACTGGTCGAAGCGATGCGGGAGAATAAATCCATTGTAATAACTGAGCGGGAAATTCAAAATAGAGGCAACACCGCCAAAGATAGCAACATAGAGCGCCACGAGCAGCCATTCATTCGCAGTGAAGGTTGTCAGCCATTCGCGCAGAGCAACGCGCCAGCCAAAGAAAAGCCATGCTAAAACATAGGCGGCGCTGAAGAGAGTATCCACCAGCCAAAGACGACGGCGGATGCGGGCATATTCTTTTGCCTGTTTTTGTTTTTCGGGGTCAAGTGTGGTTTGCATAAAAAGATTATAGCATTTGGAAGCGGAATTACCTGACCACGATCAAATGCAAAAACTGGACGGAAACGCTGCTCTCCGCCCTGATAATTGAATCCTGTTTAACCGGCTTTTTCCTGCTCTGCGGCAAGCTGCGCAATAATCTGCTCTGACGGCATGACCTGACCATAGGATTTCAATGCCGCCAAAAACGCCTTATGGACATGCTCCGCAGGGATGACTGTCTCTCCATATTTTAAATCTCGCGTGGCGCAGGCATCTTCCGCGATCCAGACCTGGAAGCCAAAATCAGCGGCAGCCCGGGCTGTGGCGTCCACACACATGTGAGTCATCATGCCTGCGATGACAACACGCTGGATTCCCCACTCTTTCAACATCTCCAGCAAATTCGTTTCGCGGAAAGAGTTCGGGTAATGTTTGTAAACGATAGGCTCACCTTCAAAGTGCGCAGTCACATCGTGAATATCGGAGCCGCTTGTTCCCTTCACAAAAAACGGCGCGTCGGGTTTAAGTGCAATGTGTTGAATGTGGATATGATGCCCGCCATGTTCACGGAAGCACTGCAGCAACATGTAGGCTTTTCTGCCTGCTTCCAGCGGATTGACCAGCTCCATTTTGCCGCCGGGAAAATAATCTTTTTGAATATCAATTACCAGCAAGGCTGTTTTCATAGCATTCTCCTATTGACTGGCAGTTGCTTCGAAAGCAGCTGCCAGCCTGGTTATAAGTTCGTCAGCTTGTCGCTTCAAATGTAGTTTGTCCGTCACGGTTGGGACTTTTTCGAAATCACTTCTTGCTTTTTCGGATTCGTTGAGGTGCAAATAAGATTTCCCTCGCCCCAGATATAAACGCGGCTCGCGTGGATTTAGCTCAATGGCGCGGGTGTAAAAGCCGACAGCTAGTTCATGCTCATTGTTCATGCGGCAGGAGTCCGCGCGGCCGTGAAGCGCAAGCGAGTCACGTGGGTTTTTTGCAAGGATGCGTGAATAAAAATCCTGAGCCCAATCCAGGTTGTCTTCGTACAGCATAAGGTTTATGTCCACCATCACTAATGTCTCTTCGGGCGAAAGCTGCACTGCCAAATCCTGGTCTTGATGCGCGGACTCAAGATCGCCAAGCCTGAAATGCGCCAGCGAGCGGACGAGATAAAAAAGCGGCATTCGTCCCTGAAACGAAACAGCTTTATTCAATTCGTCAAGCGCGGATCGATATTCCTTGCGTTCCAGCAGAATCGAAGCACGGTCAAAATATGGAACCGCCCAATGCGGATTGATATTTTGCACGCGAGAAAATAGATCCATTGCGGCATCATAATCTTTTTCAAGCACATATACTTCGCCCCGCAATTCCAAGGCAAACGGATGATTCGGCTCGAGTTTCAAGACACGCTCAATATCTGCAACGGCGCGCTCTTTTTGTCCCATCAGCAAGTAACAACTGGCGCGCGCAAGATAATTAGCGATGGGATGGGTAGGTTCATTTTCAATTTCTTGGGTAAAGCACTGCACAGCGCGTTCGTAATCACCCAACAGATAATAGTAGCCTGCCCGTTTGAAGAGATAATTTACACCCAGGTTGATCTTGCGAAGCAAGCTTCGATTCAATGAGCTGAGAGCAAGGGCAATGATGACACAAAAAACGAGCAAAATATAATCGCGGGTAATGACGCCCAAAAGAATCAGAGCGAACAGAAATGGAGCGCTGACAACAAGGGTGATCCAATCTGCGTTGGATTTGCCAAAGAACATTTCCATCAATGCATGAAGGATGTTCCCGCCATCCAAAGGATAAACGGGCAGCAAATTAAAGACGACCAGAATCACATTCAAAAAGGCGAGGGAGAATGCCAGATTGGCAAAGGTCTGCACCCAAAGAAATAGTTCCGGGTTGGCAGAATACGGTATGAAGAATAAATAAAGAAGAAGATAAGCAGCGACGCAGAGGAACGCCAGAAACATGTTGACAAGCGGCCCCGCTGAGGCAACAAAAAGATTACTGGCGGGTTTTTCAGGCTTGTAAGCAAGGTTGGTCAATCCGCCCAATATCCAGATAAAGACGCTTTTTACCGGCACGCCGACAAATTGTGCGGCAAAGGTATGGCCAAGCTCATGCAGGAAAATAAAAAGCAGAAAACCGCCCACCCACAATAACGCTTCCACCGTTCCGCGAATATCCGTTGGCTTGAACAGATAGTATGCGATTGGGACGCTAAACAACAAGGAAAAATGCAGGCGAATATCCACCCCTCGCAGACGTCCCACCGACCATGACCAGCCTAAAATTTTCATCATCTAATTTCGCATCGAACGTGGATTTTTTACTTGCGTCCAAAATCCGCGGGGTTTTCGCCCCACAGACTGGTATCCCATTTAATCAATTTATCTTCAGGCAGCTCATTCTCTGCAAGCCAGTTCTCAGCGCTATGGATGATGGCAAACAGTACTGCGTTCTTCGGCGTATGCTTTAGTTTTGTCTTACATACACCCGTGTTGACCCACAAAATAGCATTCTCTGAATCCGAATAGACGGGGACATGCATATTATGTTTCGCCTGCCAGGTAAGCGCATGGACAATAGCCAGAAATTCTCCGACATTATTTGTCCCGTCGGAGTACGGACCCGCGTGGAATATTTCTTCACTGGTTTCCGTATTTACGCCGCGATACTCCAGTTTGCCGGGCGCGCCGCTGCAAGCCGCATCCACGCAGATGGATGGGAGCAGCGGTTGTATGCTGGCTGTCCTCCATTTTCCACTGGAAGACGGCTTTCCCTTGTAATCATCATAGTTCGCAAAATACGCAGCTTCTGCGTCAATTTCGTTTTCGAAAGCCTTGTATTGCGCGCCGACAAAACCCTTCACCTGTTTTTCGCACTCCGCCCAAGTGGTGAAAATACCCGTCTTGCGTCCTTTCCAAACCACGTAATATTTCTGCTTTGGCATACGTCAATTTTACATCAATTCATTGCAGCGCCATCGCACCGGCGCTTTCCGATGCAATAATTTTTGTCTTGACAAAAAAAATTATTCACGTAAAATACGCCAACTCTTCACATGAACACTCTTAACTTTTGCTTGTGTCTATGGCGGGGTTCGTAACCACTACCTAAGACACATCCGCATCAACAAGCAGCCAACGACTTAGGACAGTGGAACGCCCCCCGCGCGGAAATAAAATTGCGCAGGACAGTTTGCTGTCCCTTTGTTTTTATGTTGGCTGCTTTTTTGTTACCCTAAACATTAATACGAAAAGGAATCCTTAGTCATGTCGTACGCTCACCCCGAATATCTTGTTGACACAGAATGGGTCGCCAATCATTTGGATGACCCGAACGTCCGCATCATTGAGTCTGACGAAGACCCGTTGCTATATGCCATCGGTCACATCCCGGGCTCGGCACAGGTGGATTGGTTCAGCACACTGCAACATCCATTGCGCCGCGATTTCCTGACGAAGGAACAGTTTGAAGAAGTCGCATCCAGCCTTGGAATTACAAACGATACCACGGTTGTTTTTTATGGCGACAAGTCCAACTGGTTTGCTTGCTATGCGCTCTGGCTCTTCCAATATTACGGTCACCAGAATGTGAAAATCATGAATGGTGGTCGCATCAAATGGGAGCAGGAGAAACGCCCGCTCGTGAAGAAGATTCCTTCGTTTTCCCGAACAACCTACAGCGCGAAAGAGGCGGACAAGTCCATCCGCGCATTCCGCGACGATGTCTTCAAGCAGCTTGAAGAGAAGAAACCGCTGGTGGATGTCCGCTCCCCGAAGGAATATTCCGGTGAATTGACTCACATGCCAAATTATCCACAGGAAGGTGCGACTCGCGCCGGGCACATTCCCACCGCTGTGAGCATTCCCTGGGCGCAGGCAGTCAATGAAGCGGATGCAACGTTCAAGACTCCCGAAGAACTGCGTGCCCTCTACGAAGGAAAAAATATCAAAGCTGACGGAGAGATCATTGCGTACTGCCGCATTGGTGAACGCTCTTCTCTGACATGGTTCGTGTTAAAGTATCTGCTCGGTTATCCTACGGTCAAGAACTATGATGGTTCCTGGACGGAATGGGGTAACCTCGTGGATGCGCCAATAGAAAAATAAAATATGTCCCTGCCCCAAAAACTTCAAGAGATCGTTGATGATATTGCGAGCATGTCCCGCGAAGAAAAACTCGAAACACTGATCAGTTACGCCGAGTCTTTCCCTGTACTTCCTGAGCGGTACAAAAATGAACGCAACCAAATGGAGGCTGTGCCGGAATGCATGACGCCTGTATTTCTGATCGCCGAAAAGCAGGATGACGGTGGTTTGATCTTCCACTTTGACATTCCCCCTCAATCGCCCACCGTGCGCGGGCTTGCCTCCATCCTGGCTTCTGGGTTGAATGGCTGCAAGCCCGAAGAAGTTCTTTCTGTGCCCGCTGATTTCTACACTCCGATGAAGTTGGAGGAGGCGGTTTCAGGTCAGCGCATCAATGGTTTTCGAGGGGTATTAGCTCACATGAAGCAAGTCGCTGTAAAAGCGATGAGTGCATAGTAAAAAAAAGACGCCCACGTGAAATTGTGGGCGTCTTTTTTTTATTTTACTTTTCCTCGTCCCAACCCTGTTCTTCCACCGACATAAAAATATCCGTCGCAGAGATCAGGCCAATCAAGGCACCGCTCTCATCAGCCACCGGCAGGTGATGTATCTTATTTTTCTGCATGACCTGTGAACATTCCATCAAGGTCCAATCTGCGCGGCCAGTGATGATGGGGCCAGACATGATCTCGCGGACAGTCGTTTCTGCGGGGTTGCGGTCAACGGCAACGATCTTGTCGCGGACATCGGTTGTGGTGACAATTCCATAAGATGGATTCTTCTCGCTTATATCCACAACGACACTGTGGATATTACGGCGGCGCATCAACGTCATGGCGTATGAGACGCTTGAGTCAGGATCCACTACAACAACAGGGCTGGACATCCAATCGCGAACTAGGTGCGGCATGAAATTCTCCTTTTATTTAATAAATAATTTTACAGCATCCATCGCCAGCCAGGAACCATCCGCAGCGCTGATGTCCTGAATTTCGAGATAGATGATAGTCCCGGCGGGAATGCCTTCAAGGGATATGGCCAGGTCAAAAGTACCCGGCGCGCCGAAATCTGGGGCAGCGACTGAAACGGGGCCGAGGGCCAACTCATTTCCTGCTTCGTCATAAATAAAATAAGACAGGTTATTTTCAAACGGCGCAATACTGATATTTCCCGTCACCTGCACACTGCCGCTTGCTTCTGCCTCATTTGATGGTGAGACAATCTCGATCTCGCGCCTTGCGCCTGTCGGTGCATCCGTTGTGTAATGGACAATACGAAGTTGATTATTTACAAGCGCATATCTGCGCGTGGTTGGCAGCGTGGGACAACAGCCGCCATCGTTAACACCATGAATGACAGCATCGAGAAGTACTTCACTATTTTCAATGGATACGCTGTTGACCATGGGACGATCATCGATAAGGGTGGAGGTTGAAAAGACGGGCAAACCATTTACATTTGTATAAACTGTGACGAAGGCAAAATTACCAGTGCCGCCATAATTTTCAACAAAGATTGCGGCGGCTTCATCCACACCGTCACCAGTCAAATCACCGATTGAAATGAAATCAGACAGCAATCCTACATAGGCGAAATCCATAGTGGTGGCATCAGTGCCGTGCTGGTATTGCCCATCGGTCAATTGGACAACTGCGTGGTCGTCACGCGCGCCGAGTTGGTATTGTGCGTTTCTGATCTGTTCCGCCGTCAGCCCAGCCAACGGGACAGGAACAGTCGCTTCAACGGGAGCAATTGTCGGCGTGGAAGAGGCGGGTGAAACCAATCCACAGGCGAGCACTGTCAAAGACAATAACAGTAAAAATCTTAAGGGATTATTGGAAACCAAGTCCATCCTCCATCCGTCGTTTTATAAAGTGTGCGACGGTTGGTAGGGCTGGTGGTAATAACCCAACCGGTGGATAAATTTGCAAAACTCATATCAGTGAGGGATTCACCAAATGCAATGTCAGGAACAATGATATCAAATGAATTCGCCGCATCCTTCGTAACGTAGAACTGGTTGTTGTAATAGAAAACCATTTCCTGTGGGGATACGATCTCCAGCTTGCCCGAGTTCGGAAGCGTTGCAGGAGCAGGATCCCATGTCTGGCCGCCATCATTGGTCGTGTAAAAGATGGTTTCAAAGGATTTTGATGTCAGGCGAATCGCGAGAAATCCCTGGGTGGACGAAAGGAATTTAATCTGCTCAATTGTCAACTCGCTGCTCTGTGCTTCTTCCGGCAGCATCATGCTGACTTGCGACCATGTCCTTCCGCTGTCATCGGTGCGGAATAGATAAGTGGAGCCTGAAGAATAGACTACGCCTCCGATCCAGGCTGTATTCATGTTAAGCGGAACAAGCATTACCTTGATACCGCCTAATGGAAGAGTATCCCCTGCACCGTCAAGGTTTGGGTCGTTGGTGTAGGTCCGAGTCCAGGTCTCACCGCCATTGTTGGTCTGAAATACGGAGACCGCCATTGAACCAGCGCCGACGCCAAGGTCTGCCATCATCCAGCCATTGTTCACATCCATAAATTCCATGTCACCCGCACTAAAAGGAGTTTCGAAAGATTCCCATGTAAGCCCGCCATCGGAGGTGCGATAGAGAGTGCCGCCATTGGGATAATTATTCGGATCTACGATCTGAACCCATGCATGAGATTTATCGAGAAAATCGGTAAACACGGAATAACCAACATCCGTCAATCCGGGCGGAGTGACGTTATACCAGGTAACGCCGCCATCATTGGTGCTGATAACTTCGGTTTCGGTGATACCCCAGCCGTACACCTCATCCATCATTTCGATAAAAATAATGGACGGAGATTCAACCAAAGGTGCATTGATTTCATCGGGAAGCGGAGTGGTTTCGGGAGCCGACGCAGATTGAACAGCAACCTGCGATTCAGTAGCGGTGGCTTCGACCAGAACCGCTTCTGTTGCAGTTGGCTCAGGCAATAAACCAGCTTCAGTTGCAGGGGCGGCGCAAGCGCTCAGCAGGGAAAGTAGAAAGAGGAAAGAAAAAATTCTTTTCATTGGATCTCCAAAAAAATCGTCAAAAGTCGAACTTCATACATGAAGATTGACCTTCAACCTAAACAAGGCTTTCAATAATCGTAGCTTCGCCCTGCCCCACGCCCACACAGAGGGTCGCAATACCATATTTCACATTGCCGCGAATTCTCATCTCATGCACAAGAGTTGTAACAAGACGCGCGCCTGAACAGCCCAGGGGATGTCCAATGGCAATGGCGCCGCCATTAACATTGACGATCTCAGGGTCAAGTCCCAGGTCTTCCACCACAGCCAGAGATTGAACAGCAAAGGCTTCATTAATTTCAACAAGCCCGATATCTTTTATTTTCAAGCCGGCACGCTCCAAAGCTTTCTTTGTCGCAGGAACAGGACCATAACCCATCACACGCGGAGGAACACCAGCTGAGGCGGATGTCACGATGCGCGCAAGCGGCTTAAGATTCAACTCTCTTGCTTTCTCTTCGCTCATGATCAAAAGCGCAGATGCGCCATCATTTAATCCAGACGAATTTCCAGCGGTAACAGTTCCCCCTTCCTTTTTGAAAGCAGGCTTGAGTCTGGCAAGGCTCTCCATGGTCGTATCACGACGCGGACGTTCGTCGGTATCCACAATTTTCGGTTCGCCTTTTTTCTGGGGAATGGAGATGGGGACAATTTCCTGCTTGAAACGACCGGAGTCAATTGCGGCAATCGCACGTTGATGGGAACGCACGGAAAATTCATCCTGTTTTTCACGAGTGATATGCGGACGTTCTGCTGCAATATTTTCAGCAGTTTCGCCCATCGACTCCGTGCCATACATCTCTTTCATTTTAGGATTTGGATATCGCCAGCCAAGCGCCGTGTCATATGCTGTAAGATTGCCGAAGGAAAACCCCGCCTCTGCTTTTGGAAGTGAATAGGGTGCGCGACTCATGGATTCGACTCCACCTGCAACATAGACTTCGCCTTCCCCCGCTTTAATGGCGCGCGCCGCCATATTGACAGCATTCAAGCCCGAAGCGCACAATCGATTCACAGTGACGCCGCCCACTTCTAGCGGCAGACCAGCCAACAGCGCCGCCATACGCGCCACGTCACGATTATCTTCGCCTGCTTGATTCGCGCATCCCAAAAAGACTTCTTCAACAAGTGCGGGGTCAAAATGATTGCGCTCAAGGATCGCTCTGATCACATGTGCGGCCATATCATCGGGCCGGACGGAGGAAAGAATCCCGCCCAGTGCTCCTATCGGTGTGCGGATGGCATCCACAATAACAGCGTTTACAGCTTTAGACATGTATGAACCTCTGGTTATGATGAAACAAAAAATTGATCGTACAATGGCGTTCGGAGATAGACAATTCCAAACTCGTCCTGATAAAGCAGGGTATAGCCTGTCACCGTACCATTGAGAACATCATTATAGAACTGAACAGTCAATGCAAAATCGGGGTCGGATGCGGTCTCCAATTGACCGGGCTGGGTATAGTCGTACAAATGTTGTTTATTCAGAATCAACACATCAGGATTATTTTTGAGAGCAACCTCATAATCGGACACACCCCATTTGAAATGGTCCTGGTATCTTGGCGCGTTGGGCACGTACATCATTACGTCGCGAAAGATAATGAGCTGGCGGTCTAGAACAATTTTTGAAATATAATCTTTTTCAATCTTCGCATAAAATTGCAGGCTTGGGCTGGTCTCTTCACGGTGAAGGTTCTCGGTATAAAGTTCCACATCCCGCCCAAGGCTGTAGAAGATTTGCGCAGCTACAATGGCCGCGCCAACAAGCGTCAAACCAAGGCGCAGTCCACTCTTTTTAAGGTAATCACCTATCGGACTGGAAAATTTCTCTGGGGCAAAAAAGGCGAAGTAGGCGGGTAATGCTGAAAATACGGGAAGCAGGATCGGGATGGGAAAATGCTTGGCACGGATCACCAAAGCAAACGCAATGTAGATCATGAACGGGAATGACCAAAGCATGATCAATTGATTATGGCGTTGTCTTTCTCCCTTAAAGGCCGCAATGACCACTGCCACGATGGCAAATAATACAAAAAGGAGCAAGCCATACCATTTTTCAATGACCTGCAGCCAAAGCAAAGGACTATTGTTATAAGCGACGATAAACCCGCTATCCATGGCTTCATGAAGGTCAGATTGAGTCTTCCAGGCAAATTTTCTTTCAGACGCCCAGAACAGGAAGGGATTCGCCAGCACGAATGTGGCGAACATAATGGCGACGAAAGAAGCAGCGACAGTCAGCGCCTTACGAGTATCGATCCGTCCCTGACGCCAGCCGAGGAAAATGTAATACGGAATTGCAAGAAAGAAAAATAAGCCAATGAGTTTGGTCGCTACCGCTAACCCGCAAAACAATGCAGCCCAATAAAAATTCTTTCCAAATTGCAGATCATCTTTATCTAGGAAAAGAAAGGTCAAGGCGATGAACAGGAAGACAAGACTGTCAGGATGAATCCACATATTGTTGAAAACAACAGCGGGGACGGAGAGCAAAAACAAAAATAGAAAGACCGACTTGAAATAAGACTCGAACCTTGTCTGCAGATAGACAAGGATGGTCACGGCCGCGATCATCGGCAATGTGCTCACAAACTGACGCAAAAGCAACATATTAATCGAGACATTTTCCAAGCCAATCAGCAATTTAACCGGCAGCAGCACAAGCGCGGAATATCCATAATATGGAAAGCCAAAGTAGTAGTGCTGATAGGCAAAGATCCTATAAAGGGTTTGGGGAAGCGTGTTGCGGATCGCCAAACGGCGTATAACATGCGGATACTGGGCAGGCTCATCCTGTTCAAAGATGAAGGTCATATTGAAATCGCGCGCGCCTGTGGAATTTGGAGACCAAAACAAAAGAAAATAACCCGCCCCGATCAAAAGCAAAAGCAGAAAGACAGATGTACTCTTTTTCATTAAAAAACGAACTCCTTGATATTTTGCTTAAAAAGTATGCTTGATTCTACCATCTATAAACCTGACAGCGGCACAAACAGGTCTTCAGTAAAATCTGGATTCTTTAAGCGATTATACCTTTCCAAAATGGATGATATTCGGCACCTCCTTACATGACGCTTGGCACTACACGCCTCCTTCCGAAAACGACATAATGGGGATGGTGAAGAAATTCACCAAATAATGTCTAACTTCTCGAATAAAGAAAAGAGGAGCCTCAATGGCAGCAAAAGGTTGGATCGAAGTAAGTGATACCTACTGTAAGGGATGTGAGCTGTGCATCAGCGCATGTCCACAGGATGTGATGGAACTCAATATGTCACGTCTAACCCCCAAGGGATACCACCCCGCGCACACGTTCAAAGACGGTTGCACGGGGTGTGCTATTTGTGCCGTGGTTTGTCCTGACGCGGCGATTACTGTGTACCGTGAAATAACCAAGGTCAACACGCCTGTTACGGCGTAATTTTGGAGAAACGAATGCCAAAAGAATTATGGAAAGGCAACGAAGCCATCGCAGAAGCCGCTGTCCGCGCGGGATTGGAAGCGTATTTTGGATATCCCATCACCCCGCAGACAGAAGTGCTTGAATATCTTTCGCGCCGCATGCCCGAACTCGGACGTGCATTCGTGCAAGCCGAATCAGAACTCGGCGCGGTCAACATGGTGTACGGCGCCGCCTGCACTGGCGTGCGCGTGATGTCCTCCTCTTCATCCCCGGGCGTGAGCTTGATGATGGAAGGTTTATCGTATATCGCAGGGACCGAAGTGCCTGCAGTCCTCGTCAACGTGATGCGCGGCGGGCCGGGCCTCGGCAATATTGCGCCCGCACAAAGTGATTACAACCAGGCTGTACATGGCGGCGGACATGGGGATTACCCGCGCATTGTACTGGCTCCCGCATCTGTTCAGGAAGCGATTGACCTCACCGTCCTTTCGTTTGACCTCGCAGAAAAATATCGAATGATCACCATGCTCATTTTGGACGGCGCCATCGGTCAAATGATGGAACCTGCCGAAATGCCAGAGATGAAGCCCGTACATCGCCAGGACTTTGACTGGGCAACCAACGCCACCATGGGAAAACGCGAACGCCGTTTGCTCACATCCATTTATTTAAATCCGTTGGATGAAGAACAAACCAATTTACGTCTGCTCAATCGCTGGAAGGAAGTGCAAGCCAACGAAGTACGTTACAAGGAATATTTCATCGACGATGCCGAGATCGTGATCGTCGGTTTTGGAACCGCAGGACGCGTTGCGCTTTCAGCAGTCCGCACGGCACGTGAACAGGGCATTAAAGTCGGTTTGTTAAGACCGATCACCGTCAGCCCGTTCCCAACGGAAAGGCTGAGCCAGCTTACAGGTCAGGCACGAGCGTTTTTAGTCACCGAGATGAATATGGGCCAAATGCTGGATGATGTCCAACTGACAGTGCGCGGACGAGTACCTGTCGAATTTTATGGGCGTCCCGGCGGCGTGGTTCCGTTCCCGGATGAAATCCTGAACGAGATCAAACGCATCAACTCTGCGCCGACAGCTGGTCACACAGACGCAAGAGATGCCTGGCTGACGCGTATGACTGCGCAAGTTTAAGAGGTAATGATGACGACACCTGCAAATAATCTTGTTTACGAAAGACCCGAAGCATTTACCGAAACGCCAACACATTACTGCCCAGGCTGTACGCATGGCGTGGCACATCGTCTGGTTGCGGAAGTGTTGGAAGAGATGAACATCACCGACAAAACCATTGGCGTTGCGCCTGTGGGATGTGCGGTATTCGCATACAACTACTTTGATGTAGATTTTGTGGAAGCGCCGCACGGGCGCGCTCCCGCGATGGCAACAGGCGTGAAGCGCGTATTGCCAGACCGTGTGGTCTTCACTTACCAAGGCGATGGCGATCTGGCTTCCATCGGCATGGGCGAAATTGTCCACGCTGCGGCACGCGGCGAAAACCTGACCGTCATTTTCATCAACAATGCCAACTTTGGCATGACAGGCGGGCAAATGGCTCCGACCACATTGCCCGGCATGAAGACTTCTTCGTCACAAAATGGACGCGATGTGGAAACGCAAGGCTACCCGATCAAAGTCTCTGAAATGCTCTCCACCTTGGAAGGCGTTGGGTACTGTGTGCGCCGCTCGCTGCATGACCCGAAAAATATTCGCCTCGCCAAGAAAGCCATCCGCACCGCATTCGAGACTCAAGTGCGCGGACTCGGCTTCTCAATGGTCGAACTGCTCTCCACCTGCCCCACCAACTGGGGTATGACACCGGTGAACTCATTGAAGTTTGTAGAAGAGCATATGATCCCCGCATATCCGCTGGGCGATTACAAGATCAGCGACGCGATCAAACAGATAAAGATCTAGATTACATATGTCATTGCGGTGAGCGACCCCCACTCAATTTGAGCTTGTTTCGACAGAAGAGCGCTATCCCAATGACATGGAGATAACTATGCAAAAAGAAATCATCATCGCAGGTTTTGGCGGACAAGGGGTTTTATTCGGCGGACAGGTCCTCGCCTACGCAGCCATGGACACCGGCAAAGATGTCACGTGGATTCCATCCTACGGTCCTGAAATGCGCGGCGGCACAGCCAATTGCACCGTGGTCATTGCAGATCATGAGATCGGCTCTCCATTGGTGAAGAATCCACCGCTGGCAATTGCCTTGAACTTGCCGTCCTTTGACAAATATGAATCCCTGCTGGCGGCAGGCGGCACGTTGATCGTAAACCAATCCATGGTAGATCGCAGCGCACAGCGCAACGACATTCATGTCATCATGGTTCCGTGCAACGAGATCGCTGAAGAGATCGGTGACAAGAAATTGATGAACATGGTGGCAATGGGCGCGTTGCTCTCCGCATTGCCCGAGGTTTCAGTGAAAGATGTAGAGAAAGCCCTGGAAGGTCATCTCCCGGCAAGGCACAAGCATCTGCTGCCAAAGAATTACGAAGCTCTCAAGCGCGGTTTCGAACACGCACAAAAAGAGTGGGATAAAGTACCTGCGTAAACTGCAATATAAAAGTTGTATTAAAAATCCGCATCCGTAAAATTGGATGCGGATTTTTTGTGTACAATGAAATTAATGAACCGAGAGTTGACTTAATAGGATTTGGAGGAAATATGCATGAAATTACACTGCTTATTAATATTGTCGTAGCATTGATTGTAGCTTTTATCGGTGGCGTCGTTGCCCGCCGCCTTGGGCTGCCAACGATCGTGGGGTATTTGCTGGCGGGCATTGCCATCGGCCCATTCACCCCGGGCTTTGTCGGGGATACGGAAACGATTAGCCAACTCGCCGAACTGGGGGTAATCTTCCTGATGTTTGGTGTGGGGTTGCATTTTTCGTTGAACGACCTTTGGAAAGTACGCTCAATCGCCATTCCAGGCGCAGCGGGGCAAATGCTGTTGACAACCCTGCTGGCTTATGGGCTCAGCCAGCTATGGGGATGGGAAACATCCTCCGGTATTGTCCTGGGGCTGGCAATTTCCATCGCAAGCACCGTAGTCCTTCTCCGCAGCTTAATGGACAACGGTCTGCTCAACACGCCGCATGGACAGGCTGCTGTAGGCTGGCTTGTATTGGAAGATCTCGCAACCGTATTGATCCTGGTTCTCATGCCAACGCTGGCAAATAAAACGGGACAATTCGACTGGGAGGGACTGATACTGACTCTTGTGAAGGCAGGCGCATTTGTTCTGCTTGTCTTTTTCGTTGGCAAGAGATTGATCCCGTGGATATTATTAAGCATCGCCCACACTCGGTCACGCGAATTGTTCATCCTTGCGATCCTCGCCATCACACTTGGCACGGCGCTTGGCGCGGCGGAATTGTTCGGCGTTTCATTTGCACTGGGCGCATTCGTCGCTGGCGTTGTTGTCAGCGAATCGCCGCTCAGCCACCAAGTCGGCGCGGACGTGTTTCCATTCCGCGAGGCATTTGCGGTTCTATTCTTCGTTTCCATCGGAATGCTCGTCAACCCCATTTATCTTTTCAATAATATTGGACATGTCGTTGCATTGACTCTATTGATCGTGGCGGGGAAAATCATCGTAACCTTGCTGCTTGGCACAATATTTCCGTGGCAGGGACGCACAGCACTGGTCGTCGCTGCTGGCTTGAGCCAGATCGGCGAATTTTCCTTCATTTTAGGCCAGGCAGGCATTGGGCTCGGAATATTGAACCAAGACCAATATTCGTTGATTTTGGCGGGGGCCCTGCTATCCATCACCATCAACCCGATAATGTTCCGCCTCATTACCCCAACCGAAATATGGCTGCAAAAACTACCAGCCGTGTGGAAGCTGCTGGACCGTCACAGGCCGGCACATTTTCAAGCCGAGGAAAAAATCGAAGGTCATGTGGCAATTGTCGGCTATGGAAGAGTCGGTCATCATATTGTTAATCTGCTTGGGCAGATGTCCATCCCGCATCTCGTCATTGACTCAGATGCAGGACGAATCGATGACCTCAATCTGCGCGGCATTCCAAATCTATATGGAGATGCTTCCAACTCGGAAGTACTCACCCACGCGGGATTGGAGCGCGCACGCGCGCTTGTAGTTGCAGGTCCCGATGAAGCAGCCAGCGAATTGGTTGTCGCCGCGGCGCGAGACATCGCCCCCAACCTGCCCATCATTGCCCGGGCCACAACCGAGGAAGGCATCAAACATCTTGCCGAACTCGGCGCACAGGATGTGATCCATCCTGAATTGGAAGGCGGTTTGGAGATTGTGCGTCACACGCTTCTCAAATTGGATTTTCCCCTGCAGGAAATCATCCGCTACATGGATGCAGTGCGCCACGATCATTATGATGCGCAGGTCAACACGGAGGAGGAACACCGCCTTCTGCACGAGATGATCAATGCAATGGCGAATATAGAAGTTATATGGCTGAGACTGCCAACAGGCAATCCACTCGTGGGACAAACCCTTGCCGAAGCCGACTTGCGCGCCAGAACAGGCGCCTCGGTGGTGGCGATCATACGCAACAAACAAGCGATGGCAAACCCAAAATCACATACCGTCTTTGAGGCGGAAGACCGAATTGGCTTTATCGGCGACAAAGATCAAATCGAAGCTGCGGAAAATCTATTGGCTGAACTTGAAGATGAGGAAATGAAGAACTAAAGGGTTAAAATAAAGAGATGAAATATGAAACCCTCTCCAGCTTGACTCTTCCCAAGATCGGATTCGGCACCTGGAAGATCGGCGGCGGCTCTTTCGCCGACTCGAAAACTGATTCCGCTTCGATGACAGCTCTCCACACCGCGCTGGAGATCGGCTATACCCATTTCGATACCGCGGAGATGTACGCGAACGGCCACTCGGAGGAATTGCTTGGGCGGGCAGTGCGCGAGTCAACGGTCGGAAGAGAGGCGCTGTTCATCGCAAGCAAAGTGACGCCGTCGCATCTCCAATACAGCGATGTGCTTCGCTCCTGTGAAAACAGCCTGCGTCGCCTGCAAATGGAATTCATTGACCTGTATCTCATCCACTGGCCTTCGGCGGGAATGAAGCTTGCAGACACCTTCCGCGCGTTGAACAAACTTGTGCGCGATGGAAAAATAAAACACATCGGCGTAAGTAATTTCAACTTGAAACTGCTCAAAGAATCGCGGGAGCTTTCTGAAACTCCCATCATCACAAACCAGGTTCCATACAGCCTGGCAGACCGCTCGTACATCAAAAACGGCATGTTGGAATATTGCCAGAAGAACGATATTTTTCTGACCGCCTACTCCCCCATTGAAGAGGGAAACCTGAGAGCAAACACAACTCTTGAATCAATTGCAAAAGCTCACAATGCAACCACGTTTCAAATTGCACTGGCGTGGGTCGTCTCACAGCCGTGCGTCATCACCATCCCCATGTCTGCGAATCCAAAACACATCCGCGAGAATTTTGAGGCGGGGGATATTAATTTGACACAAAACGAAATCGATGAACTCACAGATCAACGATGAATCTTCATATCATCCCTGAAATCGAGAGCATCGAGGAAACCGATACAGAACTCGAACCGCTTTATCGCGTTATCATCCATAACGACGATGTGACGCTGATGGATTTTGTAGTGGAAGTTCTCAAGCAAATCTTCTTTCTTGCCAATGACCGTGCTGCTGAGATCATGCTCGTCGCGCATATTAAAGGTTCCGCGTACGTTCAATCCCTGCCGCGCATGGAAGCAGAAAAACGGATAAAAAAAGCACACCATGCGGCAGGCATGGAAGGCTACCCTCTGCACTTTTCAGCGGAACCCGAATGACTTCAAACTTTGAAGCTCTCACTCAGATCAACCTCGACGACCTTGTTTCATCATTCGGCTGGCAGGACCGCCCACTGTTGGCGCGTTTGCTCAGAATCCTTTTTCTGAAACCTGCTCAAACCTTTGCACGGCACATGGTGGAATATGATGAAATCGTTGGCTCGCATGGCATTGTGGATGGCGGCTGGAATCTCATCCGCCGATATGTGAAAGACCTGCGCATCATCGGCACGGACCGTATCCCTGATTCCGCGTTTCTGGCATTATCCAATCATCCGGGCATGACGGATACCGTAGCGCTCTTTGCAGCCTTGAACCGCAAAGACCTGCACATCATCGCACTGGACCGCCCCTTTTTGAATGCATTGCCCAAAACCGCGAAACAGCTTTTTTATGTATACGATGATGCGGCAAGGAGAATGACTCTTGTACGTCAAGTCAGCGCCCACATGAAATCAGGCGGCGCGATACTGACATTCCCCGCTGGCCACATAGAACCCGACCCTGATGTCTACCCTGGGGCGGTCGAGTCACTAAAAGATTGGACAGATAGTGTGGGGGTTTTTGTTCGTATGGCGCCGAATGCTGCAATACTGCCTGTGCTGGTTCGCAATGTAGTCGCGGAAAAGTATGCAAGTCATTGGCTGTTGAAAATTAAAAAAACGAAAGAAGAAAAAGAAAAACTGGCCGCCGCCCTGCAATTATTAGGAATGATTCTTTTTAAAGAAAAACCTGCCACAGCGGTTGTGCAAATTGGTAATCCGATTTATGTGAAAGATCTGGGGACAACTGACACAAACACGATACATCAAGCCGTGCTGGCTGAGATGAAATTATTGATCGAAAACCCGCCCCTGCACCACAATTAATCCGCTGTGGCGCCGGCAAGCATGGGCTCATCCCCATTGTATTTCATGAGATGCGGCCATTTCCATATGATGAAGAGCGTACCGAGGACACAACCAATTCCTCCACTGATAACAGCAAACGGCGCCCCAAAGAACTGCGCAACAGTGCCTGCCTCAATTTCACCAAGCTGCGGCCCGCCCTGAAAGAATATCTGATTGATGCTGGTCATCCGCCCGCGGATGTGATCGGGGGTTTGCAATTGCCGAATCGTATTGCGAATGATCGTGCTGACTCCATCCGCTGCGCCCGTGGTGGCAATAGCAAGCCATGCAATGATGAAAATTTTTGTCGCCCCAAATATGACCGTCGCAATTCCAAAGACGATGACTGCGCCAAGGAATAATGGTCCCTGCCTGCGCAGTTCCTTGATCTGAGAAATGGTGAGGGCCGCTAAAACTGCTCCTACAGCTGGCGCGGCGGAGAGATAGCCATATTCCACGACACCCACTTTCAGGACACTGGTTGCAATGATCGGCATCAAGGTACTGGCCGAGGCAAAGAATGTCGCGACAAAATCCAACATCATGGTGGAAAAGATGATCGGCTTGTCGAGGATGAATTTAACGCCCTCGCGAATTGACTCCATGCTCACGCCTGCGGACTTTTCAGCAATGGACTGCGGGACGTTGCCGATCAGAAACAAAGCTGCCAACACCGCAATGAACGAGAAACTGTTGAAATAATACACAGCAGCCTGACCCGCAAGCGCAATGACAATTCCACTCAAGGCTGGGCCAAGAACAGAACCAACTTGAAATGAAGTGAAGGTCATGCTGAAAGCGTTAGGCAGGTCTTTCTTGGGCAGCAGGTTGGGAATCAACGCCTGGCGGGATGGACCGTCAAAAGCGACAGCAATCGCCTGCAGGGCGGTGATGAAGTAAATGTGCCAGATGGTGACATGTCCAAACTGGGTGAGCAGGCCCAAGGTCAGAGCGAGAAGCGCGGCGAAAGATTGGGTTACGAACATCACCTTGCGCCTGTCCATTGAGTCTGCCAGCGCGCCACCGATCAAAGAAAAAATGATGACAGGCAAAATGCGCGCCACACCGATCCCGCCCAAGGCGATAGGGTTATCGTTCAACTGGTTGATGTGCCAAAATAATGCCCAGATCTGCATCTGGGTTCCTGTGATCGAAATGAGTTGTCCGAGCCAGAGATAGAAGAATTTTTTATGCTTGAGTGAAGGCGGAATGTGCAGACCCATTTACGTGCCCCAATCTCGAAGATATAGAAAGTCATAACCAACCGTGCGATTGCTGACTTTAGCAATCGGCGGCTGCATGCGTTTGAATTGATTGCGTCGAATACGGGTGGTGACTGTCTTTACGAAGGCTTCGTCAAACCCCGCTTCCACCGCCTCTTGCGGACTGTAACGCTGATCCACAAGAAGGTACAGAAGTTTGTCCACTTCTTCGTAGGTGAAACCCAGTTCCTTTTCGTCGGTTTGGTCTTCCCACAGATCGGCAGATGGAGCCTTGTCGATGATCGGCTCGGGGATATTCATGGCGCGCGAAAGCTGACGTACCTGCGTTTTATAAAGATCGCCAATCGGATTCATTGCGCTGGCTGAGTCGCCATAGATGGTGCTGTAGCCAAGAAGGATTTCTGTTTTATTGCTTGTGCCAATGACGAGTCCCTTGAAGACTTCGCTTTGATCGAAGAGTATGATCATGCGCTCACGCGCCATGATATTGCCTTTGCGCATGTCTGAGATTTTGGGATCGAGTTTAAAGAGCGGCTCGACCATGTCTGTGATCTCGATGGTCTTGTTGGGAATGCCAAGCTGATCGATCAGCAATTGAGCATGCACAAGAGAATCTTTACTAGATGCCTTGTATGGCATTCGCACAGCAAGGACATTTTCCGCGCCCAATGCTTCAACCGCCAGGGCGCAGGAAAGCGCGGAGTCGAGTCCGCCAGATAGACCGACGATGGCACGAGACATCCCCACTCGCGTTACTTCTGATTTGACGAAACCAGTCAAAATTTCACGGGCAAGTTCTGTGTTGATGGAGAGGTTAAGGTCAACCACGGGAAAGAATCCTGTTCAATTCATTTTGCACAAGGTTCGTGCGTTCATCGCGCAATAAAGGCAAACGCGCACGAGTTCGGCGCAGTTGATTTAAATCCAGCTCGGAAAAAGCTAAGCCTTCCTCATTATAGGGTCCATGAGCAAGTTCTTCGCCGTTCGGGTCAAAAATTGTTGCACCGCCCCAGAAGTGAAGGCCATCTTCATAACCAACACGATTGGCATGTGCCACAAAGGAGGTAAACATGCTGGCATACGCTTTGTTGACACGTTCCACCCAGCGCGCAGATTCAAGCTTCTCATTGTCGTTGAGTCCGCGTCCGGGGGATGCAGAGGAAAAAAGCATAAGATCCGCGCCGTCAAGCCAGAGCAAATATGGGGGCGAGGCATGCCAGAAATCTTCGCAGATGAGCATACCCACACGCCCGAAGCGTGTATCAAAGGCGCGAACTTTGTCACCCCAGGCAAAGAAGCGGCCTTCGTCGAACAATCCATAGGTTGGGAGGTAAACCTTGTGATGAACATGGACAAGTTTTCCGCCAGAAAGGTAAGCCGAAGCAATGTAAAAGCGGTGACGGGAGTCTTCGTCCACGAAGCCAACTACCAGATCCAGATCGTGAGACGCTTTGAGCAAATGCTTGAAGATGGGATCATCTTCCATCGGCTTGTGCGCGGCCGAAGCAACCAGATCCTGAAGCACATATCCCGTTAAGGAAAGTTCGGGAAATACCAATAAATCCGTTTTTTCAGATTTGGCTTGCTTGATGTAATCCAGATGTTTTGCGAGATTCGCTTCCACATCACCGAGTTTTGTGTTAATCTGTGCGAGGGCGAGATTTAGTTTCATCGAGCGAATCTTACCATAATAAAAACCCCAAAGGTCTTTGAGACCTTTGGGGTTTTGAGCGGGGAGGGAGGGATTCGAACCCTCGGTAGACCGGAGCCTACAACAGTTTTCGAGACTGTCCCATTCAACCACTCTGGCACCTCCCCAAATTTGGGGCGGGCGAAATTATAACCGAAAATCTTTTTACAAATCCACACTCTCGTGCAAGTCTGGGTAATGCACCTGACTTAATTTTCGTTCATGCAAAAGCCCTTTCAAGGTCATGGCTTGCTTTTCTTCGCCGTGTACCAAAAAGATTTGTTTGACGGAATCTTTGACTCCTATCGCATATTTGACAAGCAAGTCTTGTCCCGCATGACCAGAAAGACCGCCGATCGTAGCGATATCACATTTTCGATCATAGGATTCGCCGTAAATACGTACCTGCAGCTCACGGTCAGCAAGCCTGCGTCCAAGCGTATGAGGTGCCTGCCAGGAGACGATACAAATCGTATTTTTGGGATTTTCGATGTTATTTTTTACATGGTGAAGGATACGACCCGCCTCCACCATACCAGAAGCAGAGATGATGACCATTGGGTCTGTGCGTTCGTTCAAGGCTTTCGACTCATCCACCGACCTGATATAGGTCAGCATTTTAGAATCCAATGCGGGATGACGGGCTTCTTCCACGTACTTGCGAGTCTCATCATCGAAACATTCCAGATGACGTTTGAAAACATCGGTGGCATTCACCGCCAGTGGACTATCGACATAAACTGGCACGTTTGGTATGTCGCCATCTGTCATCATTTGGTTTAGATTGAAGACCAATTCCTGAGTGCGCCCCACCGCAAAAGCAGGGACGATAACCTTGCCGCCGCGCTCTACAGTCCGCTTCACAACATCCCGAAATTCAGTATAGGCAAGCCCCGGGTCGCTGTGCGACTTGTCGCCATAGGTGGATTCCATGATCATGTAATCAACGGCTTCAGGCAAAACAGGGTCACGCAGCAACGGCAGTTTATATCTGCCAATATCCCCGGAGAACCACAAGCGAATCTTTTTGCCTTTCTCTTCGATTTCAAGCGACACACCCGCTGAACCAAGGATATGCCCTGCTTCGTAAAAACGCGCGATCACACCGGGTACGGGTTCAAAGGCTTCCTCATAGTCTACGCCTTTGAACATCCCCGCGACCTCTTCCGCATCCTGCTCGGTGTACAACGGCTCGATCAGTGGTTCGCCGCGTTGTGCTCGTTTTTTATTTACAAATTCAGCATCTGATTCTTGAATGCGCCCCGAGTCACGGATCATCAAACTCGCAAGATCCACAGTGGCATGCGTGGCAAAAATATTTCTTTCATACCCCTGCTTCACCAGGTTTGGCAAATTCCCTGCATGATCAATATGCGCATGAGAAAGGATCACACCATCAATATCCCGCGGGGTATAACGAAAATTCAAATTCCGTTCGTACGTATCCGCACGCCTGCCCTGATACAAACCACAATCCAGCAGAAGTTTCGACCCATTGACCTCGATCAAATGCTGGCTGCCCGTCACTGTATGAGCCGCTCCGTGAAAACTAATTCGCATGTTTAACTCCCAATGTCTTTAAAATCTGCAAGCCGAACTTGTCCACACGCGAAGGGGTATCCTTCATCAAGTCACGCAGCTCTTCCAATGATTTTGGTGGGTTTTCAGACAACGCCCCCAAATAAGGCTTGGGTAAAATAATGTCAGATTCAACCTTCATCTCCAAGCCGACGCTTTTTCTCCATGCCTTTAATTTCTCAAGGCGACGAAGCACCGCATCGTTCTTACGTTCAGCCTGTTTCCGTTCAACCAGCGGCGCTTCACTTCCATGCCGAATTGCGCTCAAAATCTGGTCGCCCCAAAGTTTTATCTGTTTTTCACTTAAGCCAGCAGCAGAAAGATCCACCTTTTGCTCGGGCGGATTCTTTGCCAAAGCCACAAAGACATCATCCATCACCACCTTGTAAGGCGGGCGATTCAACTTTTCGGCTTCTCTATCACGCCATTTGCACAAATAGGAAAGGACCGTCAACTCGCGCAATGAAAGATCCTTGCGGCCCGCAAATCGTTCCCATGAAGCGCTGACGTGTCTCTGTCTTTGCTCATCAGCAACACATGCACGATAAAAATCTTCCAGGGCAAACTCAAGGCGTTCCTTCTCGCGCAGTTCCTGCTCGAGAACGTCCCGCAAATTAAAGAGATAATGGGTATCCAATCGCGCATAATGGATCTGTTCCGAGGATAATGGGCGTGCCGCCCAATTTGCTTTTTGGTGGCGCTTATCCATTTTGATATCAAACTTTTCACCCAATAAACGGTCTAGTCCTACGGCGGGGTAGCCCAAAACACGAGCTGCCTGCATCGTGTCAAACAGGTTGGCGAAGGAAAAACCGAAATCGCGCCGTAAACAGATCAGGTCATATTCTGCTGCGTGAAATACCTTTTCTATTTTTGGATTTGCAAAAATGGGCGCCAACAAGCTCAGATCTTTCAAGGCAAGCGGATCCACCAAATAATCATTCGTGAGAGATGAGAATTGCAGAAGACAAACCTGTTCGCGAAATGCATGCAGACTGTTGGATTCGGTGTCCACTGCCACGCGAGGCTGTGCGGAAAGATCATCCACCATTTGTTTTAAAGATTGTGTTGTATTCACCCAAACGGGCGGCGGTAACATTTCAGACATATTGGCTGATTATAAACCCGATAAAGCGGGATGAGCCCTCTTTCTCCCTGCTATCCTTTCAAGTGTAGTGCAACAAGCAGACGGTCATAGCCAACTTGTAGAAAATACCCCAGGATCAAGGCAAGCATGCCCCCCGGGATAAGATTGAAGAATACTCTGGCAGTCCCAGCTTCCAAACCCAGCGCCGTATCAAGAACATGCCAAAGCGGGCGATGATATAAATAAGTAAAGAAGGATGCAGTGGAAAGGAATGCCCAAATCTTCCAACTTCCAGCCCGGGTTCGAAAAATGGAAAGCCACATCAACACCCAGCCAAGAATGAACAGGTCAACAACAAAAATAAAGAATAAATTTGGCACATTCAGCCCAGCAGACGCCACTTTCCAGAAAACAACCAAAACAACCAGCGCAATACCCGCGGTATATAAAAATTTCATGCCAAACAAAATATTTCGCTCTTTTTCAAAACGGTAAAAATAGATGCCCGCCAGAAAAACAAAATAATACTGAAAAAAGCGAGGCTCAAACAGACCCGTTGCAAGGCTTGCCGTATAACCCATTGCAAAGAGAACGACCGACCACACCAACAAACCAAGGTTGGATTTAACTCGAAACAATAGAATGCCGAACACAAGGTAATACCCCACCAGCACGCTGATATACCAAAGGGTTAACAGACGTTTAATAAAGACAGGCGACAGAAGCCATTGCAGATTTAAGGCATACATCAAGGCATCAAAACGTTTGAGAGAAAAACCGATCACAAACACAAACAATGCCAGCGCGATCCAGTAGGGAGGAAAGATGCGAATAAATTTTGACTTCAGAAATGAAAATGAATTCGCCCCGCCCTTTTTACGGGAAAATTCCGCGAAGAATCCCGCCAAAAAGAAAAATGATCCGAGTAAAAAAGAAGCCACCACCTGCGCCAACGGATCCACTTCGAAGCCAAAGATGCTCGAATCAAACACCTCGCTGTGCAGCGCCAAAAGCAGGAGTATGGATAACCCGCGTAAGGCTTCGAATTCCTGCAGTTTTTGTTTTGTCTCCGTCATAGTTCCTTCTCCATCAACATGGCATCTTCGCCATCATTGTAATATCCCTTCCACAGGTCAATGGATGCATATCCTTCTTTTTCATACATGGAGATCGCAACCTGATTCGATAGCCGCACGGTGAGCCGTGAACGCGGTACACCAAGCTTTTCCTCACAGGCATGCAGCAGAGCGCGCCCAATGCCGCGCCGCTGGTAGCGTGGATCAACTGCGATGGTGGCAACCCAGCCCCACCCGTCGCGCGGATGCGGATCTCCCGCCACAAACCCGACCATTTGGCCGTTTTCCACAGCTTTTAATCGGATCACATCCGGGAAAGTCAGCACAGCTATTAAATCGAACAAGGGCCAGGCATCTTTTGCAAAGGATTCATTTTCCAGCTTGCGAAGAGCGTTGAGGTCAAGAATGGATGCTTTTGTAATTTCCATAAAAAATAAGGTCTCCCTCATCGGGAGACCTTATTGTATTACAAATTGGTATTACTTCTTGCCTTCTTTGCCGAGGAAATTATCCAACATGCTGGTGAACTCCATCGGGAAGATGAACTTGGTAGATGGGCTTGTGCCAATGGATTTGAGGGTTTCGAAATACTGCAGCGTCATCGTCTTTTGGTCAACGGTCTTGGCAGCGTTAAAGATGGCTTCCAAAGCGACGGCAAAACCTTCTGCACGCAAAGCCTGTGCCTGCTTTTCACCTTCAGCGCGCAGGATGTTGGACTCGCGCTCGCCTTGAGCCTGGAGAATGGCAGCCTGTTTCGTACCTTCTGCACGGTTCTTGGCAGCTTCCTGATCGCCCATGGATTCGGTCACGAGCGCGCGGCGGACACGTTCTGCAGTCATCTGGCGGTTCATTGCATCCTGAACATCGCGCGGCGGAACGATCTCGCGGATTTCAACGTTCGTAACTTTTACACCCCAGCGTCCGGTCACTTCGTCGAGACGGGTGCGGAGCATGGTGTTGATATGTTCACGCTGAGACAGCACATCATCGAGCATGATACCGCCAATGACAGCGCGTAATGTGGTTGCTGCAATACCCGCAGCAGCGGCTTCAAAATTACTTACTTGTAAAACGGATTCGGAAGGATCCAATACTTTGAAGTACCATAAAAAGTCAATTGAGATGGGCGCATTATCTTTGGTAATTGAAGTCTGCTGGGGAATTTCACGAACTTGTTCGCGCAAATCTGCTTTTACAGCGCGATCAATGACAGGGACGAGCAGAACGACGCCAGGTCCCTTTGCACCCACGCAACGTCCAAGACGGAACACGACCAGGCGCTGGTATTCAGGAACAATTCTTATGGCGTTGGCAAGAAATATGAAGCCAATGACCAGCACCGCTCCAACGAAACAAAAAATAGTGCCGCCGGTTGCTAGAAAATCCATGTTATTTCTCCTTGTTTAGGTTGTTATTTGACTGACCGATTTTTTCAACAACGAGGATAAAACCCTCGCGACGAACCACACGAATTGGACTGCCAACGGGAATAGATTTTTCACTTCTGGCAGACCACATCTCCCCTGCTACAAACACACTGCCTTCTTCATGGATCCTGGATCTGGCTTCGCCGATCAACCCAACCAATGCGTCAAGGTCATGCACGGGGCGCGCACTTGCAGCCTGCACAGTTTTCCGCACAACGATCCACAAAAAAGCGGATAAAAGCCCGGAAGTTACCAACGCCACAAAGGGATTGACGGCGGGCTTCCACCCATCCACCGCAAACAAAAATACCGATCCCAGTACGAGCAGAAAGATGGAAACCCCAAGGTACAGTTCACGTTTTGGCTTTTGTACAGCGTAGATAAACGGAACGATGCTCAAAACAAGAATGATCAATGCCCACCAGTTAAAGGACAGGTTGTAAACTGCATATCCTGCCAACAACAGGCAGAAGAACGCGCCGACTTCAAACAAACCCGTGCCCGGGGTTACAATCGCCATTAATCCAAGCAAAATACCGCTGAGCAAGATCAAATATGCAACATTTGGGTTAAGTAAAAAATCCATTGTTCCTCCACTTGATTATACAACAAGAAATTACCTATTATTTAGCATACGCGTCAGCCTGTAAAAAGTCGCTCATTGGAACGGAACCGCTGGTTGTATAATAATCGGGCGAATTCAATATTTTGGAGCCATTGTGAAATTTCAAAAAATCTGCGTGATCGGTCTCGGCTACATAGGCCTGCCTACAGCTTCCACATTTGCCTCACACGGGGTTAATGTCATCGGTGTGGATATTAATCCACACATCATAGACACCTTGAACAAAGGTGAAGTCCATATCCACGAGCCTGGCCTGCGAGACGCCGTCACAAAAGCGATTGCATCGGGTAATTTCAAAGCAGCTACACAACCGGAAGAAGCCGATGCGTTTATCATCGCTGTTCCCACTCCCTTTCAGGAAAACAAATTCGGTGAATACAACGGAATCACCTATAAACTGGCGGATATGCGAGCCGTTACTTCCGCCGCCGAATCCATTTTGCCGGTTTTGAGGAAGGGAAATCTCGTTGTACTTGAATCGACCTCCCCGCCGCGCACTACTGTGGATTTGATCACTCCCATTCTCGCTCGTTCCGGGCTGGAAGCTGGGCGCGACTTCCATCTGGCATATTCTCCCGAACGGGTTTTACCCGGCCAAATCCTGCATGAACTAATCGAAAATGCGCGTGTGATTGGCGGCGTGACGGCCGAATCTTCAGAAGCAGGCAAGGACTTATACTCCATCTTCGTCAAAGGGCAGATCATCAAAACGGACGCAACCACCGCTGAGATGGTCAAATTGATGGAAAATACCTACCGCGATGTCAACATTGCCATTGCAAATGAATTCTCCCGCCTGGCAGATAAATTTGGTGTGAATGTGTGGGAAGCGATCTCGATTGCCAATTTGCACCCCCGTGTAAAAATCCTCAGCCCTGGTCCCGGTGTTGGCGGGCACTGTATCAGCGTCGATCCATGGTTCTTTGTGGAAGCCGCTCCTGAACTCACGCCGCTCATCTACCACTCACGCCAGGTGAATGACTCTCAACCACATTTTGTCGCTGAAACCGTCAAACGCGCCTTAGGCACACTGAGCGGAAAAAGAATCGCCGCCCTCGGCCTTGCTTATAAACCCGATGTAGATGACCTGCGTGAAAGCCCCGCCAACGAAGTGGTACATCTTCTGCAGGAGAAAGGTGCGCAGGTACTGGCATGGGAACCTTTCAAGCCAGAGGCAAAATTGCCCGGTATCAACATGGCAGATTCGTTCGAATCAGCCATACGAGATGCCGACGCGCTTATCTTGTTGGTCAAACACACTGAATTCATAAAACTTGACCCAAAAGAGATTGCGCAAAAAACCAAAGCCCGCATTCTGATCGACACAGTCAACGGCTGGGACAAGGAATCGTGGAAAACTCATGGTTTCGAGTTTCTCCGCATCGGCGACGCAAATTCCAATCATCGGTAAATACAAATTGAAAATTCTCTCCGTTTTTGGCACCCGCCCGGAAGCAGTAAAAATGGCTCCCATCGTCCGCCTGCTGGCTCAAACCGCAGGTGTGGATTCGCGGGTCTGTGTCACTGCTCAGCACCGCCAAATGCTCGATCAGGTTCTGAATTTATTCGACATCAAACCTGAATATGATCTGGACCTGATGCGAGATGACCAAAACCTTGCCCAGCTCAGCGCCTCCATCTTCACCGAGCTTGATCCTGTGCTTTCAGATTTCCGACCCGATTGGGTGCTGGCACAAGGGGATACAACCACAGTCGCCATCACATCCCTGCTAAGTTATTTCAACCGCATCAAGTTCGGGCATGTGGAGGCGGGACTGCGAACCCACAACAAATGGCAGCCTTTTCCCGAAGAGATCAACCGCCGCGTGGCTGGAGTCACTGCCGACCTGCACTTTGCACCAACAGAATGGTCAAAAGAAAACCTCCTGCGCGAAGGCATTGACGAAAGCATTATCAAAGTTACGGGCAATACGGTCATTGACGCGCTGCAATTCGTGCGTGAACAGCCCGAGCCTCAGGAGATCACCCAGCTATTAACTGGGAA
>JACZJB010000268.1 GCA_014860805.1 Anaerolineales bacterium
GTACAGGATGATTATAGGATGATTATAGGATGATTATAGGATGACTATAGGATTACTATAGGACGACTATAGGATCACTATTGGATGACGGAATGGAGTCCTTTGGCTTCGCTCAGGATTCGACTGCCACTTCGCCTTCGCTCAGTGTCCGCTCAGGGTGTAGTGTCGTCCAAGGGGGAGCGTACGGCAGAAGCGCCTCGATTTAATACGTGGGTGTAGATCATTGTGGTTTTGACGTCTTTGTGCCCTAATAATTCCTGGACGGTTCGTATGTCGTAGCCTGCTTGCAGAAGATGGGTGGCAAAACTATGTCGGAAGGTGTGGGGGGTGACGCGTTTTTGTAGTTTGATGGCATTTGCAGCATCGCGAATGCTTCGTTGGAGGGCGGTCTCATGGATGTGGTGTCGAGATGTGTGGCCTGTTGTGGGGTCGGTGTAAAGTGTTGAAGCAGGGAAGATGTATTGCCAGATGAGTTCTTTGCTGGCGGTGGGGAATTTTTTGTCCAGTGCATATGGCATGGATACGGCTCCGTAGCCATCATTGAGGTCTTTTTGGTGCAGCGCTTTGACGTATTGAATTTGTTCTTTTAGCGGCTGGATAATGCTGTCGGGGAGCATGGTAACGCGGTCGTCGCCGCCTTTGCCGTCGTAGACGAGGATGCGGTGGTTTTCAAAGTCGATATCTTTGACACGCAGGCGCAGACATTCCATTAGCCGCAGTCCGCCTCCGTACATGACTTGCACCATGAGTTTGTATGGTCCGGTCATTTTAGAGATAATGGCTTTGGCTTCTTGTTTGGAAAGTACGGTGGGTATGCGTTTGCCTTTTTTGGGGCGGATGAATTCGAGGATGTCGCCTTGAAGTTGGATGTTTAAGACGTAGCGGTAGAGGAATAAGATGGCGCTGACAGCTTGATTTTGAGTGGAGGCGGAGGCTTTGCGGTTTACGACGAGATGGGTGATGAATTGGTTGACTTCGGGTATGCCCATTTCTTTGGGGTGGCGTTTGTTGTGGAAGAGAATGTATTCACGCACCCAGTGGATGTAGGTTTTTTCGGTGCGTGGGGAGTATTGTTTTATGCGGATGTGGTCGCGGTACTGGTCGAGAAGTTTCTTCCCTTTTGGGGAGGATGTGCTTTGTTTGGGTGGTGTGTTTTTAGGTGTTTTTTCCATGCTTGCCCCAGAATATGGAGGGTCGTATAATGCTGATAGGTTAAAATATTAAAGGGATTATCCCGCAAGGGGACTTTACAGCATTATGCTGTATAAGACCCTAAATTGGGGGGATATACAGCATCGTGCTGTATATCCCATAGTTGGGTGCTAATACGGAAAACGTGCGTATCCAAAACAATCTAGGGTAAATCTATGACAAGAGTATTTATTTCACATAGCAGTAAGGACAAAGCTCTCGCAAGAAGAATTGCTTCGGGACTGCGCCAATATGGGATTGATGTGTGGTTGGATGAATGGGAAATTGTTGTTGGTCATTCCATAACGCAAAAAATCCAAGAAGGCCTTGGCGATTGCCGATTCCTGGCACTAATTCTCACTAAGCATAGTATAAAATCGGGATGGGTTGAGAAGGAGTGGCAAAGTAGAATTGGAGAAGAAGCCACTAACAAACGAGTTTCCATCCTGCCAATATTGGCCGATGATTGTGAAATTCCAATATTATTACGAGACAAAAAATACGCAGATTTCACTAAAGATTTTGGTATAGGCTTCTTCACTCTTCTGAATTCAGTCCGAGTATTATCCCTCCCTTGGAAAAATAAAAGCACTGAGAATACTAAAACGATTGAACATGAAGATTTCTTGTCTGAACCAAAATATGATTTGGTTTCTCTGTCCATAGATTGGATGAAAGATCAGTTAAAAGATAGAGAATGGGTATTGCCTCTATGTAGCCCCAAGAAACTTGACCTTACAATAATCGAAATACTTCAAAAGGAATTAGGCGCATGGTACGCATTATCAGTTCAGCGATTCCCGTGGGGACCCACATTGAAAATCCAACCCGATATAATTGGTGCTGTAAAACTTAAACAAACAGAAATCTGTGGCTGGGTTGTCGGAATGGTACACCCACATATGATGTTTGAGTATGATGTTATTCGATCAAGACATTATATTGATATGACTGACGCATTCAACGGTTACGTCTTTTGGGACATGCATAAAGGTTTCTCTCCAGATGGCTTAGGTATGCTTAATATGTATTCAACGCCGTATCGGGGAATTACAGACTCAGGTGAAGCAGATTGGAAAAATATTTCATACGTTATGTATGACAGCGAATTCAACTCTTTTGATACTGATTTAGAGGGATCAATTATTAGGTCAGCTTGCCGCATTACCGAAACGCTCTACCTTAATCAAGCGATTGATGACTTGTCGAAGTAATTTTTAGAAACGCACCCAACAAAGCGTGCACCTGACGTGTGGGAGTCTGTGGCATTTACAAGCATTTTTCTGGCTTCGAGTTTTTTCTGCTTCCAGGCATTGTCCACGCCCGCCCACACGCAGGTAACGCAAACCGTTGGGCGCTGGCTTGTTAGATTTTCAATATAATGGCTTTGAAAAAAGATTGGAGAAACTTTGCAATGAATAACAAAAAACGAAACTTAAGAAAAAATTGGATGTTAGGTTTTTTGGGATTGATGAGTTTCATGGGACTTCGATATTTTCAAACTGGTGAATGGTTATATTTAATCTGGTTCACTTGGGTGCTTTGGTTTACGTGGTTTATCCCCCTCAAATCTGAATAGGTCATTTCGAAGGTAATAAAATGGAAGAAAAAAGAATATGGATGCGAGAGAAATACTTCTCAAACAACTGAACAAGACCATTTCGCAGTTATCTGATGTTTACAAAAACATGGCAAACCCCGAAATTGCTGTATACGAAGAGTGGACAGCCAAAGATATTTTAGGGCATATAGTTTTTTGGCATGAAAGTTTTGCCCGAAACGTCCGTGATATTGTCAATGATATTAAGCCAACGCCCTTGAAGGGAAAATATAGCGACCTTAATCAACGTTGCTTTGATGAAATGAGACAAAAGACAGTCGAAGAAATAATTCAAAGATTGGAAGCCGCCCACAGGGTTATTCGAGAAAATATTCTTAATCCCAAACTTGTATTAATCCCTTACAAAAAAGGCTCAAGGGATTACACGCCTGAAGAACATTTAGACATTGTCAATGAGCATATCAAAGAGCATTTGAGCGGTATTAGCAAAGCAGACAAAGACGCATTTTAATTATCGGTTAGTTACGTTTTCGATTCGTGAAAAAAGATAAGTTGCGTGTAAAATCTTATTATGTTGAAATTGGCGTCTTTTTTTAGCCAGAGAGTCTTTAAGCTCAACAGCGCCCAACACAGCGTGCAGCCGACAGGTGGGATTCGCACCACCAAAAGGAGTTGATTCTGTGCTCGAACATTTTCCGCCAAAGCAGCATCTTCTCATCCCACCCACCTGCGGCTAACGCAAGCCGTTGGGCGCTAGATATTCCCTCCAAACGCTTCTTACAGGCTTTTTCGCCGTCCGCCCGCAGGTTACCCACCATGACCGCCCATGTCAAGCGGAATGCTCGGCACGGTCAAGCCGAAGCGGGCGGTGACCCCGCGCCCCCCACCCGCTTCAAGTACGCTTGACCAGCCTTGCATAAGCACCGCTTGACATGGCGACCCC
>JACZJB010000269.1 GCA_014860805.1 Anaerolineales bacterium
TTTTTATCCCGGAAGACAGAAGACAGGCTTTGTTAAAAGGGGAGACGCTGCCGGCTCGTTCGCATGGGGCGGTCTTGTTTGCTGATCTATCTGGTTTCACAAAGTTAACCAGCGAATTGACCACGCGGTTTGGTCCACAAAGGGGGGCAGAAGAACTCACGCGCCATCTTGACCCAATTTATACGGAATTAATCGGGACGATTCACCATTACGGAGGAAGCGTAATCGACATCAGCGGGGACGGGCTCACCTGCTGGTTTGACCATGACAATGGAGACAGAGCTGTGTCTTGTGCAACCATTATGCAGAAGACCATGAGACGTTATGAAAAGATAAGCATTTCTTCAGAGCACACCTTTTCTCTCGGGATAAAGATAGCCATCTCGGTCGGGTCTGTGCAACGATTTCTTGTCGGCGATCCAAATATTCAGCTTCTGGAAGCGCTGGCCGGGCGCGAGTTGTTGCGGGTGGTCAAGGCGCAGGAGCAGATCCACAGAGGGGAAATCGCAATTTATGATGAAGTTTTTCAGGAAATCAAGGGGCGGATTCAAAACGCAGTCTGGAGGCAGGCTGAAGACGGAGAGCCGTTCGCTGTCATTAAAGATATTTCTGAATTGGCATCCCCGCATCCATGGCCGGCTGCTCCAAACCTGGACATTGAAATTGCCAAGCGTTGGGTGTTCAGGCCTATTTACGAAAGAATCGAGGGCGGGGAATTCGGTTTCCTTACAGAATTCAGGCTGGCAGTGCCGATGTTCGTCAAATTCAGCGGCATTGACTACGATCAGGATGAATTTGCTGAACAAAAACTCGATCAGTTTATTCGAAGCGTTCAGGATATTTTATCAAGATACGAGGGATATCTATGCAACTTAACCATCGGCGACAAAGGAAGTAATTTATATATTGTATTTGGAGCGCCTATCGCCCATGAAGACAGCATCAACCGTGCGCTGGCGGCTGCTTTGCGAATTAAAACGGAGATCGAAGAACTTGGATTTATTGACGAAATCCAGGTGGGATTGACCCACGGCCCTGTTTGTGCAGGCGCCCATGGCGGGCAGATGGCGCGAACCTACAGTGCAATCGGCGCAGAGGTAAACCTGGCTGCAAGGTTGATGAGTCATGCCAAACCCGGTCAGATATTGGTATCTCCGCATGTTGCGGAGCTGGCGTCCAATTACGCGTTCATGCAATTATCTCCAATTGGCTTCAAAGGCATAGAAAAACCCATGTCTCCGTCCCTGCTTATCGGCAGGGAAAAAACACCCCTTGCAGATTCTCCAAAAAGCATTATTTTGGGCCGCGAAAATGAAAGAAAATTACTTACTCGAAAACTGCAGGAGGTGCTTGATTCAGCAAAATCAATCGGGACAGTGGTCATTGAAGGAGAAGCGGGTATCGGAAAATCGCGCCTGTTATCATTTTTCTCCGAGCAGGCGGCAGAAAATGGCATAAGGATCTTGACGGGTCAGGCTGACCCGGTGGAAATAACAACCCAATATTTTTCGATCAAATCGATCCTGGAGGTTTTGTTCGAGGTTTCAGAACTTGATAACCAAGAGTTAATCCAAAACAAAATCCTGTCTGCGCTTCAAAGCGACGAATTCCTATTAAGCCGCGCACCTTTGTTAAATGGCGTCTTTGCTTCAGGCTGGCCAGATAATGAGTTGACCCGCCAAATGAGCGGGGAAGCGCGGGCAACGAGCACCCGCGAGCTGCTCTTGCGCATTTTAAAAAATGCACTGCTTCGAGGCGATCAATCCCCGCCCTCTGTGCTTCTTTTCGATGACGCACACTGGATGGACGCTGCGACATGGACCCTGCTGGGCTATATCAACCGCGAATTACCCTCCGTTCTGCTGGTCATTGCAGCCCGCCCGATCACAAAGGAAGAAACATCCAAGCAAGCTACGGATGAATTCAAACGCATCCTTGCCAACCCCGCCACGTTGCACATCCATCTCAACAACCTTTCTCCTGAAGACACAACCGAATTGGTCTCAAGAAAACTTGGCGTCAAACACATCCCCGAGTCTGTATTGGAATTTATCCAGGCAAGAGCGCAGGGAAATCCTTTCTTCTCGGAGGAAATCGCTTACGCGCTGCGAGATTCGCGGGTTATTGATATTCAAAACGATATGGTCCTGCTCGAGCACACTGCCGAGGAATTGGCAAAGATCGATTTTCCGGAAACAATTCAAGGCGTGATCACGAGGCGGGTTGACCGCCTGCCTGCGCCTCATCAATTGACCCTCAAGGTGGCCAGCGTCATCGGCAGGATCTTCATCCTGAACATGCTCGCCAATGTCCACCCGGCAAAAGTCGAAAAGAATACGCTCGAGGGGTATTTGCAAAACCTCACAATGCAGGGCATTACAGACCTGGAATCGCCGGACCCGGAACTTACCTATTTATTCAAACATGTGATCTTTCAGGAAGTCATTTACAGTTTGATGACGTTCAGCCAGCGAAAGCAGCTACATTGTGCAATTGCCGAATGGTATGAAAAAAATTACGCAGATGATCTTACGCCGTATTATTCCCGCCTTGCCTACCACTGGTTGAAAGGCGAATCAAATTCAAGGGCGATCTATTTTCTTGAAAAATCTGCAGAACAATCATTGAAGTTATATTCAAACGAAGATGTAATCCATTTCATCACGACCGCTTTTGGTCTGGAGCAGGCAAGTGAAAGGAAGTATTCGCCCGAAAAGGTGTTCCAGCACGCGCACTGGGAGCGAATACTAGGCACTGCCTATTTCAGGCTTGGTAAGTTGAACGAAGCAGAGGCCCACTTAACAAAGGCGCTCAAACTTCTGGGGAGTCCGCCACCCGCAAACACATGGACAGCCGTTGTTTTACTGGCAAAAGAACTGGTGATACAAATCCTTCACCGCATGCTTCCATCTACTCTGGGAAGGAAACTGCCAGACAGCCAGCAGAAGATTAAAGAAGAAGTGGCGCGAAATGAGATCGAGAATATTTTTTACTACGCACAAAACACGACGCTGCTTGCCTGGAGCATGCTGCGCAGGTTAAATCTTGCTGAACGGGTGGGAATGCCTGACCTGATCACTCAAGGCTACGGAAATTTACAAATGATCTCCGGGCTGGCAAAGCTCGGCGGAGCTTACCAAATGTATAAGAAACTTGGGGAACATATGCTTGCAAAAAGCAGCAATGCTCCCGAAAAAATTTACATCCTGCTGCGTGAAGGCGTGGTGCGCTTTACGCAATGTGATTGGGACGGCGCAGTTGAGAATTTGAAAAAGGGCCTGCAACTGGCGGATCAAATTGGAGATATCCGCAGTTGGACTGAATTGATCGCGTCGCTCGCGACCAGCCTGCATTTACAGGGTCAGTTTGAAAAAAGTTTGAAATGCTGGGAGGAGCAATATCAAAGAGCTTCACGCGTTGACAGTCCGCAGAACCAGGCATGGGGATTGTACGGGCAGGGACACAACCTGCTCATGCTTGGAGATGCCGGCAAAGCAATTCGTCTCATTGAAGCCAGCATTAACACTCCCATGAAAGACGCGGACGACAAAATACTTAATACATCCCGTTTCGGCGCGCTCAGCCTCGCTTACCTTCGGGCGAACAATAATGAATCCGCCCTGGAGAACGTTCTTGCCCATCAGCACCACGCGCCAGCCAAACCCGGGCTTGCCAGCACCATGCACGAATACGGTCCCGTTTGCGATGCAATCACCGGGCTGTGGAAAAAAATCCAGGATGGTCAATATCAACCTGAGAAGGCACAAAAAGCAAGGCTTGAAGAGATCTTCCATAAAATCCCCGTCATTATCAAGGCATTAAATACGTTGACTATAAACCAAGCAAGATGCCATCTTTATAAGGGTGTGTACCATACCCTATCCGACAAAAAAAATGCGGCCGAATCGGAGTTTAGGAAATGCATTAACCTGGCAGAATCGAACCGTCAAGCCTATGAATTGGGCCGCGCTCATTACGAGCTTGGATTAATCATTGACCCAGCCAAAGGTGTCGAACACTTAAAGCTGGCGGCTAAAATATTTAAAGAAATCCATAGCCCTTACGAATTAGAGCAAGCTACTACGGCACTTGCCGAGAAACATGAAACAAGCCCCAGGTAAAACCTGGGGCTTGTTATTTTCACCAGCGGGAAAATGGATTGATCCCCAACTCCAATGATTTCCTGTACACCATTACAGCATATATAAGGTTTACCACCATCGTCAAGGCAAATAAGACATTCAGGAACGGTGTCACTTCATCCAATATGGCAATGAAAATAAACGCAGCCACATTCCCAAGCATCATAGCCATGGCAATCGGAAACGACTGGCCTTCAAGGCTGTTTCTCTCGGTCAGCATGTTGATAAACAAAATCCCCATCGCAAAAGTAAGGATATACGCCGAATAAGAGCCGCCAGAATCTCCAGGCAGGAAAAGTGGAACCTGTCCATTTACAACCAGTTTATGGACATTTGGAAAGCCAACCTCGGTGATAAACGTGTACTGTATCAGGAAGGAGGATAGCAGGCCAAAGGCAAGAATCTGATAAAAGTATTTCTTGATAAATGGGTTTGTGAATTTATTCCTGCCAAATCGTATAACTGTGTACACAATGCCCGCATCAAAGAACATGGACAGAAAATTCGCGATCTGCAAAGGACGCTCCGGGCAAGTATCCCAAACTACCGGGCAGGGACTTGCCATGTTTAGACCAAAGATCCATTCCCACGGCCAATTTCCCAACATCGCCACGATTGGCATTCCGTAGGAATGATCCAACATGCCGCGGCGAATGATCAGGATGTAGGCAGGAATCCAAAAAATCGCCAAAAAACCATACGTAACATACAGCCAAAAATCTCGATTCTCCATGACAAGCCTCTCCTTTGTAGATATAAGTTATTTACGTTTCGATAAACGCCAACTCTCTCTCATATAATCCGGAATCTCAAAATATGCCTCCCCGCCCTCTTCATAAAGAACAACGCGGTCTATCAAAAGCCACGTCAAATAACGAACAAATCGTTGAGCTCTCGGGAATCGATATTTAATCCTCTCGACAAAATCAAAAAAGGCTATTTGTAGTTTAAGAAAGTGAAGTGTCCCATTGTATGGTCCGCTTTCGATGATATCGGCAACTTTATCACCCGAAAGATAACGGATGGCGGAAGCTGGAAATCCACGCAGGATTCGCGGCAGAAACCCCTGAATGAATTCGATCAAATCCCTGGACAAATTCTTCCCAGAGTCGCTTTTGCCCATCTGCCTATCAATGATCGTCTCAGCAAGGATAAATGAATCAGAAACAGAATCAGGCATCAGGTCGTCGCGAACGCCGATGATATGCCCAACAACTTTCCAGCAATGCAGGTACGCGTCCGCATCTTCGGGAGGGAGATTTATCTTCACGCGGCGCAATCCGCGCATTACGCCCGCCGAAAAATCCATTAATGTGCCCGCCATATCCTCCTGATTGATCGGCAATCCCCAGGACGGATCCCATTCTTTCTTCCACTCTTCTTTGTGGGCGATGTAATAACGAATGGAAGCATGCAGCAGACGAATCTTCTGCGCGCTTCGGATTCCCCTGCCGCCTGCCGCCAAACCACCAGTCTGCATCACGTCCATAATGAATTGTGCTGTGCGAAAGATGCGCCGATGAACATGGCGCGTCAATTCGGCGGTGATGGAAAGAACGTGCGATCCTTTTTTGGTAGCATAGGCATACGGCAAAGACACGAAGAAAAGCATCATGATCATCTCAGGACCGTATAAATCGAAAACCCGCTCTCCGCGCACGATCTTTTCTCTGTCCGCCCATTCTGGAAGAACTTGCGTTTTTTCAAAATACTCGTGAACCATCCTGGGCATCGACTCTGGCAGTTTATCCCGGTTGTTGACCAGATGCCGAATCAGTTTATTGAACTCATCCAGCCCGCCAGACTCGATCACCGACTTAACCACTTCATCAGCCAACGGATCTGCCGTTCCGCGCATCTCATCCAAAAACTCGTTTGTCCAGCGTTTTGAGGTCATGGTCTGCTCGTCTCCTAGCTTTACAAACACTGATCATGGAAAAATGTTCTGGAAAAACCAGCCCAATCCGCAAAGAAAACTCCGGGCGTGGCTGCCCGGAGTTTTCTTTAATTCGGAAATTACACTTTTGGCCCTGCGTCGATCACTTCCTGCGGAGTGCCATCTATGAACTTGCCAAAGTTTTGTTTGAAGCGCATGGCAAGGTCTTTGTAACGCCTGTCATATTCCTCTTTGTCGCCCCACGAAGAAGATGGGTCCAAGACTTCATCAGGCACATTAGGGCAAGTCGCAGGAACTTCAAATCCAAAAATAGGATCCAGCTTGTATTTCACGTTCGTGAGCTTCCCATTCAAAGCTGCATTGAGCAGGGCGCGTGTATATCGAATGGAAATGCGCTTCCCCACGCCATAAGGACCACCCACCCAGCCTGTATTAACCAGCCAGCACGTCACGCCATAACGTTCAATTTTGTTCTTGAGAAGCTCCGCATATCGATATGGATGATGAACCATGAATGGGCCGCCAAAACATGCGCTGAAGGTAATCTCAGGCTCCTTGCCAAGTCCTACCTCCGTGCCAGCGATCTTGGAGGTGTACCCGGAGATGAATTGATACAATGCCTGATTGGGAGTCAACCGAGCAATGGGAGGCATAACGCCGCTCGCATCACACGTCAGCAGAATGACATTTTTTGGATGCCCGGCCTTTTTCTCAGGCATGGCGTTTGCGATAAATTCCAAAGGATAGGAAGCGCGCGTATTTTCCGTCAACGTATCGTCGTCAAGGTCGATCAAGCGGGTAACAGGGTCAAAGGTGACATTCTCCAAAATTGTGCCGAAGCGCCTGGTAGTTGCGTAGATCTCAGGTTCGGCAGATTCTGAAAGGCCGATGACCTTTGCGTAGCATCCACCTTCAAAGTTGAAAACGCCATTGTCGCTCCACCCATGTTCATCGTCCCCGATGAGGCGGCGCGTGGGATCTGCGGAAAGTGTGGTCTTGCCGGTCCCGCTCAAGCCAAAGAATAACGCCACATCGTCCGCATCCTGTGGATTCACATTTGCCGAACAGTGCATGGACAAGACGCCCTCCAGCGGCAAAAGATAATTCAGAATAGTAAAAACTGATTTCTTTATCTCGCCTGCATAAGCTGTGTTGCCAATAATGGCCAGCTTCTTTTCAAAAGATAAACAAATAAACGTATCACTATTCGAACCGTCCACAGCAGGAGCGGACTTAAACGACGGCATGGCAACAATCGTAAACTCGGGAACAAAACGTTTGTATTCCTCAAGCGACTGGGGCAGAATGAACATATTGCGCACGAAGTGACTGTGCCACGCAAGCTCCGTCACAATGCGGACAGGCAGGCGATAAGCTTCATCTGCGCCTGCATACACATCCTGCACGAAGACATCACGCCCCTGCAAAAATCCAAGCATGCGGTCATACAGGACCTCGAACTTGTCCGCTGAAAACGGGCGATTGTACACACCCCACCAGATATTTCCTTCTGAGTCGGTTTCGCGGACAACAAACTTATCATTCGCACTGCGGGCAGTATGCTTGCCAGTATTCGCAACGAAGGGTCCGCCAGCCACCAAGGCACCTTCACCGCGAAAGACTGCTTCTTCCACCAGCGACTCGGTAGTCAAATTCCAATAAGCGAGGCGCAAATTGCCGACACCCTGATTGGACAGGTTGTAATCTGCTTTTCGAGTTTGCGCAATGGACTCGGCAGGAGTTTTAATATTAAGTAAATTGTTCATGTTGATATCTCCTACATCCAATCGCGGATCATCTTTTTATCGCCAATGTAAATTTCATTGGGCGAGGTGGCATCCAGCGCCCATTTAATTCGGGCAATACCTTCGGTAATATCTTTCACCGATCCCGCAAACGAAATGCGGATGTGTCCCTCCATGCCAAACTCTTTCCCGGGCACAGTTACAACCAGCGCTTTTTTCAACAGGAATTTTGACAATTCCACCGAGTTGTTATTGAAAGCGCGCAAATCAGGCAATGCATAGAAGGTTCCTTTCGGCGGGATCAGGCGTGCGCCGTTGAAAGTCCTCATTTCCTGCAAAACAATTTCGCGGTTGTTTTGGATCTGCAGGCGTAACGCGTCTACGACAGATTGCAATCCGTTCAACGCGCCTTCTGCCGCAGACTGGGCTATGGGCGAAACACAGGAAGTCGTCTGTGCGATGACGTTTGTCATCACCTTGACCAACTGGCGCGGCGCAACCACCCAGCCGATGCGAAACCCCGTCATGCCGTACAGTTTCGCAACGCCATTTACGGCAATGACATGAGAATCTTCCACGTCCTTATTTGTGAACGAGTATGCAGGAGCCGCGACGTTTCGGTCAAAAGTCAATTTGTGATAGATATCGTCGCAGATCATATAAATGCCTTTGCGTTCGCAAAAGTCCACGATCTTCGCAATCAATTCCGCAGGATAAATTTCCCCCGAAGGATTATTCGGGCTATTAACAATGATCGCTCGCGTGGATGACGTGACAGCGCGTTCGATGTCTTCAAAGCGCGGAGTGAATGTGCCATCTTCAGGCGTCACGATCACGGGAATACCCATGCACATCTTGATCATCTCGGGGTAAGAGACCCAGTACGGCGCAATGACGATCACTTCATCCTGTGGATTCAAAATGGAGTAGAAAATATTGTAAAGCGATTGCTTTGCCCCATTGGTGATGATCACGTTTTCGGGGGCAACGAGGCGGTTGTAATTTTCCTCCGTGTAGCGGATGACCGCCTTTTTCATGGAGGGCAATCCGTCAGGCGGTGTGTATTTCACTTCCCCGCTGGACAGCTTTGCCCCTGAAGAGAGAATCGCTGCAATCGGCGTTTTATTCTTTGGCTCGCCAATCCCCAAGTTGATAACTGCCTCTCCGCGTTCGCGCAGCAGGCGTGCTTCTTCATTTAAAGCCAGAGTCGGAGATTCTACAATTTCACTAGCAAGTTTACTGAGTCGCATAATGCTCCTTAAAATAAAAAAAATCTGGTCAGGCATCATTGCCGACCAGATACACGTTCACAACCGCAAAGAAAGCGGCGCTGACAATTTCATTGCCAGACAAGGCGTTCATAAGCCGATTATACTCCACGCTGCAAATGTCACGCTCGAACGAAGATAATTTTTTTACCGGATAAATGTAATCATCAAAGCGGGTTTATTGGCAGGTAAACAGGGTTGGGCTTACATCCTGCGCCTGATTCCAGAGCCTCTCAAATTCCTGCATATACAATGCGGCGATCTCGGCGTTATCTACAATGACCATATTTTCTTCGTTTGAATCATCCGCATTTGACGAAAAATTCAACGAACCGGTCGCTACAATCGTGTTATCCACAACGATCAACTTGTGATGCAAAAAGCTTGAATTGCCATCCTGCCTTGCAGGCACACCCGCGCACCAGAATGTTTGCAGTTCCGAATTCGGGCTGCTGCTCCCAAACGTTTCGAAAACGCCTTTTACATCCACACCCGCCTTCGCGCGGTCGATCATCACCTGCGCCAAAGGATAATCCGTAAAGCTAAACGCCAGAAAACGGACGCTCACCTGCGCATCTTTTACCAGAGCAATCAGGTTGCTGACAATCTTATCTTCAGGGGAAAACAACGCCTGCACAGGTGTGCCGTCCAATATCGCCCATTGATTATTGATCGTCGATGGCGCGCGCGGACCGAATTGTCCATTCCACATTTCCTGAAATTCGCGCTCGTAGGCAAACGCGATCTCAGGAGAGCGAATAACAAGAACGTTGTTGTTCTGTTTGAAAATCCCATTGACCGTGATATTCGTTGAGCCAGTCCAGACAATTTTCTGATCGAACACCCAAAATTTATTGTGCATCAACGCCGAGCGCGCGTCATCCTTCACCTCGATACCTGCCCCAATGAGCAATGAAAATTGTCCACGCCCAGGCTGGATGTCATACTCCAGACCATTCTTATCATCTGTCATCCATTTCACATCCACACCGCGATTCTTTGCAGCAATCAACGCCTCTGCCACAGGGGTGAGATTGAACTCGAATGACGCAATATGAATGCTGACCTGCGCCTCATTAATCAACTGAATTAACTTCTCCTGAATTGAACCAGCGGGGTTACTCGGATCATTAATGACCAATGGATCCGTGAAATAAACATCCCACCATTTAGGCGGTGGAACAACGAACGGAGTCTCCGTTGCGGGCGTAATTGGATCGACAAAAACTGGAGTATCGGTAATTGGAACAATAATACTTGGCGTATCCGTGACAGGGACAATGAACGGCGGAGGTGTTTCAGATGCAAAAAAGGGAATCTGCGTGACCGGTAAGTAGGTCACATCCACCGGCTCACAGGATGTTAGAAATACGGACAGTACAAAAATAGCAGCAAGGAATTTCCGCATTGATTTTATCCAACACTTTTCATTGGACTCCAAAGTTAGCCCAAAGCCAGGAAATCTGCAGGATTGCCAAGCGGATAAGAAGCCGCTCCCTCTGCAATTCGTTTGATCAGACCACCCAAGACAGTCCCCGTCCCCACTTCCACAAAGGTGTTGACGCCCTGAGCCGACATCAACTTTATCGACTCCGTCCAGCGGACGCGGGATTGCATTTGAGAAATAATGTCGGCGCGGGAAGCCGCTTCATCGTCCAGCATTGCGGCATGTACGTTCCCAATAACGGGAATTTGCGGAAGTGAGAAATTGGCAGTATTCACAGCCTCAGTCCATTCTCCCTGAATGGATGCCATTAATGGAGAATGTGCGGCAATGGAAACTGCCAACGGCAAAGCACGTTTTGCTCCAGCAGCTTTTGCCGCCGCCATGGCACGCTCAACAGCTGCCTTCGAACCTGAGATAACCACCTGTCCGGGACAATTATCATTTGCGACTTGTACCAGCTCATCGGGAGCGCTGGCTTCGGCACAGACTTTATCCAGTGTGGGAATGTCCAAGCCGAGGATGGCGGCCATGCCGCCAGGCGCGAGCGTGCCTGCATGCTTCATCAACTCGCCGCGCTTACGAACGAGGCGAAGCGCGTCATCGAAGGACAATGCCCCAGAGGCGGCCAGAGCGGATAATTCGCCAAGAGAATGACCAGCCATTGAAGCAGGTTTCAGGTCGGGATAGAGAAGCGAAAAAGTCCGAAAAGCAGCCAATGAATGCACAAAAAGCGCAGGCTGGGTGTTGACCGTATCATTCAACTCGACATCGGGACCATCCCACATAAGCGATGAAAGAGAAAAACCAAGAATGGAATCCGCCTCATCAAAAGTTTGCTTTGCAATGGGATATTGAGCGGCAAGTTCTTTGCCCATTCCAACAGTCTGTGAGCCCTGACCAGGAAATACAAATGCGGTTTCTTGTAAGTTTAGTTTCATGCTGCCTCCATATGACATTAAAACACAAACGGGTCGTGAATGTCACGACCCGTTTCGCGGGCGGAATAAAACTTTCTTATTCAGCGGTCTTCTTTTCTTTTTTGACCTGGATGACTTCGCGGCCCTTGTAGTAACCGCAATTTGGACAAACGGTATGGGGCAGACGCTTTGTCCCGCAGTTGGAGCAAGAGACTGTGTTTACCGCGGTCAAGGCATCCTGTGAACGGCGGCGGTCGCGGCGTCCTTTGGAATGTTTACGCTTTGGATGTGGGGTCATGAAACTTTCTCCTTTATACATACATCAGACGGGCGTGCGCCCGTCTGGATTGGTTTTTTAATGAAGCCCGCTGATTATATCGGCATGAGGCAGTGACGTCAAGACGAATCCGATGTAAAATCCAATTCATGGAAATTCAGATCGCAGTTGCCAAAGTCAACAAGTATGCGGTCTCTGAAAGCGGCGATACGCTTGAGGTGATCGAACGCCCCACGGGAGGATTGTCCGTTGTGCTGGCAGATGGACAGACCAGCGGACGCGGCGCGAAAGCAGTCTCCATGCTGGTCGTTCGCAAAGTGATCGGGTTGATCGCTGAAGGAGTCCGCGACGGAGCCGCGGCGCGAGCTGCTTCTGATGCTTTATTTGCAGACAAAGCTGGGAAAGTCACCTGCACATTGAACATCGCTTCGGTGGATTTGCACAGCAACACAATTGTGCTTACGCGCAACAACCCCGCTCCCATGTTCATTTGCCGCGGCGAACAAATCGACTCACACAGCGAAGAAAGCATTCCACTAGGGACATCTCGCAACGTCCGCCCAGTGATCACGGAGGTCGGGCTTGAATCTGGACTGACCATAGTCGTCTTTAGTGACGGCATCAGCCATGCAGGGGAACGCCGCGGACAACCCATGAACGTGAGTGAAACCATCCGCTCCGTGATCGAAGATCAGGATCCTTCCCCACAACAACTTGCAGACACTCTGCTTGCGCACGCAGTCCGCCTGGATGACAATCGCCCAGCAGACGATATCAGTGTGCTGGTGGTCAAAGTCTCCGCCCGCAATGGTGATGATGTGAGGCGCATGTTCGTCAGGCTTCCGATCCATGCTTAGACATAAAAACCTCGAAGCAAAACATCGCTGGAGGCATTTCCAAGCCTCCGTTCGGGATACAACCATATTATTAAAGGAGTTTCAAGTACCTTTATTATGGTTTTCATTTGCAATCATCGGCGGGGGATTTTTATATGACTTTATCGCCAGGCTGGTCAACGACCCGGTAGACAGCGTGGCAGAGTCGATCTACATCGTATTAATAGCAACATTTTTACAACCTGCCAATCGTGATTTTCCGCATCATATCGCCCTGCAATTGTTTCACTTTTTTATGCCGATAGTCGGACTGATCGTGCTCGCCCAAGGGCTGGCTGATTTCAGCGGACTACTTTTCAATCGCCGCGCACGCACAAAGGAATGGGAAATGGCTGTCGCATCCACTTTACGAAAACATATCATCCTCGTCGGGCTGGGACATCTCGGTTATCGCGTCGCACTCAACTTACATAACATGGGCGAACAAGTCGCCGTGATCGAATTTAACGCAGATACCGATACGCTCAACGCCGCGCGCAATCTGGGCATCCCTGTCATCCACGATGACGCCACCCGCCCGGCCGCATTGGAAGCCGCCAACATCAAAGACGCCCGCACCATCATCATGGCAAGTCAGAACGACGCGATGAATTTGCAGATTGCCCTCAAGGCGCGCAGCATCAATCCAAAAGTTAACGTGGTCGTCCGCATTTTCGATGATGATTTTGCTCACGCACTCCAGGATCAATTTGGATTTATCGCATTGAGTGCCACAGAAATGGCTGCCCCTGTTTTTGCCGCCGCCGCGGCCGGTGTGGATGTGACCAATCCCATTTCAGTGGAAGGTCAATTGCTGAGCCTTGCACGTTTGACAATCTCAGCAGATGCGCCATTCGCGAATAAAACCGTCGGCTACGTGGAAGACAATTACCATCTTAACATTGTCCTGTTGCGCCACGATCATCAATCAGAAATGCACCCGACAGACAAGAGTCCAATTCACACGGGAGATGTGATCGCCGTGCTGGGTGGACCCGAACAACTGCAAACCCTGCTCTTTGACAATGAAGGAAGATGACAGTAGACCGCTCATTGGAATAGTCGGCCCATGCGGGTCGGGAAAATCCACGCTTATTGCGGGCCTTGAAAAACACGGCTATCGCTGCCGTCACATCGCGCAGGAACATTCCTACGTCAAACACATGTGGCAGGTCATCACTAATCCAGACATTCTCATTTTTCTGGAGTGTTCGTTCGAAAATTCCACCACGCGCCGAAAATTAAACTGGTCTCCAGCCGACCATGAAGAGCAAATGCGCAGGCTCTCACACGCCCGCGAGCACGCCAGCGTGATCATTAATACCAATATTCTTGGTACTGAAGATGTCCTAGCTCAAGCACTGCAGCACTTAAAGGAAATCATCCCTTGAAAAAGATACTTCTCCTCTCGACCGTCACGCTTCTTTTTCTAACCTCCTGCCTGCTCTTCACCCGAAAAACAGAAACCACACCCGAGCCAATTCCTCCAACTGCTTCTCCGGTATATGAACCCAGCTTTGAAAACGGACTTGTTCCCGAATATCGAGACATCGTCAAGGAATTGGATGACGCCAGTTTGTATTCCATCGAATTCATCATCGCTGATGACCTGTATCACATCACCGGCAGCGAAGAAGTAGCCTACACCAACAATGAAAATGTAAACTTGGACGAGATACAACTTCGTCTATTTCCAAATATTTTAGGCGGTGAAATGACCGTTGAGAACGTCCTGGTAAATGGAAATACAGTCAATCCGAAATACAAGCTCAACAACAGTTTGCTTATCATTCCTCTGGAGAAGCCACTTGAACCCGAACAAAGCCTCACGCTGAACATGGACTTCAGCATCACCGTCCCGCAAAATGTAGAACTGAACTATGGCGTGCAAGCTTATTTTGAAGATGTGCTTGCGCTTGCTCATGCCTACCCCATGATCGCAGTCTACGACGATGAAGGCTGGAACTCCGAAATTCCTCCACAATCCGGTGATGTGACCTATGCAGATATGTCTTTCTTCCTCGTGACAGTCGATGCTCCAAAGGAAGTGACTCTGGTCGTCTCAGGGCGGGAGGTCAGCCGTCAGGATAACGGAAGCAGGCAAAAGATTAAGGTGGAAGCGGGACCTGTGCGGGATTTTTATCTGGCGGCGAGTCCAAAATATGAAGTCTTCACAAAAGAAGCCAACGGCATCACATTGCGGTTTTATACACGGAAATCTTTGCAAAAAGGCGCGGAATATGCGTTGGATGTTGCAGCGCGTTCCATTCAAATATTCAGCGAACGATATGCTCCCTACCCCTACACCGAGTTGGATTTTGTTTCCACACCGACTTACGCATTGGGAATTGAATACCCGGGCATGATCGCTGTCACCGAATGGGTCATTGACCCTGACAACGCCTATCTTGAAGCCACCGTCGCTCATGAAGTGGGGCATCAATGGTTTTACAATCTCGTCGGCAATGACCAGTTGGACGAGCCCTGGCTTGACGAATCTTTAACGCAGTTCATCACTTTGCAATACTACACCGATGAATATGGTCAGGCGGGCAATGAGGGTTTCCGCGCGGACCTTGAAGGCAGATGGTCGTACATAAACAATGATCCGATCCCTGTTGGCTTACCTGTACGCGAATATTCGGATGCGGAATACAGCGGAATCGTATACGGGCGCGGCGCGCTGTTTTTTGAAGCCTTGCGGAAGGAAATGGGCGAAGAAGCGTTTGACGCATTCATAAAAAGTTACACAATTAAAAATGCCTGGGGAATTGGGACTGCGGAAATCCTGAGAACGGAAGCCGAGGCGGGCTGCAAGTGCGACCTCTCTTTATTATTTGAAGAGTGGATATACCCATAAATCATTCAACGGGAGTATAATGGCGTCCGCGCCAGCCCCAAAGCTGGCATTTTCGTGGATGGAGTGTTTAACACATGATTCGTAATTTAACCAATCGCATCATCCTTGTTGTGGTTATCCTGGCTTTTTCCCTGTGGGTTGATTTCAGCACCCAGGTAAAAATCCTCAACCCAATGACAGATGAAACCCTTTTCTCTCAGGATCTGACCCCCCGTCTGGGTCTGGATCTGCGAGGCGGCTTACAGGTTTTGCTTGAAGCCGACCTGCCTGAGACCGCCAAGATCGATACGGCTTCGATGGAGATCGCCCGTGATATCGTTCAACAGCGCACAGATGCGCTCGGTGTGAACGAAAATGTCATTCAGGTTGCCGGTGAGCGCCGCATTGTGGGCGAATTCCCCGGGCTGGAGGATACCGAAGCCGTGCTGGCAACGATCCAGCAGACTGGCTTGCTGGAATTTGTTGACACAGGCGACTTTAACCCTCAGGAAGGGAGCTTCCTTGTTACAGATTACAGCCCAACTGGCGATGCCTCAGCAACTCCCGCAGACGGTGTTAATGTTTTCCATACCATTATGACAGGTGCGGAACTCGAATCCGTGAACGTTTCGCAAGATAGGCTCGGCAATAACTACATCATCAATTTTGTTCTTAAATCGAATGGTTCAAAAATCTTTGCAGATCATACTTCTGCCAACCGCGGGAAATTCCTGACCATCCTTTTGGACAAACGCGTCATTTCCGCTCCTGTGATCAATGACGCGATCACGGGCGGCTCGGGCTCGATCAGCGGCAGATTTACCTACGAATCTGCAAATGCGTTTGCAATCCAACTGCGCTACGGTTCCCTGCCTGTCCCTCTTAAAGTAGTAGAGACCCGTATCATCGGACCCACCCTTGGCGCAGACTCGCTCAACAAAAGTCTGGTTGCCGGCTTGATCGGTATGGCGATTGTCGTCCTATTCATGATCATCTATTACCGCCTGCCGGGTATTGTGGCGGTGTTTTCCATTATGATTTACGCGGCGATCACTTTTGCAATATTCAAGTGGTTCCACTTCACACTCACCCTGCCCGGCATTGCAGGCTTCCTGCTCAGTACCGGTACAGCATTGGATTCCAACATCCTGATCTTTGAACGTATGAAAGAAGAGTTACGCAGCGGCAGGACCCTGATCCAGGCCATGGACCTGGGTTGGACGCGCGCCTGGTCATCCATCCGCGACTCGAACCTGGCCGCCATCATCACATCAGTAATTCTATTCTGGTTTGGCTCCTCATTCGGAGCGACCATCGTAAAAGGTTTTTCACTGACTTTGGCTCTCGGCGTGCTGATCTCGCTGTTCACAGCCATCTATGTCACCCGCACCCTGCTTGCGCTTTTCCTGCGAACCTTCAAGCCTCAAAACTATGAGCGCTGGTTTGGCATATAGACGGGAGCATCAAGGATACTTTTATGAACATTTTAGGTAAACGATATTACTTTTTTGCTTTATCCACAATCCTGATCGTGTCGGGGTTGGCACTGCTCCTGATCAAGGGATTCCCGCTTTCAATTGACTTCACCGGCGGCACACTTTTGGAAGTCCAATTTGAAAAAGGTAAATCCCTGGACGCGGATTCCATCCTGCCCATTTACGAAGGAGCAGAAATTGCTGACGCGCAAGTTACAACCACGGAAACTGGATCCATCATCATCCGCTCGTCTTTTCTTACAAATGAAGCCCGCGATACAGTATTGAAAGGCATGCAGGAAAAATCGGGATCCGAGATTACTGTGATACGTTTTGACAGCGTCGGACCAAGCATCGGCAAACAGGTGACGCAGCGCGCCGCCATTGCAATTGCAGTTGCCTCCATACTAGTTGTGCTATTCATTGTCTGGTCCTTCCGCAAGGTGGAGAATGCCTTCCGGTACGGAGTCTGCGCTATTTTGGCCATGCTTCACGACATTGCCATTATTTTCAGCATCACCGGGATCGGCGTTTACTTTTTTGAATGGCAGATCGACTCGCTTTTCCTGACCGCCCTGCTAACTGTCATCGGTTTCTCCATGCAGGACACCATTGTGGTGTTTGACCGCATCCGCGAAAACTCCAACATCCACCGCCGTCTGGAATTCGAAAAACTCGTCAACCACTCCATCGTGCAGACGTTGCAGCGTTCGATCAATACCCAGTTGATGACTGTGGAATTCCTTCTGCTCTCACTGGCTTTGTTCGGCGGCGTTACACTGCAGGAATTCGCCATCATCCTGCTGGTCGGCCTGCTGAGCGGAACCTATTCCTCCATTTTCGTGGCGGCTCCCATCCTCGTGCTGTGGGAAAAACGCGAGTGGCGAACCTGGTTCGGAAGAAAAGCCGAAGCATAAAAATATAAAGGGACGCGCTCGCGTCCCTTTTTGATTCTCGTGCAATGGCAGAAACAGCTTCCCTCTCTCTTCCTTCGCGCATTTATCCAAGCGTTATCAAAAAGCGAAGCAGATGACCAGGTCGTTGACATTTGTCCCACTGGGGCCCATCTTCACCAATTGATCGAGTTTATCGAAATAGGAATACGCATCATTATTTAACAAATAGTCTGCCGCAAACATCCCAAGCGACTTTGCCCTTTGGGCAGTATCCCCCGTCACAAAAGCACCCGCAGCATCTGTCGGCCCATCTTCACCGTCAGTGGCAACCGAAATAAACAGAGTATTTTCCAAGCCTGCCAGTACATCCACAGCAGCCAGGGCAAATTCCTGATTTCTTCCGCCTTTCCCAATTCCTTTGATCGTCACTGTCGTTTCTCCGCCAGCCAGCAAACAAAACGAACGAGGCATAATTTTCAGCGATTTTCGCAGATAAACTGCCAGTTCTTTTCCCACAACGCTTGATTCGCCCTGCAAATTTAAATCAAGTATTCGCGTGTGCATCCCCAACAACTCTGCCTGGACTTGAGCCGCTCGCAAAGCAACGGAATTGCTGGCAACAATCGTATTTTGAACTTTTTCAAAGATTACATCATTGGGCTTCAAGGTTTCCGACAAAGCTGGAATAATGGAAGCAGGGATTCTATCTCTCAAGTCATATTTATCAATAACTGAAATTGCATCGGCCACACTGGCGGGGTCTGGGGCTGTGGGGCCAGAAGCGATTGTTTCGAGAGAATCTCCGACTACATCGGAGAGAAGAAGAGAAATGATCTGTGCGCCATTTGCCAGACCTGCAATTCCCCCGCCTTTCAACCGATCAAGATGACGGCGCAGGATGTTGATCTCGTCAATGCGTGCACCGCATGAAAGCAAAGCAGAAGTAAGCGTTTGCAGATCTTCGAGCGGAACGCGCGGCGCAGTCATCAACGCCGAGCCGCCGCCCGAGATCAAACACACCAGCAGATCACCCTGAGTTAACTGGGAAACAAATTTGATCGCGGCGCTGCCCGCCTGAAGGCTGGCACTGCCCGGGATGGGATGATTCCCTTCGATAACGATAACAGGCTCAACGGTCAGAGGTGAGGCGTATTTGGTAATAACGAGGGAATCGTTGAGCGGCACTTCGTCCGCCAGGGCCTGAATCATCGCGCAAGATGCCTTCCCAAGACTCAAGGCAAAAACTTTTTTTTCGACAGATAAAGGGTGTTCACGCAGATATTTTTTTACAACCGCCCCCGGCTCCACGGCATTAAATGCTTGAGCGAGAATTTTCGCAACAGAATATCCATCGGGATGATTCCGCAAAGCGTTTTTAAGAAATTGTTCAGCGGCAAACAAAATTAGAGGTCATCCCTTCGGCGGCGATGATATTCGCTTTTATTGCGATACATCGCATCATCTGCCATACCGATCACTTTCTCGAGAGATACGCCCGGGAAGCTGGTCGAAGCCCCTATCGAAATACTTAACTCGGGTTCGCGATAATATTTATTGTTCAATGCAATTAGCGCATGAATTTGTTTAATGTATTCCGCAACCATTACCTCATCCACACCTGTCAAGACAGCGGCAAATTCATCTCCGCCTATGCGGGCAGCCACATGCCCCTGGCCAAAAGCTGCTGTAATGACCTCTGCTGTACGGCGAATCAATTTATCGCCTGCCTGGTGACCAAGAGTATCATTTGCACGCTTCAAATAATTAAGGTCAAGCACAACAATGCTAATTGGCTCTTTGCGCTGGTTTTCAAGTTTAATGATCGTCTCTTCGAAAAATGCGCGGTTATACAGGCCCGTCATGGCGTCATGCGTGCCAAGATAGCGCAGGTATTCTTCGGCTTTTTTGCGGGAAGTAATATCCTGAATAGAGACCAATGCCCAACTAAAATCATCCTCGTGTCCCGGCATGATGCGGAAATCCAATTGAATGTTGATCGGCTCGCCTGCAAGGGAATAATTAATCCCCTCGCGTTCGTAGACCAGCTTGCCATTCCAAAGATCAACCAGCTCCTTCGCAAAGTGAACTTTCATTTCATCACGAAAGATGAGCTCCAAATTCTGGTTGAGATGCTGTTTGGAAGATGCCCCAAACAATTCAAGCGTTTTCTGGTTGACATTAATAACTTTGATCAACCCGGCAAATTGGCTGACAAGGTCTGGCTGCTTCTCAAGATATTCCTGAAGATTCTCGACCCCCTGCTCGCGAAGCAGGTCGAAATAAGCCTTGATGGCGCTGTAATCCTCCTCCCACAAAGAAATGGGAGAAGACTCAAACAGGCTTTGAAATCGTCTTTCGGCGCGCTTTCGGGCGGTGATATTTTCAATGGTTACCAGCACCCGTTCCCAGGTCGTTTTGTACTCCGGCAGTATCCGCCAGTGGAGGAGAATATCAAGCGGATCACCATCCAGCGTGTAGTTGATCCCCTCCCCCGACCAGCTTTCGTCTCCGTTCCAGAGCGCCAGCAATTCCTCGCGAAAGTGATGACGCATCCCATCCCGAAAGACTCGATCCAGATTGGCGGCAAGATCTGCTTTCGATTTCGCCCCAAGCATAGACACGGTCTTCTCATTGACGTTCAGGACTTTAATCTGGCGCATGCATTCATCGACGAAGGATGGATGCTCATCCAGATAGGATTCCAACGACTCAACCCCTGTTTGACGCAATTCATCAAACAATCTTTTGATACTGCTAAAGTCCTGTTCCCAAAGGGAAATTGGCGCATATTCAAACAAGGTAATCAGATACTCCTCACCCGCGGGTTGAAACATGGCTCATCCTTTTGCAGTTTGGCGTGGATATAAAACTTAAGATGATTATACTTCTCTGCGCGTAAATCAAGTTTAATTTTCATCGGAAATGACCTGAATACATCTGCTGGGTTATCGAGTAAACATTCCAGTCGATGAGCAGGGCATTCTCCTGAGGAGCGATCTCAGAAGGTTTTTCGACAAAGATGATTTCCTTCTCCATTGGGTCACAGCAATTGCCAACCACTTAACCAACCCGAGCCACAAAATCATGATCCCAAACGCTGCGATCTTTTCGGTTAAATTATTCAAAGGAGGCGTATTCTGAAATGGGAATGGAAATGTCCACATTTTAAAAACGCTCCAATACGTCCGCGGATTTATCGCCAGCAGAATTACATCCAATGGGCGGCTGGATAATTGAGTGATGCCCTGCTCACCAACGTCATAGCCTGCCCTTCCTTGTGCGGCAAGGTAATCAAGCCCCCATTTGTATGTCAATGCAGAGACTGCAAAGGTTAGGGCGGATATGAACAAAAATTGGATAATTCTGGTTTTGCTGGCTTTCCAATCGGTCAACGCCAAATAAGAAAGGGGAATCATCGCAAAGAAGGCATAGGTCTGCGTGGATTGCATCGCCAGCATCAAGACAAAAAATACAATTCCCGCCTGCGCATAGTGCGGAAGGCGGCTCTTTTCGAAAACAAAGAAATAAAGATAAAAGGCAAGGAGGCTAAACCACATGGACGGCAGGCTGCCGGAGATCAGCATGAATGAATAGCCCATCAAGGCTTGAAAGGAGGTTTGAGAGAAAAAGAAAAGAATTGCAAAAAATGCTGCCCAGCCATGCTTCGTCCGCTTTTCCAGAAAATTCAGCAGGAGCACTGCAATGACCGCGATGGATACAAAATTAATGAAGCGAATGACCTGAATGCGCGAGGCATCATATCCCGCGAAGACCAAGACCAGCTTCTGAAACACCGCAAACAAGGCTCGCCCGGATCGAAAAAAGAAAGTTGAGATAAAACTTGGCAGGTCGTACCATGCCCCGCCTCCAACGAATTCCCATTCATCCCGCATTAGATAGTCAGTAAGAAACGTTGAAGAGTACATGAGGTAAAGCATGACAAACAAGGCAATTGCGGACAGCCGCCCGGGCTTGGATGCAGGCTGGTTTGGATTTTTGATTCCCAACATGTTGTTTTTCCTATTATATAAATAGTATCTTTCGGTTTCAAAGTATAGCAGACCTTAATGGTCACTTGCAGATATTCTTTATCCCCAACCACTCCCCATCAAACTTGGGATGTTCCGTGTTCACCAACTTCCCACTTTCCACCAACCTATTCACCGTTTTTTTCACAACCTCATTCCCCCAGCCGAACAACTTGTTCACATCCCGTAATTGAGCAGCGCCGACCATGTTGAAATACAACTCCAGCAGTTTTGCGCGCGCCTGAGATTCTTTGATGGCGCGTGCCTGCTCGGAAAGGTCGGGATAATGGCGGGTGACGATCTCGTAGATGTGGGAATACTTCCACGCGCCTACCTGCGCCACGCCGACGGGCAGAATTTTGAAGTCCCTTTGCAATTGCTCCAGGGCTTCGTTGAATTCAGAATCCTTCGCGTTGGAGAGTTTCGCCATCTTGCGCAAGTCCAGAGTGTTCAAAGAGCCGTTATCGAGCAGAGTCTCATAGACTTGCTTCGAGGCTTGCGTCAAACGTCCCTCGTGATAGGCGATCAGATAATCCTCTTCGGGCGAGCCGTAATTTTCCGAAAGCGCGTAAAAATAAGGCGCGACTTCCAACGAGATCATCGTGGCTTTGCCGCGTAATATTTTGCCGTAATACCATATCTTCTTATCGAGGGCGTCATCCTTCCAACCCCAGGTGATGTGACCAGGATCATCGTGTTTGTCGGCCACGGGACGGTTCCCCGCAACCGCTGTCCACAATGAGGGCAGGTCAATATCTTTGATGGGCCAGAAATACACGAAGCCACGCTGGTTAACGAAGGTCAATGCCTGGGCTGGAGATGAAAGCCTTTTGGCGGGAGGCAGGCCAAAGGTCCGCGCACGATGCGCTTGCAGTTTCTTCAAATCAATTTGAGTCATGCGGTAAATTTTACATGGTATCGCGTAATTTACAAATCAAAAAACATGGCTTTCCCCGGTGGTCCCACAAAATACTTTATTGTTAAAAATGAAACACGCGATGGCGCAAGTAGGATAAAATCAACAGGAAGATGATCACAACCTTTAAAGATATCAGTGAATTAAGTCAATACGCGGCACGTTCCTTTATCGGCATTGCAAACAAATCCATCGAAGAGCGCGGACGTTTTCTGGTCGCACTTTCTGGCGGGGGCACCCCCATGCGCCTGTATGAATTGCTGGGGGATCAATTTCAAAACGACGTGGATTGGAGCCGCGTGCATTTCTTTTGGGGCGATGAACGCTGCGTACCTGTGGATGATGCGGGCAACAGTTACGGGCAAACGAAAAAAGTTTTGTTCGACAAAATTGGGCAGACGAATATCCACCGCGTCAACTCAAACCTCGCGCCTGATTCTGCTGCGACAGATTACGCCCACACGTTGAAAATTTTCTCAGAGCCTCCGCTCGACTGGCCCAGATTCGACCTCGCCCTGCTCGGCATGGGCGACGATGGACACACTGCATCGTTGTTCCCCAACTC
>JACZJB010000270.1 GCA_014860805.1 Anaerolineales bacterium
TGTAAAGGCGTAGAAAAGAGTCGCTCGGCGGTAGAGCAGGCTGATGAGCAGGAAAAGAAGCGTGTAGATTCCAAATCCCGTTCTGGCAATTGAATCATCGTTCCCGAAAAGCAGGAAGCCATAATCTGTCACTGCGAAGAATGCGCCGATACCGCGTACGATCCATGCCAGCGGACGCGGATTGGTAAATGTCAAATGTGCCAGCAAATCTGCAAGCAGCCAGACCAAGCTATATGCCAGCAGGTGATAGGCAGGCTCATTCACATTGAAATCCCGCAGGATGAGAAATACGCCGACGTTGAACAGAACGGGCGCGCCAACCTCAAACCAGCCGTTGCGGCTCAGATACATTTCCGCGATGTAGAGCAGTCCAATTGCGAGCGCGTACCAACCGCCTTGTTCTTTCAGCAGAAGCAGAGCGGCGAATGCGATGGTCGTGCCAAGAGCCAGTGAGCTGTTGCGCAGCATCCTTGCCCAATTTTCTTTTGCACGAATGGCAATGCCGAAGATGAAATACAAAACCGCCAATGCAGTGAGTGCGGGGAGCCATGCGTCTATTTCAAAGAAATTTAAAGCGAAGATAATGGAGAGGGGCAGGTACGCGGCAGGCAGATATCCAAAAATGGCATTGCGTTGTTTGAATGTGTACGCGGCAAAGAACAGGACGTAGACCGCATAACAGACCGCAACATGATTCGATTCGTTTTGGAAAAGAATTGCAATCGATGTGAAGACAGCAAATATCACACCGAATATTCGAGGAGGTAGCCGCCACTCAAGGTTTGCTCTCAGATCCTTGTTCAAGAACAGATCTGGCAGCAGGAAAATGATACTCAGGAAAAGCGGTTGATAGCCGAAGAAGAGATTTAGCTTTTGAATCGCTTCGAGATTGAAGAATGCAAAATAGGCGATGATGAAGTTGAGCAGGGCTAATGTCCACAGCCACCAACGCGTGCGCAGGATATGCAGAAGTGTGTAGATGGCAGCTACGCCGAAAGCGGCGATCATCCCAAGTGTGGTGCTGTACGCAAAACCGGTGATGATTCCCAATGCAAATGTCGGCATGGATGCCAGCAGAATGGGCAGGCTGTATTTGCGAGTCGGTTCAATTCGATGAGTCACATCACTTGCAATTGAAAGCATCGTGCCCCATGCAAATAGGAGAATCGTTGAACCCAGGCTTTCTATGTCAAATGCTGCTGCGAGAAACCACGGCATGGGGATAAGTGCTCCCGCCGCCAGCCATGGGAAGAACAGGAAGGGCTGCAATATGTTTGAGAGGATGTAGAAGACAAACGCCAGTATCCATGTGAGGAAAGTAGCCAAATGCCAAAATGGTGTATTGGATGGATCAAAGGTATTGACTCCAAAAATGGAGATGGAAGCGATCAGGATGATGACCTGTAATCCCTGTGCTGCCAGGAAGATCGGCAGTGCAAATTTTGCATCTTTCCATTTTTTCAATAACCAGTACCCCGCAAGGCCTGCAATTGGCGCAAGACCTGTTGCGCTTGTGTAAAACTCACTCTGCGCATCGAAGATATCTCCAATCCTCAAGAGCGCAAGTGTCAATGAGATGAAGGCAGTTACGCTGAACAAGCGTGATTCGTAGAACCACGTGCTTCCACTCCAAATGACTGCCATAATGAAATAAACGAACATCCAATACCCGGCGTTGAACGCACTGGAAAGGTTCATGCTTTGGCTGAGAGTCTCTTGAACGGTGTTTGCAGTGATTGGCAGCAGGAAAGAGAACACAATGAAGAGTGCAAAACTTGGCTGGGGGAGTCGCTTTTTAATGGCGATTGCCAATCCGCCGAAGATGAGTGTCCCGATGATAAGGATGGGCAGACGCAATTCAGGGATGGCCACACCGAGAATTGCGGCAGATGCAATCACAAAAAACGCGCCGAGATAAAGATAGATCTTGATGCTGGCTTCGCTGGTGAGAGTCTGCAAGAGGGATGGGCGCGGACCTTCAGGCTCGCTTCTTTTCATCGGGACGGCTGGCTGCGCTTTTGAGGCTTCTGCTTCGGCGTTGACAAAGGCTGCTTGTGCAGGAGCAGATTTCAGCGAAATTTGATTCGATGTCAATGCAGATGGTTTTACTTCAAAGTCAAAGTCGTAGCGTCGTCGGACCACTTCCGCGTTTTCGGCTGGCAGCAATCCACCTTTTTCCCACTCGTTGATTTCCTGCAAGAGAATATAACGATCACCGCGCTGGAGTTTGTTTAAGCGGCTGCGCACCCTTCGTTGGGACGGCAGGGCGAGCGCGGCACGTGCATTTTCGCGAATTTCCTTGTTGCTGCTTTGCAGGGAAAGTTTTTCAAGCTGGCGGAGGACTGCCTGGCTGCTGAAATTTATGTCCATTATCTCTTCAAGGGCGCTCAGGATGATCGTATCTTCGTGGCTCTGAAGGTTTCCATATATTTCATCGAGAATTTCTTCTGGGGGGCGGGAATCGTTATTTTCAGACATGACGCTCTCCGTGGTTATGATTTGATTTGAAAAAGCGGACGGTTTTGATTCTTCGAAAAAGGCAATTATTTCGCGGGCTTTATTTTTAATTTCTTCATCTTTGTCGCCAACAGCAAGATTTTCCAATTCAAGGCGAATTGCCTCATTGATCGAGTCAACGGAATAAAGCCTTTTCAAGGCAGAAACGCGCGTTGACGGATTCTCAGCTCGCAGATTCCAAAGGATAGGTTCAAGTATTGTGCTGGGCGTGCGATTTAACTGCATTTCCTCATTGGGGATTTTGTCCGTTCCTAATTCGCTTGCAATTTCTCTGAGGCCTGCTTTTGTATTTGTCCCCCATAAAATAATAAGAATTGGAATGGAACAGCAGGCTAGCGCGCCGCCCAGGTTCAAGAGGGCGTCTAGCAAGGATGCGCTCAACGGAATAACGGTGCGTACTCCTGCGTACATGAGCGCGCGTCTGCCATGCCTGCGGACAAATTCACTGTCTGAGTCATTTGCGAATCGAAGCAGGGTGAGATGCCAGAGTGCGGAGATCAGGATGCCGGCGATGATGTCAACCTGACCGGCAATATTGTATTGGCAGAGTCCCGTCAATTCTGCGCAGATGTTGGATGGGAGATTTGTCCCCGCCACGTAGGCAAGCGTAAGCAGCGTGGCAAGAGGTGAAACCCTCAACCAGTTATAGGCTGCCTTTGCGCGCTGCTCTTCGGATTGTTTTTGCATCACAATAAATTATGTCTCGGTATCGGAAGGATTAACTGCCAAACCATTCAATTTTTTTCTGTAAATCAAAAGGTCAGGCTGAGTAACCTGACCTTGATATTCCTACTTTATCACAATTCCGCTGCGTGGGGGAATTGTAATCTTTTCACCTTCAAGGGTGGGTGAGCCGAACAGGATTTTGGGGTTGTTCCGGATGGGAAGGTTGATACTTTTTTCCACATCGGCAGTATTGAGAGCGGTGATAATTTCTTCATTGTTATGGACACGGGCATACGCCACTACGTGATCGTGGGAATATAAACGTTTGTAGTCGCCACGCCTCAGGGTCTCTTGTTTTGCACGCAGAGTTACGCATGCTTTCGCGTAGTCAAGAAGATCTTTATCCCATTGGGATTCGTCCCATGGAAACGATTTTCGGCATTCAGGGTCGTGGGCGCCATTCAAACCAATTTCGTCGCCATAGTAGATACAAGGCGCGCCTGGGTAGGTGAAGAGGAATAGCCACGCCAGTTTCAAAGCGGACTTGTCCTCGTGGGCGCAGGAAAGATAGCGTGGCGTATCGTGACTGTCCAGAAGGTTCAGCTGGGCAAATGTAATTTCGCGTTGATACAGGCTGAGGTTATGGTCGATGCGATTTGCGAATTCATGCGCATCAATGGTGTGCTGGATGCCCTGATAATTTCCTTGTTGATGCAGGATGTGCATATCCAGTTTCTTGGGAAAGAATGCCAGGCATGGCTTGGTGACTTCGTAATTCATGACTGCGTCGAACTGGTCCCCCTGCAGCCAGCGCTGAGACTCGTGCCAGATCTCGCCGACAATGTATGCTTCAGGATTGATCGCCCGCACGCGGCTGCGGAATTCCCGCCAGAACGCATCATCATTAATTTCAGTGGGTACATCCAATCGCCAGCCGTCGACTCCGAGTTTGATCCAGTATTCGGCAACATCAAAAAGGAACTCGCGTACGGCAGGAGTATTGGTATTGAACTTTGGCAGCGCGGGCAGATTCCACCATCCGCGATAACCGATGGCTGTCAGGCTGTCTTCGTTGTGATTCAAAAGCCCTTGCTCGTGGTGTCCCGGGTATGCCCCCCAGGGCTTTTTACCATTTAGGCGTTCCGGGTCGAAGTAAAACCAATCCTTGTAAGGGGAACCGTTTCCATTTTCCAGTACGTGGTGGAATTGCCAAAAACCGCGTGACGCGTGGTTGAATACCCCGTCAAGCACGATGCGGATGTTCTTCTTGTGAGCTTTGGAGAGCAGCGATTCAAAGGCTTTATTGCCTCCAAGCAACTCGTCCACATTGTAATAGTCAAACGTGTGATAGCGATGATTGCTGGCTGAGGCGAAAATCGGATTCAAGTAAAGCGCGGTGATGCCAAGGTCTTTCAAGTAATCGAGCTTTTCGGCAATGCCGTACAGATCACCGCCTTTGAAACCGTGTGCTGTGGGAGGTGAATTCCAGTCTTCGAAGTTAAATGTGCTGGGGTGTTTCTGGCTGCGTGCAAAACGATCTGGGAAAATTTGGTAAAAGACAGCATCTTGTACCCAGTTGGGGATATTCATGTAGTAGCCTCAGGTATAAATTTATTTTGAGAGTCGATCTAACAAAGGACTCTATTTTCAACTTAATCGGTTGTAGTACCGAACATCATCCGTTCCAGCAAAGTGCGCTGGAAAATAAGGAAGATTACCACAACCGGCGCGGACATTAGTATGGCGAGTGCTCCAATCTGACTCCATGGCTGCGCCGAACCGGAGGTCAAGATCGCGTAGATGGACATTGCCAGCGTAACGGTTTCGGTTTTTTCAACAAACAGCCAGCCAATGGTGAATTCGGAATACGCCATTAGGAAAGCGATCAACGCCGCAACCGCTATGGACGGTGCAGCCATTGGCAGGGTAATGCGCCAGAAAGTTGTGAAGTATCCCGCGCCATCGAGAAATGCCGCCTCTTCCAATTCCTTTGGAATAGCCTGAAAGGCTGCGCGCAAATTCCACACACAGAAAGGCATGGCGAAAGCGGCGTACACAATTGCCAGCCCAAGCAGTGTAGTTCGTAACTGCATCCAGCTCAACAGGAGATAAAGAGGCGTTGTGAATGCTATCGGCGGCAGAACGGCGGTAAGCAAAATCACAAAAAGCCCTGTCTGCCGGCCGGGGAAACGGAATCGCGCAAACGCATAGGCAAGGCTGATCCCCAGGACCACCGCAGCAAGGGCAGCACTGACGGATACAAGCATGCTGTTTTGAAAGAGGGTCATAAACGAGGCTGTCTGGTAGGGACGGTCCAGCGCGCTGAGGAAAGGCTGAATGCTGAATTCCTTTGGAAACCAGTGAAATTCTGTGGCGCGGCTTTTAATTGCTCCATCGAAGGTCAGGCGCAGAATACCCCAGATGGGAATGATTACGTAGATGCCGATCAGCCCAAGAGCAAGCTGTGAAAGGAGTTGCCGCAGCGGTTTCATTTTACGCATAGGTCACTCCTTCCCCTGCCTTGCTCCAGCGATTGAAGAGAACGATCAGGACAACCAGGAAGAGGATCGTGATGATGTTGATGATGGCAGACGCTGTGAAATCCCGCCAGTCGTAAACAAGGAAGTAGGAAAGACTCGCAAGGGTGCGCATGTTGAAATCCGGGTTGACGAAATAAAACATTTGAAACAGATAGAACTGGTTGAAGGCGAATATCGCGCGGATGATGATGGCCGGCACGATCAACGGCATGATCAACGGCCAGGTGATATAGCGGAAGGTCTGCCAGGCAGAAGCGCCGTCAATGGCTGCCGCATCGAACACCTCTTGCGGAAGTAATTTCAACCCGGCGCTCGCGGCCAGCATCATGAATGGAAAACCGTACCAAAGTGCTACAACCAGCAGGACAAGAAAGGCTGTATCAGGGGAGCGCTCCCAGTTTGTGAAAAATTCCAGCGGTGTGAGCGGGCCGATTTTTTTTACTGCCAGGCTGATCCATCCCCATAACGGCACAAAAACGTTCAACCAGAGCATTGCTCCAATCGCTTCGGGAATTGCCCACGGCAGAATAAATAATGCCTGCCAGCCTTTGCGGAATTTTATGCCGCGCTGCCAAAGTAGCAGTGCCGCGCCAACACCAAGCACAGTTTGCAGGGTCACTGAAATAACCGTCCACATGGTGTTGAAGAAGGGCATCCCCATGGCGTTGATCCAGTTAAATATCTCGCGATACCACTGAAAGCCGATGTAATGAACTTTTCCATCCCGCGCAAGATTGTTGGGCTCGATTTGCCCAAGCACACCGCCCCAAAATTCGCGCCAGATACCACCCTGAAATCCATCACGCAAAGAATTGCCGTCCAGGCTGATGATTGAAATCGCTATTTGAAAAAGCAAGGGAAAGATCGTCAAAACGAGAAATGCAAACAGCCCTGGCATCAACCATGGGATCGCGCGAACCGTCTCTGTGCGGGACGGTTTCACCGCTTCTTTTCCGCGCTGGTGCCTGGTCTGCCACCATTCGACAAGATTTGCGCCTGTAGACTTTATCCCCTCTGCCGCGACAAATGAAAGCGGAGCAGTAGCCACGAGAATATATTGTGCCCACTTCGTCCGCCAAATGAGCAGAATGAATAAATCTACAAACAGCCAGATGGCAATGAACCGATTCTTTTTCCAGGTTTGTGCGATCCCAAGAATGGCGAATATGAAGATAATCCCATCCACTCGGAACAAAAAGCCTTCTTCATTCCAAAATACAGGGACGGAAGAAGATAAATGAATAAACGGCTGCCATGTGGGCAGATTTGCCTTTTCCACGTTTGGGTTTGTAGTTGTAGTGGATACCGCTTCATACGTAACTTGAATCCGCTCCAGTGGGTCGGGCCAATAAAAGGGATTGAATACGAAAAAAGCGGCAAGGGAAAGGACTCCCCACAAGAAAGCATTTCTAAAAAACTTCTTTGTTTCATTAGCCTCTCTTGCAGAGAGGAACCAGTCAATTAAAATGGCAAACCCGACAGCCGAGTGTAAATATTTGGAAGATGCGCTTGCCCCCAGAAAAATGGCGGATGCTATCAGGAAGACACTTTTTGTCTTCCCCGTTTTTCCCTTGGAAAGATAATATGTCACTGCTGCGGCCGTGCTCATTAAGGATGCGAAGCCATCCAGCATGACCTGGGATGTGTACTTAATGGTGAAGCTGTGCACTGCCAGGATCAATCCGCCAAGTGGATTGATTAACGCCAGCAGCATGGCAGTTAATGAACCCCATATGGCTGACATATTGCGCGCCGCGGCAAGCAAATCAGGCGGCAGTGTGCTGACAGGATTGGCTGTGATGGGCAGGTCTGCGATCAACGGTTTTTCAGGGAGACCGACGATGCTCAGCCCGAACATGATCTTTGCGAGTTGCGGGTGTTCGGGGCGGTAGTTCGTTTCCAGAAAACCGGACCAGTTGTCAGTTTTGATGAGATGCGCAAATTCCTGTCCCGCGCGTAAATAATCGTCTTCGTCGTAGTCAATGGATAGGTTGTTCGCCGCATAGGTGCGCAATCCAAAAGCAACTGCAAAAACAAGCAGGGTGTAAATCAGATACAGCAATGCGCGGATGGTTTTGTTCATATTGAAATTCCCAAATTACAAGGAAAGAAAGCGTGTAGAATTGTATCAGTACATTTTGAAAATGTATTCATTTTTTTGTGGAGGCTTCTTTATGCAATCTGACTTCGACAGGCTTGACCCTGAATTGCGGATTTCAAGGCAGTTCGCGATCGCATCTGCTGCGTTTGGGGTGATCAGTCTGTGCGCTGGTATTATCCCTGCCTGTGGTGGTATCACAGCAATAATGGGGATTGTTCTCGGGATCCTGAGTATGAGAACTGAAAAGAGCAAAACGGCAATTGCCGGGGTTGCGATTTCGATTCTGGGTATTTTGATAACATTTGTTTATGTGATCGTTCAGTTGTATTTCAAGAAATGAGTTGTGTCGATATTTATTTGATCTGAAAAATATAGGTTTGGTAGGGAGGTACTTCATCAACAGGTTTGTAATCCTTAAATTGTCCGTTTTTGGTTTTCAAGGGCTGGGCTTGTATTGGATCAAGTAATGATGAAACAGTCAAGGAGCCGTCTGCGAGAAGGTTTTTCTCCAGACTCAAGGCGTAGTCTGAAATTGATTTATCTCCCAAATTTACGACAATCAGAATATTTTCGTCTGTGGTTTGACGCAGGAGTGCGAAAAGGGCTGTGTTTTCCGTCTCGATCAATGTGGCATTGCCAGATAACAATGCTGGATGATCTTTGCGGAGTTGGATGAGAGTTTGGTAGTGATGCAGCAGGGAATCAGGGTTTTCAACCTGCGCTTCAACATTGACAGTCTCATATTCTGCATTTACGGCGCGCCAGGGAAGACCAATGGTGAATCCCGCATTCTCACTGCTTGACCATTGCATGGGCAGGCGGATGTCTTCATCCGGCTTTTTACCCGTCATGCCGATCTCTTCTCCAAAATAAATGAATGGTGTGCCGGTTGAAGTAAGCAAGAGAGTGGCTGCGGTTTTTGCCTTGTCTGTATCTCCATTAAACACCGACATCACGCGGTTTTGATCATGGTTCGTGAGGAAAGTTGCGTAGTTAAAATCGGGCATATCCTGAAAGGCGAATTTAAACGCGCTTGTTATGCCGGAGTTCGCGCCGCCATTAACACTGTTGACAAATCCATTGGACATTTCAAAGTTGAAAATTTGGTCAAGCTGGTCGCCTGTGTAGGACTTGATCACAGAAGATCCCGCCCCAAACACTTCGCCAACCGTGTAGGCTTGCGGGTTTTGCTGTTTATATGATTCGTAAAACCCCTTGAACCATTCGTGAGTGGCAGGTGTGTTTTCACGTTTCCCATCAACTTCAATAAGGTGTTTGGCTGCATCCACTCGAAAGCCGTCTACGCCAATATCTGTCAGCCAGAAACCAGTCACTTTTAACATGTCTGTAGTGACTTCGGGATTGTTGTAGTTAAGGTCGGGCATGCCTTCCCAGAACAGGCCAAAATAATATCCCTGATTGCCTTGATGCCAGCCGCCATCCCCTTCGCCGGTTTCAGACCAAATATAATAATCGTGATATTTTGAGTTTGGGTTGCTATTTGCTTCCGCAAACCAGGGATGCTGGCTGGAAGTGTGGTTCAACACGAGGTCTATGATGATGCGAATGTCCCGCTTATGGGCTTCGGCAAGCAGATTTTTAAAATCATCCATTGTGCCGTATTCAGGGTTGACGGCGTAATAGTCGGTGACATCGTATCCATGATAGGAAGGGGATGGATGGATAGGCATCAACCAAATGGCGGTGATACCAAGTGATTCGAGATAGTCCAGTTTTTGGGCGATTCCGTTGAAATCGCCGATGCCGTTTCCGTCAGTATCGTAAAAGGAGCGGACAAAAATTTCGTAGAACACCGCTTCATTCCACCAGGTGGCTGGCTCTGTCTGCGCGGGAGAAGCAGCTGTCGGGGAAGTTGATCCGCAAGCTGATAGAACAGAAATAAGCAGCAGAGTTGAAAAAATCCGTTTAAGCATCAGGATCCGAGTAAAAAATTCCTCTCCCTTCTTTTTGATCAAGAAAGGAGAGGAAAAAAGTTTGTAATTCGTTGAGCTATCCTTTGACACCGCCGGTAGTAAGCCCGCCGACGATCTGTTTCTGAAGGCCAATATACACAATGGCAACGGGCAGGGCTACGATAACTGCCATTGCGGCGAAGCGGTTCCACGGAACGCTGTTAGCGTATTGACCTGTCATGTTATAAAGGGTCATGGCAAGGGTGTAGTCTTTTGGCTGGGAGAGGAATAGCCAGGTGGTGACGAATTCCTGCCAGTGGCCGATAAAGCCGAGGAAGAATGTAACGGCAAGTTGTGGAGCGGCGAGCGGGATGACAATCTGCCAGAAGGTTTGGTTGGTGTCAGCTCCGTCAATGGCCGCGGCTTCTTCCAGTTCTTTTGGAATGGTATCAAGATAGCCCTTAAGATTCCACACCGCAAAGGGCAGGGCGGTGGCTGTCATTGCGATACCAACACCAAGCAGGGAGTCGCGCAGGTTGAAGACAAGTTTGCCTTTCGCTTCACCGCCGCAGCTTGTAAACGGCTGAATGGCGACTTGATTCCCTGCGCACTGCTTGATTTGAATTTGATTCAGAAGAAGGTAAAGCGGGGTGCTCAAACCCACGGCTGGCATAAGCAGCGGGATGAATACCAAGATCATGAGTATTTCACGCAGTTTGAACTTTAACCTGGAGAAGGCGTAGGCGGCAGTCACTGCAATGACCAGCGCGGCAAGACCCACACCTACAGAGAGAAACACGCTGTTTTTCAGAAGCTCAATGAAGGTGACGGGGTTTCCTGTGGGCCTATCCAACACTTGTTGATAAGCGATGAAGGAAATTTCTTTTGGGATCAATTCGAGAGTCGATGGGCGTGTGGTTTTGGGACTGAACGACAGCGTGACGATATACATGATCGGGAACATCACCGACAGAAGAATCGCTACGCAGATGATCTGCAGCAGGATCTGTCTCCACAACGGCAGGCTTCGCCCGCTCGTTTGTCCCGAGGTGTTCATGGTCAGCAAGCGGACAATCGGATTTTTTTTCGTTTCCACTTTTGCGGAATTCATGCGCTAAGCCTCCTGATAGTTTTGTGTGGCGCGAGTGATGCGGTTGGTGATCAGGAAGACGATGAGAGCGACGACGAAAATGATCACTGCAAAAGCCGCTGCCACACCATACCATCGCAGGTTTCGAACAAGGTTGTATGCAAATGTAACCAGCAATTCGGTAGACCGCGCTGGCCCGCCGCCTGTCATGAAGAAGACAAAATTAAAAAGATTGAAGGATAGGGTAAATCCATACACGGCGGCAGGGATCATTGCCGGACGCAGGAGCGGAACGGTGATGCCCCAGAATTGTTGTGTGCCGGTTGCTCCGTCGATGGATGCCGCTTCATACAAATCTCTTGGAATACTTTGCAACGCGCCAGTGGCTACAACGGACATAAACGGCCAGCCAAGCCAGAAGTTTGCCACCATCATGGCGTAGTAGGCAAGTGTCAGCGGCGCGCCGGGTAAAAAGCCAGGGATGGGCGGTTTTACATCTTCAAACCAACGGATGTAGACAGGGGCAGTGTTTCCAAAATAGGTGCCGATGCTGGTCAGCAACTGATTCATGGCGCCATAACGTTCATCGAAAATATTTGTCCACACTGTGGCGACCACCAGCGGCGGGACGACAACTGGGAGAATGTAAATTGCCCGATAAATACGTTTGAGCCACAATCCTTCCGTGTTTAGCAGGGTTGCGATCAATACGCCGGCAGGTACATGCAGCATGACGTTGCTAAGCGCCCACCAAAAGTTAAACTCCAGGACCCGAAAAAAATTGAAATTTTCAACAGGCAGTGCAGCTGTGAAAATATCAACGTAATTTTTAAAGCCAATGAATTGGAGATCAGGAGACTTCAGCCCAAGCAGGAGATCCTTTGACTCGAAATTCGTGAAAGAAATAATTAATTGATAAATTAATGGATAAAAAGTGATGACTCCCATGACTAGGAAGGCAGGGAGAAGATAGAAGTAGGGGAGCGAAGCCCTTTTCCACTGGGTTTTCTTCTTGGAAGATTTTGCAATTTCCATTTTGTTCCTCCTGGCGTGAGGCGGGTATCAATACCAAAATCAGGAGCGGACAGGTTCCCCTGTCCGCTCCTGTATTGCAGTTATATATAAACCTTACTTGGTCGCGCCTTCGAAGGATGTCTTGACCCAGTCAGCCGCAGGAGTGCCGGCGTCGAAGACCTGGTCAGTGCCACAGAAATTACCCCAATAGTTGCCCATGGCTTCCACTTGCGGGCGGAAGTAGGAAGTAGCAAATGCATCGAGCAGGCCCTGGATTAGCGGGTCGGTTACTTGGACCGTTGTGTTTACAGGAACGTGACCGGCTTCGTTCATCATAACGGTCTGCGACTCTTTGTTGGTGAGATAGAGAGCCACCTCAAGAGCAGCTTCCTTGTTTTCGCTGTTCGGGTTGAAGTAAAAACCGTCAACGCCGAGGAGCGGGTTGGAAGCTCCACCAGGACCGGCAGGGATCGGAGCTACAGCAAGCTTGTCACCAAGCGCGGCGCGATAATCGCCCATTGCCCAGTTACCGTTGGTGATAGCGGCGACAGTGCCTTCGGTGAAGGGAGCGAGACCATCGCTGTCGTTGCGGGGCCAGCCATTTGCAACGGAAATCTGGTAGAGATCGTTCAAATAAGATATTGCGCTGGTGATCTTCGCTTGATTGGCATCGTCAGCAACAAAGTTGAAGTTGGAATCGAATATCTGTCCGCCAAAGGAGCCGAAGAAGCCCCAGTGGTGATAGCAGCCAAAGCTGACAGAGACAGGGGTGCCGCCTTCCATCAACGCCTTGAGTTCGTCGGTTGAAGCGGGGGCCTCAGGGAGAAGGTCGGTGTTGTACCAGAACACAACTGCCTTGGTGGTTTCAGGAATACCATACAGTTTGCCGTCGTACATCAAGCCACCCTGGGCAAGTTCGCTATAGTCTCCAAGTTTGCCGGCAGCAAGTTCGGTAATGTCGGCAATGGTTCCAGCACGAACCTGGCCACCGAGGTTGTCGTTCGGGGCGATGAACAGGTCAGGGCCGCCGCCGGCAGCTACATCGGTGTCGTACTTGTTGAAGATGTCATTGAAGGGGACCTGAAGTACGTTGATCTTGATGTTGGGCAGGTCGGCTGCTGCTTTTTCAAGATTTTTGGTGAGGGCGATTTCTTCAGCGGAACCGGTGCCATAGGCGTGCCAGAAGGTTACTTCTGTGACATCTCCGCCGGCAGGCGCACCGCCGCCGCACGCAGCAAGCGCGAGGGATGCAATGATCAAAATGCTAAACAGGACGAGCAAATTCTTTTTCATTCTCTTACTACTCCTTTGAAATTTCGTAATCATTGTTTATTGTAGAAATGAAAAAACTACCTGCGTTTGCTGCGAGTAACCACCTCCTTTTCAGGGGCCTATCGAATTGCCTCTTCAGTATTTGCATCGAAGATATGGATTTTGTCCATATCAAAGATCACTTGAGTAGTATTGCCAACACGGAGTTTGGATCGCGGGTCTACGCGGCCGACAAATGTATTCTTTCCGCTGACAAGATATAGGAGTGTTTCATTACCCATTAATTCCGTCACGTCAACTTTGGAGGAGACGCTGACGCCATTAATGTTTTGGGGTGCAAACTCTGGGTCGTGTATGTTTTCAGGACGAATGCCAAAGATCACGCTGTGCCCATTCAGGCCTTTGTAAGGAGCCGTGTGGGAAGCGGGGATTTGAACCTGGAAATCGCCAGTGTCTACGATCACCTTATCGCCGTTTACTGCAATCTTGGCGGGGAAGAAGTTCATGGCAGGGGAGCCGATGAAGCCAGCCACAAACAAATTGTTCGGCGAGTCGTACAGGTTCTGCGGCGTATCCAATTGCTGCAGATTGCCCTTGTTGATGACGGCAATACGGGTTGCCATGGTCATCGCCTCGGTTTGGTCGTGGGTTACATAGATGAAGGTGGTCTGCAAACGCTGGTGAAGTTTGCTGATTTCAGCGCGCATTTGCACACGGAGCTTTGCATCCAGGTTCGAGAGAGGCTCGTCGAACAGGAATACTTTTGGCTCGCGCACGATTGCGCGTCCGACAGCCACACGCTGGCGTTGACCACCGGATAATTGACGAGGCTTGCGCTGAAGGAGATCTGTGATGCCGAGGATTTCCGCAGCTTCATCCACGCGGCGTTTGATCTCATCCTTTGGCGTCTTGCGAAGTTTGAGCCCGAACGCCATGTTGTCATAAACTGAAAGGTGTGGATACAACGCATACGACTGAAAGACCATGGCAATGTCGCGGTCTTTCGGAGCTACATCGTTCACAACACGATCACCGATGATGATTTCGCCGTCTGTGATCTCTTCCAAACCAGCCAATAGGCGCAGGGCGGTTGTTTTGCCGCAGCCTGATGGCCCGACCAATACAAGGAACTCTTTATCCTCAACTGCGATATTGAGATTCTTTATGATCGTTAAGTCGCCGAACTTCTTTACTACGTTCTTGTATGTAACACTTGCCATGATAATCCTCCAGTCGTTAGAATATGGTAACTTTATTATAACCACAAGGCGGAAAATGACCTATGTTTTTTAAAAACTGATTAGTTGCGTGCGAAAACTAAATCCCCTTTTTAGAGCAAAACGGGCTTTTTTTTGTCCGCAGATTCAATAAAACTGAGCAGTACGGCAATATTTTCCCGGCTGTCTTCCAGGGGAATTCGCTGGGGTTTCTTAAGCAAAATCGAATCACATATATCCTCCACCTCGCCTAAATATAATTCTGTGCCGGTGATTTTGATCCTTTCTTCCACTTCGTCGCGCACTAAAAATAATTCGCTGTTTTTACGGGGTTTAAAAGGGGAGGGGATCTTGAGAACTGCGTCGCTGCCTACAACCTCAATGTAAGATCGTGAAGGTGATTTGAACCCAGAATCGAATTGGGCATGGACACCATTTGCAAACCGCATTTGCCCGATGAAGGAATCATCGCTTCCGCTCGGACCTTCAACCTGCCAACCAAAAACTTCAACAGGTTCCGCCCCGACGATCATCCTCGCGTAGCTAACGGGGTAGCAGCCCACATCCCAAATGCTGCCGCCGCCCATTTCTTTTATCTGGCGGAAATTTCCCTCTCTGTCGAGTGTAAAGGTGAATGCACCTTTGATGAGCTGTATTTTTCCAAGCACGCCGCTGTCCACAATTTCTTTTACTTTTAACGTCTGGGGATGATGGCGATACATAAAAGCTTCTGCCAGCACGTTGCCCGTCTCTTTTGCTGCAGCTATCATTTCATCTACTTCTGCAAGAGTGAGCGCAATCGGCTTCTCGCACAGCACATGCTTGCCGGCACGCAAGGCTTTGATCGTCCATTCAGCATGCAAATGGTTTGGAAGGGGATTGTAGATCACGTCAATTTCAGGGTCGGCAAGCAGAGCTTCGTAGCTGCCGTATGCGCGCGGAATTTTATTCTCGCGGGCGTATGCATCAGCGGAGGATTGGCTTCTCGAAGCAATCGCCAGTAAGCGGGTCCGTTTTGAAGCGTTGATGGGCTTTATCAATGCCTGATTAATCTTTGCTGTAGAAAGCAATCCCCAGTTAAGCAGTTTTTCCATCTTTTTCTCCTTTCAATAGTATCAAAAGTGAAGCGACAAGCAGCGCGGTAAAAACGCCGCCAAACGCAAATCCTAGTTTGAGTCCAAACAGATCGCTGGCCCAGGCAATGATCCAGGGACCTAGCAGACCGCCGATTCCTGCGAACGTGAATAGCACACCTAAAATGGTGTTTGTGTTTTCCTTTAAGTTTTCCGAAACAATTGCTGTGAACGTTGGAAAGATGATCGAAAAGAAGAAGCCTGTGATCGAAAGGAACACAGTAAAGGTGGTGAACATTCCCAGTACGATGCAGAATAAGCTGCCAATGGCTGCCAATAGAATTGAGCGTAAATAGCCGAGGCGGTGCACAATAAACCCTCCGCCAAGTCGCCCCAGCATAAGCAGTGCGAAAAAGAGGGAAAGGCTTTGATTGCTGGAGAGTACGCTTGCTCCATGAATTTCTTGAAGAAAAGTTACCAGCCAGGACGCAATACCGATCTCTGCGGCAACATAAAATGCAATAGCGGCGTAAAACCAGGGAAGATTTCCTTTGAAGGCAAAATTGGGTATGTTGCGAAAGTTGATGCTGTTATTTTGATTTTGCGATCTTGGAAATTGAAGGAACAAAAATAGCAATACGAACAAAGCGATGAGTGGGATGTCCCAACGGTAAATTGTGCGCCAAGAGATGTTCAACGCCAGCAGCCAGCCTGCAAATAAAGGGGCTACCAGAGAGCCGAGTCCGTGCAAAACCGCCATAAGATTCAGGTACAGCCCCTTTTTGTGGGGATGGATTTGTACGATCGTGGCGTTCGCGCCCAATTCAATGGCACCCAACCCGAGTCCCACGGAAAACAAGGACGCAGTCAGCAGGAACGTGCTGCTGAATGAGCTGTACCCTGCAACGCCAGTTGCTAGTAAAAGGCCAGCCGTTATCAGAATCATTTTTAAGCCGAATCGGTCAGCGAGAATGCCTGCGATCAGCGAAGTGACGACAAAGCCGAAATACTCCCCGAAAAAGATATTTCCGCTGGTGCCATAATCAATATTCAATTCGCGGATCATGGATGGAAGGGTGGGGCCTTTCAGATTATCTGTAAAGCCGAAGACGAAGAAAGAAAGAAAACATGCGGCAGTGACAAGCAAAATAGTTGTTTTTGCAGATTGATTTTTCATAAACGGATTGTACTTTAAAAGAATGAGGCTCAATTTCGGCCTCATTCGTAAAATGAAATTTGCAGAAAATTATTTTACAGCAGACGGCAAAGAGAGGATGTGATCTGCAACAATGGCGATTGCGCCAATCAGGCTTGCGTCCGGCCCAAAGGGAGATAAAAGCACCTCGGCTTGCTGGTCAATTTCAGGCATGGAATGACGCGCCATGGTTTCCTTGATGGCAGGTAGAAGGTATTCCCCAGCGAGGCTCAATGGTCCACCCAGGATGATCTTTTCGGGATTGAAAATGTTGATAAGTCCTGCGAAACCCTGTCCCATGGCGTGGCCCGCCTCCGTGAAAGAATCAATCGCTTCTTTATCGCCTGCATCTGCCGCTTGTTTGATGAGAGGAATCGTCAATGGGGAGTTTTGTTCTGCCATCAGCTTGGGGACGATGCTGGTGCGTTTCACTTCCAAACGTGCTTGAACGCGTTGGATGATGGAATATTGATTTGCGTACGTTTCCCAGCACCCGCGGTTGCCGCAGTGACAGACTGTTTGTGAAGGCTCTGCCATGATGGGGGAGTGCCCGATTTCGCCAGCATAACCGTTTTTTCCACGATACAACTTTCCATTAAGGAATAATCCGCCGCCAATGCCGACACCGGCAAAAACAAAAAGAAAATCCTGGCTTTGGCGTGCTGTGCCAAATAAGTGTTCGGCAGTTGCCGCGGCATTCGCATCGTTTTCAACGAATACTTTGAGTTTGGTCTGCTCTGAAAAAATTTTTCCAAATGGGACGTTGCGCCAGTGCAGGTTTGGGGCGAATATCAAGACTCCATTTTTTATATCGACAGTACCCGGTGTTGCCAGCCCCATGCCGAGGAAGCCAAGGTTCTTCTTTTTCGCCGCAGCCATCGCCTCTTTTATGATGCGCGAGGTTTGATCGATCATCTTTTGCTGATCTTCATTTGGGTTGGCATCTTCGCGCTTGCGCCACATGATTTTTCCGAGAAAATCAGTGACAGCCACGGAGACAAAATCCACACCAAGCTCCACGCCGATGATTAACCCGGCATGTGAATTTATTTCAAGCATTGTGGCAGGGCGGCCTGCTCCACTGGAATTGCTGCCTGCTTCGTGAACCAAGTCACGGACGATCAGTTCATCCACCAGACTCGAGATGGTAGATTTGTTTAATCCGGTGACTACGGCCAGTTGCGCACGCGAAATCGGCGCACGGGCATGAATCAACCGCAGCACATAGGAGAGATTGTTTTCGCGAACGAAGGTTTGGTCTGTTATGAAGTTTGCCATGGGTAATTAGTATGATGGGGCAACAAATTGATTATATCCATCGAAGATGATTTGTCAACGCAATTGGAAATGTTTCAAAACGAAACTGGGTCATTAAATATAAAAAGGGCAGAGAAAATTTTCTCTGCCCTTTTTGAGCTTATTTCGACTTCAAGGCTTCCCAGCCCGCATATTTTGCTTCTGTGCCTAATTCTGCTTCGATGCGCAGAAGCTGATTATATTTTGCAACTCTATCGGATCGGGCAGGGGCTCCCGTTTTGATCTGCCCGGTGTTGAGAGCAACTGCGAGGTCCGCGATGGTGGCGTCTTCCGTCTCGCCGGAGCGATGAGAGGTGACGGCTCTCCACCCAGCACGCTGACAAAGTTCAACGGCTTCGATAGTCTCGCTCAAGGAACCGATCTGATTCACTTTGACGAGCAGGGCATTGGCGGCGTTTTCAGCGATCGCTTTGCGGACACGTTCGGGATTGGTTACCAAAAGATCATCACCGACGATCTGGCATTTGTCGCCAACGGTTTTCACCATCAGCTTCCACGCATCCCAGTCATCCTGTGCAAGACCATCTTCGATGGAAACGATAGGATAGTCCTTGACCCATTTGGCCCAGAACTCAACCATCTGCTCGCCGGTCAATTCCTTGCCTTCTTTGCGGAGGTTGTACTTTTTGGTCTTCTCGTCATAAAGTTCGGAGGCGGCGGGGTCAAGCGCAATGGCGACCTGTTGCCCGCGGCCAGCTTTGAAGCCAGCTTTTTCAATGGCAGAGAGGATCAATTCAATGGCTTCATTGTTCGCCTTGAGAGCGGGAGCGTAGCCGCCTTCATCACCGACAAGAGCGCCATAACCTTTTTCCTTTAATACAGATTTCAAAGCGTGATAGATTTCCGCGCCCCAGCGCAGACCTTCAGAAAAAGAAGGGGCGCCGAAGGGCATCACCATGAATTCCTGCATGTCGGTGCTTTGCCAGCTTGTGTGTGCGCCGCCGTTCATGATGTTCATCATCGGGACGGGGAGTATGTGTGCGTACACGCCGCCGAGGTAGCGATATAAAGGCATGCCGAATGAATTTGCGGCGGCTTTGGCTACTGCAAGGCTGACGCCCAAGATCGCGTTCGCGCCAAGGTTGGACTTGTTGGGGGTGCCGTCCATTGAGAGGAGTTCGGCATCGATGGCTTTTTGTTCAGAGGCATCCCAGCCGAAGAGGGATTCTGAGATCACGCCGTTGACGTTTGCAACTGCCTTCGATACGCCCTTGCCGAGATAACGTTTCTTATCACCATCGCGCATTTCCAAGGCTTCGTGCTCGCCAGTGGATGCGCCTGAGGGAACCGCAGCGCGTCCCCACGCGCCGTCCATTAAAACCACTTCCACTTCAATAGTGGGGTTGCCGCGAGAATCGAGAATTTCCAGTGCGGAGATGCTTTCAATTGTTGTGTCCATATTAAACTCCTGGGGTTGTTATCTAAAATCAGATTTATTATCTGATCTTGAATTTTTATTAAGCGAGAAGACTGTTTTTTGTCCCGTGCTTGCTTCAAGTATAATCCCAACATTGGGAGATGTCATCTTGACAGAAGTCATGTTTTTCGATCCCACAATTAACTCTGCAAATACTGCGTTGAGTCTACGCTGAAATCTTAAACAAGGATAATGTATTGCATGTACATCCCAAAACTTTACCGTGAAGAAGACCGTGAAAAAATCATCGAATTCCTGAAGCTGAACAATTTCCCAGCCTTGGTGAGCCGCGACGGGGAAAAACTAATCGCAACTCACTTAACCGTTGAAATTATCGAAGGCGAGGAAGGCGCGCTCACAATCCTGGGACACATGTCTCGTGCGAACCCGCAGTGGAAGAGCTTTGGCGAGCAGGAGGTATTGCTCATTTTCCAAGGTGCTCATACGTATATTTCGCCGCGCTGGTACAACCACGTCAACGTGCCGACCTGGAACTACACGATGGTGCATGTCTATGGAAGGGTCCGAGCAGTTGAAGGGGAGGAACTGCATTCGTTGTTGAGTCAACTGGTCGGGAGGCATGAGGCGGGCACTTCCTATCGCCTGGAGGATCTGCCAGAGGAATTTGTCCAAAAAGAGATGAAGGGCGTCTTTGGTTTTGCGCTGGATGTGACGCGGATTGACGCAGGTTACAAGCTCAGCCAGAACCGAGACGATGAAGACCACGAGAATATCGTCCACAAACTGGAGCAGCGCGGGGATGAGAATTCTTTGAAAGTGGCGGAGGAAATGCGGGCGAATCGCCGCCGGCTTTCATAACTGTTTGTTTCACGCATGCCGAACTTGACACAATGATTGCCATGTTCTAAAATAGTCTCACGATTCTTAAATTGACGTCTCTGCTGTTTTTGAGCGTTAAATCCCCTCAGGAGGGTTGGCTTGTCTAAAAACCGTACGCAACAAATGGTGGACCGCCTGCGCGAATTACAGGCCTCATCACCTGATATCGAAGCTTCAGCAGTGGTCAGTGTGGATGGCCTTAGCATTGCGTCTGCTCTTCCGCAAGGTGTGGAGGAAGACCGAGTTTCCGCCATGTCTGCGGCGATGCTCTCATTGGGCGAACGTATTGCAGGCGAATTGGGACGCGGCTCTCTTGAGCAGGTTTACATCAAGGGCTTAAAAGGGTACGTTGTTTTGATGTCGGTCGGTGAAGAAGCAGTTCTCACCGCATTGGCACGTGAACAGGCCAAGCTTGGCCTGATCTTCCTTGATATGCGTCGCGCCGCCGAAGATCTGGCGAAGTTGATCTAGTGGAGTTTTTATGGCCCCCCTTCAAAAAAGTGGATTGTTCTACCCTAACAAATTTGGATTGATCACCATCAAATCGCTCGAAGAAGTGATGGGAAAAAATGGCTTGAACGCCATTCTCAACCTTGCTGGTTTGAATCATTACATAGAAAATTATCCGCCCGACAACCTTGATAAAGGATTTGATTTTGTCGAGCTTTCCGCCATTGGTTCCGCTCTCGAAGAAATGTACGGCCCCCGCGGCGGGCGCGGACTTGCCTTGCGTGCAGGACGCGCTACATTTTCCGATGCGCTCAAGAATTTTGGAGCGTTGGCAGGCGCGGCAGATTTAGCTTTCGTTGTCCTTCCGCTTCAATCCAAGCTGAGAATTGGTCTGCCAGCTTTCGCAAAAATATTTTCCCAGCTAAGCGATCAACAAACAACTGTCGAAGAAAAAGACACTGAGTGGGTATGGACCATCCACAAATGCCCATGCTGCTGGGGACGCACAGGCGCAGACAAACCCGTCTGTTTTGTTGCCACTGGTCTGCTGCAGGAAAGCCTCAAGTGGGTATCTGGCGGCAATGAATTCCGCGTCAATGAATCCAAGTGCGTTGCCATCGGAGACAGCGTCTGCGAATTCATCGTACAAAAAGAACCGATCTCGTAGCCGAAAAGAACCTGGCATGACAGACACCAAGTCCAAAATACTTATCGTTGAAGACGATCTTGACGTGGCTGAAATGCTGAACGCCTATTTTCGCGTTCAGGGTTACGAAGTCTTTACAGTTAACTGGGGGGAAGATGGAGTCCGTTCTTCCCAGCAGGATCATCCAGACCTGGTCATTCTCGATATTCGTCTGCCTGACATTGATGGATATGAAGTGGCTCGTCGAATGCGCGCCGACCGACGTACTTCCGATATTCCCATAATTTTTCTCACTGAAAAAAGGGAACGCTCCGACCGTCTCCAAGGCTTGGAAATAGGCGCAGACGATTACATTACCAAGCCTTTTGATGTACAGGAATTACGCCTGCGAGTCCGAAATGCGTTAAAGAGGGTCAGCCAGGGCTCGTTGACAAATCCCGTCACAGGGTTGCCTGAAGGCGCTTTGGTGGACGAAAAGCTTTCCGAAGTCATTGGCGTGGATGGATCTGCCTTGCTTTTTGTCTTGCTTGAAAATATGGATATGTTCCGTGAAGCTTATGGCTTTGTGGCTTCTGATGACGTACTTCGGGCTATTAGCTTGATGATCGTTAATACCATGCGTGAAGTCAGCCGTCCTGAAGATTTTCTGGGGCATTTAACAGGCACTGATTTCGTACTCGTTTTACCGCCGTCCAACCTGGCTGCGTTGAGTGAAAAATTAAAGACAAGGCTCGACCAGTCCATGGAGTATTTCTACCCGATAAAAGACCGCGAACAAATGGCAAAACGGTCTGACAAATTAGGGGCAAAGATCGTGGAAATACCGTCCCTGAAGACCCAGTTTGCAAATGTGGAGCAGGTGAGGGCGGAGCTATTTCGTAACAAGAGATAAAGAGGGATTTGCTTGCGTATTACAGTTGTTACACCTACATATAACGAAGCGGAGAACCTGCCCAAACTGGTCTCCGCTTTGTTTTCGCTTCCGCTGGATTTGCATGTGCTTGTGGTGGATGATAACAGTCCCGACGGCACAGGAAAAGTCGCTGAAGAGCTTGCAGCAAAATATCCAGATCGCATTGAGGTGCTTCATCGCCCCGGGAAGATGGGACTGCGTTCAGCGTATCTGAATGGGTTTCAGAAAATACTGGATGGCAGCACTCAGGCTATCGTTCAGATGGATGCGGATTTTTCTCATGACCCCGCTGCCCTTCTGGATATGGCTCGCCTCCTTGAATCCTTCGATGTTGTCTTGGGATCCCGTTATACAGAAGGCGGCTCGGTGGATAAACAATGGCCCGTCTGGCGAAAACGTCTTTCTGCTTTTGGGAACTTTTATGCAAAAAGCATTCTGGGTTTGCCTCTGCACGATGTAACCACGGGGTTCCGAATGTGGAGGAGTGAGACGTTGAAGCAAATGCCATTCGAGAGAATTCAGTCTAATGGCTATGTCTTTCTTGTAGAAATGGCATATCTTGCTCATTGTCTGGAGTTTAAAATTGGCGAGTCGCCGATCTATTTTGCGGACCGTCGTTTTGGAAAGTCCAAGATGTCGCTAAAGATTCAGGTGGAGGCGGCTCTTCGGATCTGGCAGGTCTTGTGGAATTATCGCGATCTTAAAAAAACGGGTAAGTCAGCAAGATTGTAAGGGGGCAGTCCCTACCCAAAACCCACACTCTCTGATAATATATCAGCCGCACGCCGAACGATTAATTTTTAAGCCCTCGGCTTCCCCGTCGGGGGTTTTTGTGTGTGTAAGCGAGAAACATCTGAAAGTCTCAACTCATCAAAGTATTATAATTTTTTGAAGGCTGAAAAAGTCTTTACTGGAAGTAGAAACCATGCAAATTGAAAGAACTGACTTACGTAATATTGCCATTATTGCCCATGTAGATCATGGCAAGACCACTCTTGTGGATGGATTGCTGGGGCAGTCCCATACCTTTCGCGAGAATCAGCATGTTGAAGAACGCGTTATGGATTCTAACGATCTGGAACGCGAGCGCGGGATTACAATCCTTGCAAAAAACACGGCTATCTCACTGGTCGACCCTGTAACGAATCAACCAGTCAAAATCAATATCGTCGATACCCCCGGGCATGCTGACTTTGGCGGCGAGGTGGAACGCGTCATGAACATGGTGGACGGTGTTTTGCTTCTTGTGGATGCGGCGGAAGGTCCCATGCCACAGACCCGTTTTGTACTGAAGAAGGCATTGGAAATGGGACACAAAGCCATCGTCGTTATCAATAAAGTGGATCGTAAAGATGCAGAGCCATCCCGTGTGTTGAATGAAACCTTTGACCTGTTCATTGAACTTGGCGCATCTGAAGAGCAGGCAGATTTCCCGGTTGTGTACGCGCAGGCTACTGCCGGGAAGGCTGGGCTTACCCCGGAACTCGAATCAAATTTGCAGCCCATGTTTGACGTCATCCTCAAACATATTCCCTGCCCAAAGGTTGATCCTGATGCGCCTTTGCAAATGCTGGTGACAACCCTTGGATATGATGATTATCGCGGTGTGACGGCCATTGGGCGCGTCTTTGCAGGGACTATTAAAGCTGGCCAGAAAATGGCTCGCATCAAATTAGATGGGACGATATTGCCTGAAAGCGCGCGGTATCTTTACACTTTCAAAGGCTTGAATAAGATCGAAATCGACGAGGTAAAAGCAGGCGACATCATTTCCCTGGCTGGCCTTGAAGGAATTGCGATCGGCGAGACCCTTGCTGACCCTGCTAGTCCTGTTGCTCTGCCGACCATAAAAGTGGAAGAGCCAACCGTCCGCATGACCTTCGGGGTCAATACATCCCCGTTTACAGGCAGAGAAGGCACCTGGGGAACTTCACGAAAACTGCGCGAACGTTTGTTTGACGAATTACGAACGAATGTCTCCCTGCGAGTGGAAGAGACCGAATCGGCTGAGAACTTCCTTGTTTCTGGAAGAGGTGAACTTCATCTGGGTATTTTGATAGAAACCATGCGGCGTGAAGGATATGAATTTCAGGTTTCGCGGCCTGAGGTAATTTTCCACAAGGCGGAAGATGGCGCTTTGCTTGAACCGTACGAGGAAGTTCACATTGAAACCAGTAATGAGACCGTAGGTGTGGTGGTGGAAATGCTGGGGAGCAGGCGCGGCATCATGACCGACATGCAGGAAACAGGTCAGGGAATGACGCGTATCGTTTACATCGTCCCAACGCGAGGTTTACTGGGCTTCCGTTATCAATTCCTTACCTCCACGCGCGGTGCCGGAATCATGCACACGATCTTTAACGGTTACGATGAATTGGCTGGCTCGATTGCCTCGCGAAATAGAGGTTCCATTGTTGCCTGGGAAGCTGGTACTACTACAGCGTATGCATTGAAAAGTGCAGAAGAACGCGGACAATTGTTCGTGGGACCTGGTGTGGAAGTATACGAAGGTATGGTCATCGGCGAAAATGCGCGTGGAAGCGACCTGCCGATCAACGTCTGCAAGAAGAAGCACCTGACGAATATGCGCGCTTCCGGCGGCGATATGGAAATTCGCCTCACGCCACCGCGTACCATGAGTTTGGATGAAGCCATTGAATATCTTTCCGATGATGAATTGTTGGAGGTCACACCTGAGAACTTCCGCATTCGCAAGCGTATCCTTTCCACGGATGAGCGCGGCAAACAGACCAAAAAAGCCAAAGAACAATTTGGCGAAGCCTGAAAATAAAAAAAACTCCCACGCAAAAAATTGTGGGAGTTTTTTTTATTTAGCTTGCATTTAACAACTCAGCGTTACTGTTGAGCTGCTTGCTGAACCAGCGGCGTTGAAGGCTACGATGTTGTACCCCACGCTTTGCCCGGATAACAGGGAAATGACCTCGGTAAACTGCGTGCTGTTTGCGGCCAACTCTGCAACAACTTCATTATTGCGCAAGATGCGGTATCCGCTTTCGCCATCCTTGTCCGTCCATCGGATGATGATGTTGGCTTCATTTGTTTCGTAATTACAGGAAACATCCCATTTTTGCAAACTGACTTTTTCCAGTTCCCCTCCTTGCGGCGTGGGCGGCGCGGTTACGGTTGGCACGGACGCATAACTGCCTGCGGGCGTTGTAAATTCACCCGAAACCCAGCAATTACCGGCGGATGTGGAAACGATCCAGTAATTGGGCGGGAAGAAGCCGATGATTTCAACTGAGTCTGAAGGCAGGATTTGAGTCACTCGTTCATAATTGACCCCGGGCCCGGTGCGGCAATTGGTAACATCTCCCACGCTGACAAATGGTTTGGAATATGTCGGCGTAGGGCTATTATCGCTTGTTGTGTTCCCTGCGGTTGGGCTGGCAAGTGGCTGCTGATTTGATGTTGTGCTGATCGCCGCCTGAACGGTGAGCGCCGCCGCAGTGGCGATTTGCGGGTCTGGTGCGCCTGCATTCGGCAGATTGCAGGATGAAATAATGACGCTCAACGCCAATGCCAGACCAAATACTTTTCTCATAGATTTTCTCCAATGTTTATTTTTTTACTCGCCGTCGCCTTCCAGCCACGTGGACATGTATTCGGTTTTTTCAAGCGCAGCACCTTGCCTGGTAATTTGCAATGGATGAAATGTGTCCACCATGACGGCTAGTTCCTGAGTCTCCGTTTTGCCGATGCTGGCTTCTGTCATTCCGGGCTGTGGACCGTGCGGCAGGCCAAAGGGATGCAGGCTGATGTCACTGCGGTCAATGCCTTTGCGGCTCATGAAATTACCTTCCGCATAATAAAGAACTTCATCCGATTGGATGTTGGAGTGATTGTATGGAGCAGGGATACCCTGCGGATGATAATCGAACAGGCGGGGAACGAAAGAGCAGACAACGAAGTTGTGCCCGTCAAAGGTTTGATGAACAGGCGGCGGCATGTGCAGGCGGCCTGTGATCGGTTCAAAATCTTCGATGTTGAAAATCCACGGATAGAGATAGCCGTCCCAGCCGACGACGTCGAAGGGATGATGGTCTAAAACATGGCGGGATAACCTGTCCCGTACTTTTACCCGTACTTCAAACTCTCCGCGCTCCGTATGAGTCTCGATCTCTTCGGGGACTCGGATGTCACGTTCGCAATAGGGAGCATGTTCCAGCATTTGTCCGTAATTATTGCGGTAGCGCTTTGGCGGTTCGATCTGGGACGGGTTTTCAATGGTAAAGAAGCGCGCTTCGCCATCCAATTCCATTTGCCAGGTGACGCCAAATGGAATGACGATGTAATCGCCTTTGCGGAAAGGCAGATTACCAAACTGAGTTTTGAGGATTCCTTCGCCTTCGTGAACCCACCAGGTTTCGTAGGCTTGCGAGTTACGGTAGAAATAATCCATGCTGTCTTTGGCGCGGGAGATGCCCAGGATGACGTCGTTATTGCCAAGGAGTGGAATCCGCGCGGCAAGCGGATCAGATCCCAGCGGAGCCTGATCGGTTTTGAAGGCGCGGTGTCGAATGGGGCCAAAATCCACGTATTCCGGTTTGGCGGGTCCCAAGTCTTCCGTCATCTTAACGCGGGGCGGGAGAAAGTGGTGATAAAGGATGGATTGTATGGACGAGAAGCCTTCCAATCCCATGACTTCTTCGCGATAAAGTTTTCCATCCGCTTTTTTGAATTGGGTGTGGCGTTTGTGGGGAATATTGCCAAGTTTATGATAAAAGGGCATGTCAATTCTCCTTTGTTGAATTATTTTTCACGGGAGACCGTTGTTCTCGTCTGACACTCCGATTCTTATGAATCGTAGACCACGACGCTTTCCTGTTCATTTGGGTCGTTGCGCGCGACCACGGCAATGACTTCTTCCGTCTCGCTCAGGTTGACGGGTTGATGCGGCAGATTGGGCGGGATGAAAAGAAAATCACCCGCTTCGTTGATGCTGGAGTGTTCCAGTTTCTCGCCGTATTTCGTTTCTGCACGGCCTTTGATGATGTAGATCGTTGTCTCATACCCGTTGTGGTAATGTGCGATTGCCCTGCCGCCGGGCGGAATGATGACCAGGTGCATGCAGAGATGTTCCGTGCCGGCAGTCTGAGCCGAGATGCCTTCAAAGTTTGGCAGCTGCTGCTTGGAGACGAATGTTTCTTTTGGTCTAACGGTAATAATTTTATCTGTGGGCATGGGTTCCTAGGGGGTATTAACTGTAATGGACTGGATTAAAGCATCGAGCTGGTTAAGGGAGGGTTGGAAAGAATCCGGGCTTGAGGCGTTGAGTTTGTCTGTGATGCCTTGATAATATGCAGTCAGGCTCGCCGTGTCTGATATGTCATTGGGATGGATGATGCCGTCTGCGTTGGGGTTCTCTGCGGTGGATTGTAACGGTAAATTAACCGGGAAGAGGGCCGCGACAAAATATTTCCCGTCACTGGTTAAACCTTCGTAATGATAGAAGCTGTTATCCTTTAGGATCGGGCCGGGGAATTGAGAATATTGGGAGATCATGCTTACGCCGTTTCCACCGTTGAAAGGAATAAATTTTGCCTGTGCCGCATATTGCTGCGCCGCCGCTCCATTGAACGGGACAGTAGGAAGATTGTCATTCGTAAGCGGCGTGGCAGGGCTTGCCAGAAGTGCCTGCAAGCGTGTGAGACTGCTCCCCGCCCACGAGTTGACAGAGGCATATTCAGACGCCGGATACATGTTCACCACTGCTTTGAAAAAATTGTCCTGCCGACCGGTGTAGCCTGTCAACGTGAACGAGATATATTGCGGGGCTACGCCCCATGGCCCGCCAACAGACTCGTCCATTGCTGGGATGAGTTCAGGGGTGGCTCCATCTGCCAATCCTTCTGGAATCACAAAGCTGATGTTCTGAAACGAAACAGGCGTGCCGCTCGGTGCGGTTGGCGCACTGGCTGTCAGCGCCTCAAAAGTTGCGGCGACAATTGTTTCCACGCCTGTTTGCCCCGGCGTTGCAGGGCCGCTCAATCCGCACGCCAGAGTCAAAATTAAAATCCCCGCCAACCCGAAAAATTTTCTACTCATATTTTCTTCCTTCCAATGGTGTTTTTTAGAATCCCAATTCGTTCAATTTCCAATTCCACAACGTCGCCTGCGTTCAACCACGGACCTTGTGCTTTGGTCAATTCCAATAAGCAGCCAGTACCAACGGTTCCAGAGCCGATCACATCGCCAGTTTTCAATTCGCAAGTGTCCGACGCTCGTGCAACGATCTCGCCAAATGACCAGTAAATATCCTTAAAATTGCCTTTGGATATTTCCACGCCGTTGACTCTGGCAGACATATTGAGATCGTATACGCCCGGTCTGCTCTCTGCTTTGCCGGCAAACGCTTCGCTCGTCACGATAACTGGTCCTAATGACGAGGCAAAGTCCTTCCCCTTGGCGGGACCCAAGCCTGCTTTCATTTCTGCGCGTTGCACATCCCGCGCAGACCAATCATTGAATATCGTGTAACCAAATATATGACTGGGCGCATCTTCTGGCTTGATGTTAATGCCGGGTTTGCCGATAACGACTGCGATCTCCAATTCAAAATCCAATGCCTCAGTGTAGTGTGGATACGGAATTTCGTCACCTGGCCCAAAGATACTATTTGGATTCGTATAATAGAAGACGGGGAATTGGTACCACTCCTTTGGAACATCACGTCCGCGGTTTTGGCTGGCTGTGCGGACATGATGTTCAAAGGCATAGGCGTCCCTCAGGTTGGAAGGTTTTAGCGGCGCTAGAAAGCGGACTTGATCTTTTGCAAAAGATGCTTCAGATTTATGCTGTGCTGCTTCGCGTGCGCCGACTCGAAGCACCTCGTGCATGTCTGCAAAAGGCAGCGGGTGGACTCTGCCATTTGAAACCAGAGCAGGTGTCGGTTTGGCAGGAGGCGTTTCAATTGTCGCGAAGATCATAAATTGCCGCGGCGTTCCTGTTCCAGTTCCAGTGATTCAAACAAGGCTTTGAAGTTTCCTTTGCCAAATCCCTGCGCGCCGTGCCGTTGAATGACTTCGATGAACATCGTTGGGCGGTCCTGGATGGGGCGGGTGAAGATTTGCAGGAGGTAGCCTTCATCGTCCTTGTCCACGAGAATACCGAGTTCCTGAATGGCTTTGTAATCTTCTTTGATCTTTCCAATGCGGTCGGGAAGCATTTCGTAGTAGGTATCTGGAACGCGCAAAAATTCAACACCATTCTTGCGGAGTTTTTCAATGGTGGTGAGGATATCGCCAGTGATGATGGCGAGGTGCTGCGCGCCGGGAGTGAGATAGTAATCGAGATATTCTTCGATCTGACTCTTGCGTTTGCCTTCGGCGGGTTCGTTGATTGGGAACTTGACGCGTCCATTGCCGTTCTGCATGACTTTGGACATAAGCGCGGAATATTCGGTGGAAATGTCTTTGTCGTCAAAGTGCATGAGTTGGCGGAAGCCCATCACCTGATGGTAGAAGTTAACCCAGTGATTCATCTTGCCGAGCTGCACATTACC
>JACZJB010000271.1 GCA_014860805.1 Anaerolineales bacterium
ATAATAAAGAGAATCGCGGAGAACGCGGCGATGCTTCCGTATACTAGTTGAATGCTTGGAATGGACATGCTTTCCATCAGGATCGGCGTCAACACCATTCCCAAAGCCGTGCCGATCAGATTTCCGAGTGTGACAATGCCAACTGCAGTGGCGCGTTCTTCGATGGCAAACCAATTGGCAGGGACTTTTGTCCACGCGTTCAGTAGAAACGGCTGTGAGGCTGCGAGACCGAAGGTGCTCCACAAGACGAGTGTGTAGTTTGCGCCAGCGAGTCCACGCAGGATGCCGAAGATGCCCATCAGGATGACGCCGATCCCAACTGCGATGCGAAATCCGTAGGTGTCGATGACCCACGAAACAGGAATGGATAATGGAATAAATGCGATCATGAATGACATGGCAAGAAAGCCGATTTGCAGATCCGTAACACCGTAGAATTTTGCGGCAGGACCTGTGATGGGCGCATACGAAATCCATAATATTTGAATGGTCAGGTTGACAAGCATGAAGACTGCCAGCACCACCCAGCGGTAGGGATAAAGTTTGTATTGTGAGGTCATGTTAATATCCTTTTTCAAAGTTAACCTGATATTGGAGCAGCTTGTCTTCATTGAATAATATGTAATTTTCGATAAAAACTTTGGCTATATCTTCTGGCAGGCTGGGTGCGGCAGTGTGAAATGTCATCAGTAGATTGGGCGCTGTCCAGAAGGGGTGTTCCGTAGGGAGCGGTTCGTTTTCAAAGACATCCAACACTGCGCCTGCGATTTTGTTTTGGTTGAGCGCTTCCAGTAAAGCAGATTCATCCACTGCAGGACCGCGACCGACATTGATGAACAGAGCATGTGATGGTAATGCGCTGAGCAGGTTGGCGTCGATGATTTTGTACGTGTCTTTTGTGTTGGGAAGGATGTTGACGAGATAATCCAGCCCTTTGGCGAAGTCCAGTAAATCATTCCCATGATAATATGAGTCTACGTCTGCGCTGGTTTCGCTTGAAGATGTATATCCGCGAACGTTCATACCAAAGAATTTTGCTGTGCGAGCCACGTCTGCTCCGATGGAGCCAACACCGAGCAGACCGATGGTTTTTTTACATAGTGAGCCAGTGTCAGTGTCGTCCCATTGCCTGGATTTTTGCGCTTCGAGTTTTTGTAAAATTCTGCGTTCGTGTGCAAGTAAATAGCCAATAATATACTCGGACATCAACCCGCCAAAAACGCCGCGTGCGTTGGTGAGAACATAATCGCGGCGGAGGGCAGGATCAAGTAACGGCTCGATCCCAGCCCAAATGGATTGTACCCAGCTCAAGGCGGGAAGGGAGGCGAGCGCATTCTTGACCAGACTGGGTTCGCCGAGAACGATGTCTATGTCTTGAGTCGGTGTCGACTCGATGATGAGATCAGGCAGATGCGCCTCTTCGATCAGGACGCGGTATTGGTCGGCAAGATTCGAAAGGATGATAAGCTTGTGCATGGAATGCATTTAACCACAGTTCGTCTGAAATTATGACTTTTTTGTTACGTTTGTTTGATGCCTGGCAAAATAAAATATAGTATAGTGAGTGCCATCATGAAAAAGATACTTTTGATCGAGGACGTAAACGATACAGTTGAATTGGTGCGGAAAATATTGTCTGCACGCGGCTATGAGTTTTTACATGCGCCGGATGCCGAGACGGGCTTGCAGCTTGCTTTGAAACACGTGCCTGACCTGATTTTGCTTGATCTGGGCCTGCCCGATTACGATGGGCAGACTTTGGCAGGCTGGATACAAAATGAGAAGGAGTTGGTCTCCATTCCTTTGATCGCATTTACTGCCTGGCCTGAGGAGACCGCCAGAGATATGGTGAGCAGTTACGGATTCAATGGATACATTAGCAAGCCGATTGTAAATGTAAACGCGTTTGCTGACCGCGTGGCATCCTTTATAAAATGAAATCCATTCCTTCCGACGACATTAAATTAGTGCCCGCAAGTCAATTTTCACTTGATGAACTGACGGGTATTTACAACCAGACTCGTGTCGATTACATGGTGCCGATGCCGATGAACGCGGCGCGCCTTGCTGAATATATTTCTGTTTACGATGTCGATCTGGAACATTCGCTGGTCGCCACCCAGAACGGTGTACTAAGAGGAGTGGCAATGCTTGGCGTGCGCGAGAGCCGCGCATGGATCACTCGTCTGGGGGTTATTCCTGCAACGCGGCGTACTGGGGTTGGTGAGGCGTTGATGGAAGGTTTGCTTGAACAGGCTGAGCGGCTCAATATTCATTTTGACATGCTTGAAGTCATTAAAAATAATACGCCTGCGCATTCTCTATTCTTTAAACTCGGGTTTTATGAAGTTGGCGAATTGTTGGTGTTAAGGCGTTCTCCTGTGCCGCCGCCCGACCCTGTGGTTGCCGATGCGCAGCGATTGGACCGAAGCGAGTCCCTCACTCTCGTCGGGAGGGACCGCGGTACGCAGCCATGGACAAATCAATCCGAGTCTTTGTTCAATGCCCAGGAAATTTCGGGACTGCATCTTACCCTTGCCGATGGGAGCCGCGGCTGGCTGGTGTATCAACGCCAAAAATTTACATTGACTCGCTTCATTTACAAAACGGAAGTTGGCGACCCCGAGAAAGTGGCGTATGCCTTCCTTTCGCATTTGCATCTTCAATATCCGCGGCTGGATACGCAGATAGAAAATATCCAGTTGAATGATCCGCACCTGCCCGCATTTTATCGAATGGGATACATAGAATCGTTCCGTCGAATTGAAATGTGGAGAGGAACTCCGCCTGCCAGCCTGGTTTCCCGTTAACACTCCTTCAGAACATTTTCAAAACGGATTAACGCATTATCGATCACATCGTCGGTATCTGCCATTGACGTGTACATGCGCGAACCTGCAAGTGTGATGAGTCCGTTCGCCATGTATGCCGCGCCCATTTCTTCCATCATATGTTTGCGCGGCTTCAGTTCCTTTGCCAAACGCAATGGATGTTTGAAATCAAGCAGCATGGTGCCTGCGGTTTCAAGGTGGACAATCGACCCCTGGTTGTACGTCACGAACGGCAGGGAGTATTTTTCGATGATGGCTTGTAATCCCTTTGTAAGCCTGTCGCCTGCCCTGCCTGCAATGACTGCCGCATTTGTTTTTTCCATTTCAACCAAAGCGTAATAGCCAGCCACACACGAGAGCGGATTTGCCGAAAGCGTGCCGCCAACATAAGCGCGTTCGCCCACGCCGCCAATGCCCGCCGCAAAAGTCGTGATCACATCGCGCCGCCCGCCGACCCCGCCTGCCATTGGATATCCGCCTGTGACACATTTCCCGAACACGGTCAGATCTGGCTTCACATTGAAATATCCCTGCGCGCCTCCAAGCCCCAAACGGAAACCCGTTACAACTTCATCAAAGATCAAAAGCGCGCCAAATTCATCGCACAGTTCGCGGACTTTTTGGTTGAAATCTTTTGGAACTGGACGCGTTCCGCTTTCGGGACCAACAGGCTCGACGATCACCGCCGCGGTGCCGCCCCGAAACCTGTTCAAAAAAAGCTGACGTTTCAATGCCGCCAAAGCATTTGGATAGAACTCGCGTGTGGATGCGCTCGCTCCCCGTGGAATGCCCTTTGCTTCCAACCGTCCTGTGCCGGGGATGTGCAATCCATAGACCATCTGGTCGCTCCAGCCGTGATATGCGCCGCCAACTTTGATGACATATTTCTTTTTAGTGAAAGTCCGCGCCGCACGGATGGCTGCCATAACTCCTTCTGTGCCTGAACCCAGCATGCGGAACATTTCGATGGAGGGCATGTGCTTTTGAATTAATTCTGCGAGCTTCAGCTCGTATTCATGGAAGAGACCTGTGACGGGACCACAGGATTTGAGCATCTCGATCACTTTTTCGCGCACAGGCGCATAATTGCTGCCGAGAATGGTGGGTCCGCCCGCTTGCAGGAAGTCAATATATTGGTTTCCATCCGCATCCCAAAGATAAGCCCCTTCTGCCTTTTCAATGGCAATGGGGAAGGGATAGTTGAAAGCAAGGTTGTGCTGAACTCCGCCGGGAATGATCTTCTTGGCTTTATCAGTGAGTTCCTTCGAGCGTTTGCATTTTGTCTCGAAATAACCAAGATATTCTTTCATCTTTTCGCGGTTGACCGGGCGAATGGGCTGGCTGATGAGGTTTTCCAGTTTGGCGTAAACTTCGTCCACATTGGGGTATTCAGAGATTGCGTATTGTTGTGTCATTTTGGTTTCCATATTGACCTAGGGCAACCCGCCAGGATCAACCTTGAATTGTGTTGTAAACAACGGGTCGCTCCTGCGGTTTAATTTATTTCCGCAAATTTCTTTTCATCTGCGCGCAATTTTGCAAAAGCAATCTCGCGGATGGGGAGTGGAATCTTCGAGACCTTTTTCTCGGTCATGATTGCCAGCAGGTAGGTCAGAGCGCATTTTTCAAGCAGCGCCATGTTGTGGATGGCCTGCTCCATTGTCACCCCGAAAACAAGTACGCCATGATTTTGCAGAATATAGGCGTTTGCATTTGTCTTCACTTTGGCTTTAACTGCGTTCTTCAAAAACCCCGTCCCGGATGGAGCATAAGGGATGATGTCCACGCTGCGACCCAGGAAGCGGACTTGTTCATCGAACAAGGCGGGAATTGGCATCTTGATCAGTGCCAGCGCGCTGGCGTAAGGTTGATGAGTGTGGATGATGCAATGGACATCCACACGATTCTGATAGACTGCCGCATGCATTCCACTTTCGATGGATGGCTTCATTGTCCCTTCGAGGGGCTTCATCTCATGATCGAGGATGCAAATATCATCCATGCGCATTTTGGCGTAGTCATAATTGGATGGAGTGATGGCGAATGCATTCTGGTCTTTGATTCGCGCGGAGATGTTGCCTTCGGTGGCTTTGAGATATCCTCGTTCGAGGAGGGTGTGGCAGGTGTCCACAACTTGTTGTTTGTAGGTTTGATACTTGGACATGGCAAAATCCTTTTTGTCAGCTATCTATACTTGACAGTGACGCTATTATCTTCTACAATCTTTACACTGTCAAGATTGAGAGAAAAAATGCCCAAAAAGAGAACCTATCATCATGGCGACTTGAAGAATGCGCTGATCAAAGCTGGGGTTGAAATCCTTGCACAAGACGGCGTGAGCGGAATGTCCCTGCGAAAGGTGGCGATGAAGGCGGGGGTGAGCCATTCCGCGCCATATTCCCATTTTGCAGATAAGCAGGCGTTAATTGCTGCGATTTCCACCGAAGGATTTCGTCAACTGTATGAGCGGATGAGCGCGGTGGCGGAGGGATATAACAGCCAGCCATCGAAACAATTGGTTGAAGCGGCGTGGACATATATCCAGTTTGCGCTGGATGATCCTGACCGATTCAAAGTTATGTTTTCGGGCGTATTGGAAAAAGAAAAGGAATATCCTGAATTCGTTGCAGAGTCGCAGAGAAATTTTCAGTTGGTGAAAAGCATTGTTGAGTCGAATCAGGCGGCGGGTATATTAAGAAGCGGGTCGTCAGATTTGATGGCGTTGTCGGCTTGGGGGATCATCCACGGGTTTGCCATGTTGCTGCTCGAAGGTCAAATTCCCCATGCGATTTTGGAATTAAAAAGTTTGCGCAAGTTGGTCGAATTTCAATTGAAACAGATCATGCTGGCGTGACCGAAATTTTTCAGACTATAATTATCATTTATGATGAGCAGTCTGAAAAATTTTCTATCTCAAATCATCGATTATGCAGGGTTGTATCCTCCTGCAAATTTGTCGTTGAAAGATGCCTTTCGAAATTTTGTGGAATATCAAGATTCGCCCGACTCATGGATGCTTTCACGATTCGTCATCCCCGCCAGACAGTTGACGCATCTTTCTCCGCTCATGCCTGATTCAGAAAACAAATTATCTTTCACTCTCCTTGGGCGTGGCGGCAAAGACGCAGATGAATTCCTTGAAAATCTAAAACTGGACATGGCAGATATTCTCTCCTTCCGAAATGCGCATACGGCAAGCGTGTTGGATATGTTTGAAGCTGCGCTCCCATCTTCCGCTTTGACCGATGCAGGACAAACACTTGACCTTGCCAAGGAATCTTCTGACTTGCTCAATAAGAACGGCATAGCAGTTTCCTTCGAGTCACCTTTCGGCGAAGGTTGGCAGTCCCGCGCAGAGAATCTCATCCGCGCCTTGCGCAAACTCAAAGACCGCCACGTCGGATTCAAACTCCGCACAGGCGGTGTGACTGCGGATGTGTTTCCATCCACCGAACATGTCGCATGGGCGATTGCTACTGTCCGTGATGCGGGCGTGCCGATCAAATGCACGGCGGGACTTCACCATCCCGTCCGACATTTCAACGAAAGCGTGCGGACAAAGATGCACGGCTTCCTTAACGTCTTTGGGGCAGGGGTGCTGGCAGAAGCAAAAAATTTATCGCAAGAGAAAATTCAACCGATACTCGATGATGAAGACCCGAAAAATTTTCTTTTCGACGAAAATAGTTTCTCCTGGAAAGATTTGCGTATAGCCACTTCTGAGATTGTGAAGGCTCGTTTGTTTGCCACATCTTTCGGCAGTTGCAGTTTTGATGAACCGCGAGAAGACTTGCAGAAGTTGGGGATTTTGTAGGAGTAACCCTTCAAATCGTCAATGACCCATCAACTTAATAGGCGAGTCGACGCCACTTAACGAAAACGGAAAATAAAAAGATGCTCAAATCCTTTATCGAAGTATCCCCCGAATCTGATTTCCCCATACTGAACCTGCCGTATGGAATTTTCTCTACGCAGGAAAACTCAAACCCACGCGTTGGCACACGGCTGGGCGATTTCATTATTGACCTTGCCTTTCTGGATGAACAAAAACTTTTCGATCAACAATATGGCTTCTTTGTCGATACCTCGCTCAATCGCTTCATGTCCATGGGCAGGGAGGTCTGGCAGAGAATCCGTCAGCGTTTGACCGAATTACTTAGCGAAGGCGGTGACACCGTCTGGGAAGAGGCGATGCGCATGCGGGCGTTAATTCCTGCGGGCGATGTCCAAATGCATCTGCCCGTCGTTATCGGCGATTACACCGATTTCTACGCCTCGCGTGAACATGCCACCAACGTTGGCATCATGTTTCGCGGAAAAGAAAATGCGCTCATGCCCAACTGGCTGCATCTACCCGTCGGTTATCACGGGCGCGCCAGTTCGGTGGTGCTTTCGGGTACAGATGTCATCCGTCCGCGCGGACAAGTCGCTGTCAAAGGTTCGCCGCCTGAATTCATATCATCACGTCAACTGGATTTTGAATTGGAGATGGGTTTTTTCATCGGTACTGGAAATCCTTTAAGCGAACCGATCTCCATCGAAAATGCGCACGAGCACATCTTCGGTATGGTTCTGCTCAACGACTGGAGCGCGCGCGACATCCAAGCGTGGGAGTATCAGCCGCTCGGACCGTTCCTCGCGAAAAATTTTGCAACGTCAATCTCTCCGTGGGTGGTGACGATGGATGCGCTCGAACCTTTCCGCGTGCAGGGACCGCATCAAGACCCCGCGCCTCTTCCTTACCTCAAATCTGATTCACCAAGTGGATATGACATTACGCTGGAAGTGACTCTGCAATCCGCTGCGATGGACGACGCGCAGACCATCAGCTGTTCGAACATGAAGCACTTGTATTGGAGCATGGAACAAATGCTTGCACATCACACCGTCACTGGCTGCAACATGCGCACAGGAGACTTGTGCGGCACGGGCACCATCAGCGGAAAGATAGAAGATAGCTTTGGGTCATTGCTTGAGTTGACGTGGCGAGGCGAAAAGCCGATTCAATTACCGGGTGGGGAGGAACGAAAATTTTTACAGGATGGGGATACGGTCGTGATGAAAGGTTACTGTCAGGGGGATGGCTACCGCGTTGGCTTTGGCGAAGTGACTGGTAAAATATTCCCCGCGAAATGATGAAATAAAAACTCCCCGTCAAATCTGACGGGGAGTTTTTATAGATTGAGATTATCGTCTGCGCCCGCTGATCAAGCCGATGATGTACAAGAGCACAACCGCACCGACAATAGCCACAATGAGGCTTTGAAGATTGAAGCCAGTAATGCCTTGTGCGCCGAAGAAGTCCATAATATAGCCGCCGATGAAAGCGCCGATGACGCCGACAACGATGTTGGCAATGGCTCCCATCTGCTTATTTTTATTCATGATGATACTTGCGATCCAACCGGCCAGCGCGCCAAAGATGATCCAAACTATGATATTCATTTCTGCCTCCGTAAGGATAAAAAGTTTTTATTATTTTATCACCCTGTAACCAAATGTACAGGCAGGTGATTCGCGTGGCTTAGATGAGAGATCGTGCTGTTGTTATAAACTGGCAGCCCAAGCGGGATAAAAACGATGAAGGACAAGAGAATTAAACCAATTTTTGAACGATTTGTTTTCAAGGCAAATTCTTATGTGGGTGTATCGGGAAAAACTTCGCGGAGTATAGCATCAAACATCCCCGCCATTGGTTGACGGGGATGTTTATCGTTCGATTTGATGGTCAATGTCCTGACTGTCATCGTACAATTGACTTTCCCTGTGTGTGGCAATGCGCGCGCCAATGATGGTAACCACATCCTCCGAGCGGGTGAAGAAACAAGTCAACACTTTTTTGCGGGCATTTGACCAGCCAACGATGGTTTCGCGTATTTCCTTTTGCGAGTGCTGCGGATCGTCAAAATAAAGTGCGTGGCGGTCTTTGAAAATAACAACAACTTCGTCAAAACTGACACCGTGCTTTTCTATATTCTTTTCAGCCTTTTCAGCGTCCCAATTAAATTTGAGCGGTTTACGTTTTGTCATACGAGCGAGTATAGCATATCGAATTTATAAAAACGGCAGCCTCCTTCAAGGTGACTACCGTTTGATTTCTATCTTCTGATCGTTGCTTCGCGTTCAGGCCCAACCCCGATCCACTTGACTGGGACTCCCGAAGCCTCTTCGATCATCTTCACGTAACTTTGCGCATTGGCTGGCAAAGCTTCAAAGGACTTTACCTTGCTGATATCTTCGTTCCAGCCAGACACGGTCTGATAGACGGTTTCGATTGTATCCAGTCCATAGGCATCCACATCTGCATAGCGGACAGGGTCGCAGCTCAACTCGTATCTCGTGCAGACTTTGATTTCTTCAAGTCCGCTTAATACATCCAGTTTGGTTAGACATAATTCGGTCACGCCGCTGAGTTGAACGGCCGTTTTTACGATCTCCAGATC
>JACZJB010000272.1 GCA_014860805.1 Anaerolineales bacterium
ACACAGGCGCAATCCGGCAAACGATCGTCGGCATCGGCGGAAATTATGCGTTCGACAAATCGGACACCGCCCTTGGAAAATATACCTTGAACAACCTGAACCCGAGACATGTCCGGGTGGAAATGGATCTATGGCAATGGGAACCGGTTAACGACAACGGGGATCCAGGCACCACCAATTGGACTTCCTTCAAGGATATCGGTCAGACGCATGTCAATTTCCTGCAAATGCAGGACTTCAAGAACAGGGGAATTCCGGTGGTCGCCAGCATCTGGGATGTGCCGGACTGGATGGTTCAAAACCCCGGGGAAACCATCAAAAGAATCATTCCCCCTTCGATGTACGACGAGGCCATCGAATCGATCGCTGCATATCTGCTCCACGCGCGGGATCAGTACGGCGTTACGATTCCTTACGTAAGTTTCAACGAACCGAACACCGGCTACCACACCCTTTTCACATCGCCGGAACTCATTGCTTTCATCAAGAAGGCAGGGCCGAGATTCGCCTCCCTCGGGTTGACGACGAAATGGGTGATCGGCGATGTCGACGGCCCGACGAAGACGGTCTCCTACGTCACACCGATCCTCCAGGACAGTTCCATTGCGCAATATCTCGGACCCGGGGTTTCCGCACACTCATGGAATTGGGATAACGCATCCGATGCGGTATTCAGCGATATATTTTCGCTGGCAAACCAGTACGGCAAGCAGGTCTGGGTTGAAGAGGTCGGACTCAATTCGCTGGGGTGGCAGACTGCCGGCTACACTTCGACCTGGAGCTACGGTTTCGACCTGGCCCGGCTATATTACAGGCTGATCAGGTATATGCGGGCGTCCGTCTTGACCTATTGGGAATACGGAGACGATTACCCGCTGGCCTCGCCCACGACCCTGACGCCGTATCCTGCGTTCCATGTCGTAAAACAGCTGGCGGATCAACTTTCCCCCGGGACGAAAATACTGGAAACGACTTCCAGCAACTCCAAGCTCCTGGTTATTGCGGGGAAGAACGATTCGACGGGAAACTTCATGATTCAGGTGATCAATGACAGCTCGGCATCGGATACGGCAACCATCAGCGGTCTTCCGAATGCGAACCTCACCCTGCAAAGGATTCGGAACGGGGAAAATGGCGTCACGCTGGGAAGCTACGCTCCGGCGAACGGCTCCTTGACGATCGACCTCCTCCCGCAGAGCATCAACCTGCTGTACGGGAGTGCCTCAACTCAAACCGGAAACAAAATCCCCTCCCCTCCCCTGGGAATATCGATCCAGTAAGGCGTCCAGCCATTGGTTCGCCGGAAACAAGATGTCTTTATAGAACGTTAACTTGACGTATTCCGCAAGGAGTTCCTCCATTCCCGGCGAATCGTTGACGCCATACGTGTACAACTCGATGGAGCGGTCCGCGAGAAAGCGGTTGAACGCCAGATACGCCCGGCGGGTATGATGACTGGAAGAAACCAGTATCAGCCGTTTATACCCTCCCTTCCGGACGATCCCCGCCAAGCTTTTTGCCTCTCCGTACGTCCCGAAAAAGGAATTGGCCGATGGAACGGGGATGATGTCCCCCTCCTTCACTTTCAATGCCTCCAGTTCCCGTTCCGCCCATTCGTCGTTCGTCAGATTCCGCTTCAACTGTTCGCTGAATTCGGTGATCCCCGGCCTGCTTAGGATATGTATCTTTTCCGAAAGTCCTTGATGATAGAGTTCCGACGCTTTTTCAAATCGGGGAACCAGGCTGGCCTGATTTCCACCGAGCACATATATCAACGTCTCCTGTTTCGTAGACGGCACGGTAGCCCCTGAGGGCAATTTCCTCTCCATGGTCAACATCCCGGAAAGGAGGTCTCTCTTCTCCTGGTAGGCCTTGGCGATATATCCGTCCGCGTCGATCTGCTTTTCCCATTCCGTCTCCGCGAGAGAAAGAATGACGAAAACAATCAACAGTATGACCAGTAAGCGTCTAATGCCCCCCCCCGAAAACCTTCCCGAGATATCTGCCGGACCGTCGGATCCCATTTTCGATCACCGCCTCCCGGATCCCCGGGAACGGGTCGTCCCAGTCGAGATCCGACAGCATGAACTCCCCTTTGTAGCTTGCAAGCCACCCTCCCCAGGTAATCTCCCCCCGCCGTCGATATTCCCGAAACGATTCGATGTCGGAATAGAAGTTGACCCATTTGATTCCGGGTCGGTACTCGTTTTTGGGTTCCGGTGCCTCCCCGGTAAGTTCCCCGTAATCCGTCAGCGGAAAATTCATCCCGCATCTCGCGGCCAATGCATTCTGCTGCCAGTACCTTGGATTCAATTCGATCAACTTCAGTTTGCCGTCCCTCGGATCAAGCTTGAATTCCGCCGACCCGACACCCCGATAACCGATTCTCGAAAAAAAATCCTTCCCGAGACGAAGCATTTCCGGATACAGAACGCTTTGGACCAGGCATCCGAATCCGAAACCCGCCGGTTGCTGCCGGATTTTCTGAAGTCCGAACGCCAACAGGATCAAGCCGTTTCTGGACACGTAACAAGATGATTTGTAGTGATTGGTGTCCGGCCCCGGAATTATTTCCTGGATGAGGCCGTTCACCCCCTGTTCGAAGATTCGCCGGAAGGTGTTCCGCAGTTCCTCGCGTGTGGACACCACGAACCCTTTGGTGGCGACTCCCATTTTCCTCCGCCACGTCGTCACTTCTGCGCCCTTGATAAATGCCGGGAACGGGATTTCATCGATCAGTTCGTTCAACGCTTCCATGTTTTCCGGGAGGTACGTCCGGGGGACCGGAATCCCGGCTTCCAGCGCCAGCGAGTACTGCTTGTACTTGTCCGAAATGCATTCAAGGATTTGCGGGCTCGGGAGATTCATCAGATAGCGGGTTTCCAGTCGATCCCGGTTCCGGGATACGGGCAACAGGAACTCGTCGGAAGTAATGAACAGCGCGGGGGGGCGAGTTTCATCCTTTGCAATCCGCAACAGGAAGGCGAGGAATTCTTCCTCGCATTGGGTGGGATGGGGGCATACCCTTGGCGCGATGTATTTCGAATGGAAGCCGACCTTCTTGACGGTGTCGAGGCCCAGAACCCTGATTCCGGCCCTCCCAAGACTTCTGCCTACCGCCAGGCCGGTTTCAAACATACCCAATACGACGGCAAGGTGCTCCTTCAAGGCGATAACACCCCGCCGTCTTCTCCACCCTCCTCTTCCAGGAGCAGGCAAATGTCTCCGAGCGACTGCGTAATGAAGGCCTTTCGAAACGAGGACGCCACACCCTCCAGTACGGCCCCTTTCCACCCGCGGTGCATACGCCCTGCGCCCCACCAGAGGAAGATGAGTATCGTCCTGGAAAGCAAAAGGGCCTTCAGGGTTTCCCGAATCCATCCGGCCAACCCCGAACGAAGAGCGATTATCCGGATGCGCTCATTTACCGGAAAGGAAAACTGCCAGGACATGTCTTTCGGAATGACCAACCGGATGCGGGCGTCCGGAAATCGGGACAACAGCCTGTCGCAGTCTGTGCGCCACCGCCCGGGATTCGCGGAGGGAGTGGCCAGGATCACGACCATTTGATGCATCGCCGGTTTTTGCGCAAGCGACCGCACCCGCCGACGCCCCGCCTCGAGCACATCCCGGTTCGGCGCCATTGAAGATTCCCTGGGAAGGGCGGGCCTGCAATCCACCCGGTAGTATGTCTCCGAAAGCCTCCCCGGAACGACCTGGCTTGCCTTCTCCGCGCAGGTGCGGATCAAAGGATCGATGAAGGCACGCTTGAACTGCGATGCGAACACGGAAATGACACGAAGCTTTTCATCGAATACGTCCGTAACGTCTTCCGTGCAGCGGGTAAGGACTCCTCCTTGGTTTTCAAGGGTGTTTTCTATCTGTTTGGCATGGGATGCCTTGTTGTAGGGAAGGTCTTCATAGATTTGAACGGATGCATTGGGAAACCGGGATCCGCCCGGGGCCAGCGCACCGATGCAGGCGCTCCGAACGGTCCGATGATCCACATGGGACCCGAGCCCCATGGGGATCCAGATCTCGTCAGGCGCCAATTCTTCCAATGCCTTCACCAGATTTCTCTGCAGGACCGCGATGTCGGCCGGATCCGGAGAAATCTCCATATAGGCGAATATCGTCGGAAGGATCCGTTTCAGATCGTCAACCCGCCATCGATCGCCTGGGAAAAATCGTATCGGAGCATCGGTCCAGTCGAGAGAACGGTGCTCCGCGCCGATCATCCGGGCCGCGAGGGCGGATTCCCCCAACCGAAGCTTCGTTACCGCAGCGACGTCCAGATAATCCCGTTTGAGATCCCAGTACGAGGTGAAGTTCGAATATTTCACTACCGAAAGGATCGTTATGCGGTTTTTCCCTCTCCGCTGCAGGAGCCGTCCACCGACACTGAGCATCGCATCGTCCATGTGGGGTTCGATCACGACGAGATGCGGAGATGCCGGCGGAACGATGGGAGGAACCAGCTCAAGGATGTCTTCATCAAACCATTTCCGCAGCGACTGCTCGGCGTCCTTTTCCCCTCGTGCGATTTCCGAGACGTTTTTTCCCCCGTCGATTGTCCTGAAGATCCTCATTTCCTTTTCCGATAGTTCCGCGGAAGGCCGCCTGGAAATCAGGAAATACAGGTGGTTCCCCTCCAACCGATAATGGGGCCTCACGATCGGGACGCAAGGATCGATACGGTTCAAATCCATCGGGCCTCCTCGCGTCTTTGATCCGGGCGTACCCGCTTTCGGCAACGGCAGGTCATCAGTATACTGTCTAATGAACTTTGGTTATTGCATGCTCGGGGAAAGGATCCATCGATGAGCGACCTCATATCGGTAGTAATTCCTGTCCATAACGTTTCCAGGTTCATCGATGCAGCCATCGCCAGCGTTTTGAACCAGACGTACCGGAATTTCGAGATCATCGTGGTGGATGACTGCAGCACGGATGAAACGGCCGATATCCTTTTGAATCACAGGGAAACGATCCGCTTCATCCGCCACGATACCAACCAGGGGGCGGCGGCGGCGAGAAATACCGGCGTAGAAATGGCCCGTGGAGACCTGGTGGCCTTCCTCGACGGGGACGACAAATGGCATCCGGAGAAACTCGAGATCTTCGCAGAGTCCTTTTCAAGGCATCCCGACGTGCTGTTCGGGTTTTCCGATTTCTCCCGGTTCAAATGGTCCGATGGATCCTTCTTCGCCCTCTCAAATTCGCAAATCTTTCCAGTTATCTATGGAATCCTGCACCGTTTTAAATATTCAGGCCGAAAAAGCTTCGTGATTCCGGGTTCGGACATGTTCCGGATATTGCTGGAAGGCTATCCGATCTACCCCAGCGCGATGGTCGTGCGGAAAAGATTATTCGATCGTATCGGGATGTGGCGCAAGGTGCAGACCAACGAAGATTTCGATATCGGACTCCGGAGCTCCATGAGGACGGATTGCCTCTACATCGACGAAAACCTCGCGATGATAGGACGTCACGACGCCAACCTGACGGTCGATACCCATCGGCAGATGGAAGGGGACATCCTGGTGTTCGATCTCCACCTCGCAGACACGGGCTACAGTAATGAAGAGAAAGGCCTGATCCGGCATTACCGGGGGAAAAGGCTCTGCGGGATAGGCCACAGCTACCTGCGATCCGGGGAGAAGAAACGGGCCTTCCGAATGTACGTCGAAGCGTTGCGGAACGGGGGTTGGACCTGGCACGCGATTTCCAGAATCGGCTATATCGCGGTGACCGGTCCCTTTCTGCCAAAGATTTCTTCGCGCACCACTTCGAGATAACGCATTCCGTGCCTCAAGTCGGGTTCCAGGTGGTTCCCTTCCGCCCATTCGTTCCATGATTTGACGAAGACGATCCGCTTTTCCGGGGGCGCATCGCTCACGCGGGCAAGCGCGCGAAGAAGGAGCCGCCGGAACAGTTCGGGCGTCGAGCCATGAAGCACGATTCCGTTTTCCCGTGTTCTCGGTGTGTTGTCGAAGTTCGGGAAAACGCACGGAAAGCTTTCGATCCCTTGCACGGGATCGGTCACCAGGCTGTCGATGACCTCTTCATACGATAAAACCTTGGGCATCTTTTTCCATCGGTGGGTTTTTTCGATCAACTTCCGGATCGGTCGATTCCAGCCCGGCCTTTCATAACGCCAGGTCCATAGTTTGTTCGTCACCACGGCGTCGAATCCATGGGGTTTCGGATCCCAGTCCGGTCGATGATATTCGGCTACCAGGAAGAGACCCGGCAATCCGGCCTTCGCCGCCAGTTCGCGCCAAAAATCGAGGACGCGCAGCGAGTCGGGCAACTCGCGAGGCTTGAACAACACGAATACGGGTTTCCCTTCCACGGTCACGTACCGCTGGTCGTAAAAAGCGGGCAACAGGGAATCGAAGTGGCGCCGATGGTCTTCCATCCCCGGATAGTCCTGTTCGATCAATACCCGGTCCGGGGCACCGTGCCATATGCCGGTCCATGTTTGATTCGCCCAGCACAGACAGAACGGGATATCCGGCTCCCGCGAAGCGAGAACCTCGTCGAAAGGACGTTCCAGCAGGCGCTTGCCCGCAAACCAGTAATGGAAATAGCAGAACGCCTCGACGCCGTATTCCCGCGCCATCTTCGCCTGGGCGGCCCGGACCTCCGGCAGGCGCAGGTCGTAGAAGCCAAGGTCCGCCGGAACGTGCGGCTGGTAGTGCCCCCTGAACAGTGGCCGCGCCTTCGCCGCGTTCGTCCATTCGGTAAACCCCTTCCCCCACCAGGCGTCGTTTTCGGGGATCGGGTGGAATTGCGGCAGGTAATACGCAAGCAGACGCGCCCGTTTCGTCGGATCGATCGATTCACTCCGCACGGAAATTCCTCAGCGAAACAAGGCCGCGATCCGGAACGGCGTTGTAGTAGATCACCCTGTCCTCCCCTTCGAACTCCGCCTCTTTCTCCGTGATGCTGCCGCCCTGCTGTACGATCACCTTTTCCCAATACCGGGGGATCCCGCTCCGGATCGTCAAAGGTTCATCGTAGATCGCGTCATCGAGGGTATCGGTCAGGCTCAACGTGATTTCTTCCGGGGACAGGGAACGGACGGAAATCGTCGCGGAGATTCTCTCCCGGAAATATTTTGCCGCGGCCCCGAAGGGTCCCACCCACAGTTCCCGGCTATCCAGGTGGTCGAGGTACGCCTTCCATGCATCGAATGTCCACGAACCGTAACAATCCTTTCCGCCGTCCAGGCTATGAAATATGGCCACCAGCCAACCACCCGTTCGTTCCGCCGCCTCCGTGAATCCGTAGATATCGTTCCCGTCATCGGGAGAACACCCTTTCACATTGGTAAAATCGACGGAGTCATCGTTCAGGGCGCAATCGATTCCTCCCCCCCTGGAAACGAGATACGTTTTCCCGGCGATCGATCTTACGGAAGGATCGAGATCTCCGAACGGATATGCGAAAAGAATGCATTTTTCTTGAGGAATCCGCGCGTCGATCTGTTCCATCGCCCCTCTCATTTCATCCTGCACCTGGGGAAGTTGGAGCCTGGTCAAATAAGGATGGGTCTTTGTATGGCTGCCGATTTCATGACCCGACGATGCGGCATCCTGCCAGTGGTCCCATGCTTTCACGGAACCGGTGATCAGGAAAAAAGTCCCCTTGTAACCCCTTCTTTCCAGTTCCGGGATCCCCTGGACGTATTGCGACCTGCACCCGTCGTCGAACGTCAGGGACACCGCCCCTCTTTTATTGTCCGGCCATTTCGTGATCTTATGGTCCGCATTCGAATCCGGTCCCGGCGCCGAGACCATCAGCAGCATGATGATCCCGATCCCGATCGTCCTCAAGAGAACTTCCCGATACGGAAAAAGTTCCTCAACGCGTCCTTCGGTGTTCCCCAATGCTTCCGGTAGAAGTACCTCTCCCCGCTGCTCCAATCCCGGGGTTTGGATCCGTTCCGGCATTCGATTTCCAGATGCCTGGTGACGATTTCGGGGGAAAACTTGATGGTAAAACCCAACTCCCTGATTCTTTTGCACAAATCATGCGCCTCGTGGTACCTCATGTGTTCGTCGAAGCCGGCGACCCGCCGGAAAATGTCCGTCCTGACCAGGAAACTCCCTTCGGCGACCCATTCCACGATGCGTTCCTGATGATTCCCGGAATCGATTTCCAATCCGAAAAAATAATGGATGGCTTTTTTTCGAAGAAAATTCAAAATTCTTGGATGGTCTTTATATTTATTCCCCAATTTTCCGTACAATTGCGCAATGCGGTCCCGGACGGGGTGCTTCTCATACCCGTAATTCCAGTAGTACGGCCTCCCGTTCCTGTTCAAGATATATCCACCGACCAGGGCGACCGAAGAGTCCTCGAAAAGCCTTTTCGCGATATCGCCTGCGTTCGTCGTGATCACTTCCATGTCCGCATCGATGAACCAGATCAGTTCCCCCAGATCGTCCCTTTTCAGGATCCTGTTCCGGTTTCCTGCAGGCCCCAGATTGCGATCCGCTTCGATGACGGTTACATTGGAAAACGTCTTGGCATAAGCGACGCTTTGGTCGGTTGACCCGTCGTCCAGCACGTACGTGCCGAAAATATCCATCCCGCCCAGTTTGGGAAGCAGGACCTGCAACCCTTCCAGGCCATTGTAGTTCGGGATGGCTGCGGTTACGCGCATCGCTTTTTTTCCCCCCGCTAGCAGTCTTTCCTCCAAATCCTGATCCGCTTCACGGGCTATTCTTTTTAAGTTGGATGACTTTTTCCAGTAAATGGCCGACCTGATTTACCGTGGTGTTGATGTTGAATTTTTCACGCAATCTTTGGGAAGCCTTTTCGACCGTATTGTTTCTATAGGTTTCATCGGAAAAATATTTTATACATTCTTCCGCGATGGCTCTTCCATCTTCAGGCGGAACCAGCGCTCCGCATCCTCCCGCATCGAAGATCTCCAGTGGCCCACCGAATCTTGTAGCGATTACAGGAATTTTCGCGGCCATCGCTTCAGGAAGGACCATCCCGAAAGGCTCCGGTTCGATGGAGGCGTGGACGAATATGTTCAGGATCGAAAGCAATGCGGGCGTATCCTTGCGATAGCCGAGAAACCGGATCCGGTCTGTTAACCCTGCTTCCTCGACATCCTTGCGGAGGGTTCTCAGGTACTCCTGATCCATCTCGCTCCACCCACCGATTATTAATCCGTATAAATTCGGATATTTCGGGGCAAGGAATTTAATAGCTTCGATAAAATATTTCTGGCCCTTCCAGACTCGAACGTTTCCGACGATGCCAATGACCTTGCTGTCTATCGGAAGCTTCAATTCATTTTTTATCGCAACCTTGTCGAATGGCCCTTCGAACAATGCCGGGTTGATCCCATCGTAAATTCTTTCAATAATCCTCGACTTGAATTTGTGCTTATGGATATTTTCGAGAATGGCATCGGACATGGCAATCGATGCGTCCACGCGTTCAGACGACTTGATGTTCTCCCTGCTGTATTTCGATATCCCTCTCTCCCAAATGACGATCGGTATTCCAGACCGGTTTGCGACATTTATGAAATTTTTGGATTCGAAGATGGAATTGTTCATGAAAATAAAGTCGAACCGGCTTTTTCGGATAAAAGACAGCAGGTGCTTTTCGAGTTTGTACTCGCGATTGTACCAGTTGATGGCCTTTCGCGAAAACACAAACCCTTTAGTTATCGAAGGTATACATGGCATGATCTCAACATTGCACCCCAGGTCTCGGTATCTTTGAACGTACAGATTTTCGGAGAAGAAACCGACGGTAAAACGAAATCGTTCCCGGTCGCTATGTCGAATGAGATTGTACATGCAGGAGTGGGACCCCCCCACCGTTCCGTCATTCGATGTTTCGCAGAAAAATATGTTGGCTTGTAGCAATGTTTTATCCTTCCTTTTTTTATCAAATGCCCTGGGAATCCATCGGCCCAGCCGGGGGAGCATTATTTCCAGGCCATCACGCGCTCCCTACCTGCCCTTTTTCCAACTCTTGATCCGCTCCACGATTCCCGGTCCGAGAGCCCTGCGGACCGTTTCTCGAACAAGACCTTTCACCCGCATGCGATGGATCGCAGGGGAATCTCCAACCTTCACCTCGACCAACGTGACGTGCGGGCTGTTTACGGCTGCTCGTAATACCTGCTCCGCATTCCCCTCCACGCAGGCGTATTGCGCCCCCACCGAAGCGGCAAATGCGCCAAAGTCCGGATTGAGGATATCGACGCTTTCCGATCGTCCGGAAGATGCGAACTGCTGGAGACGGATCAGATTCAGGCGACCATCGTTCAACACGATGACGGTCAAGGGGATCTGTTCGCGAACGGCCGTCAACAGCTCCATTCCCGACATCGCGAAGCAACCGTCGCCGATCACCACGGCCACGGGGCGCTCCGGTGCCGCGATCTTCGCTCCGATCGCGGCCGGCAAGCCGAAGCCCATCGACTGGAAATCGTTCGGAACGATCAGACCGCGGGGACACAGCACATCGAAGTGCCTTCTGACGAGCGCCTGGTGAAGGCCTGAATCCCCGACCAATATCGCGTTGCGCGGCAGGGCGCGCCGAAGAACGCCGAAAAAGGATTCGGCTGTGGCAGGCGAAACGCCATGGACGAGCGGCTCCGGCACCGCGTTCCCCGGAACGATCCGCAGCCGCTTCTTCCACCCTTCGATTTCAACGCGTGTCCAGCCAGCGGCGGACGGCTTCCGTTTCTCTTTTACTGCCGGGAGCAACCGATCCAGGACGGTATCGATGGATCCCCGGATCGCGATGCGGGCCGGATAGTTGGCCCGAAGCACTTCCTCGCTTCCCTCGACCCGTATTAGGCGTTCCGATGGAAGGTCCAGCAGAAAACCGCCCGTACCTGCGGAGGAAAGCTTGCATCCGAAGGCCACCGCGCAGTCGGACTGCCGGATCATTTCGTTCAGGATGCCGACCTCGCTCCGGACCATATCGAATCCAAGTGCGAGTTCATGGTCTTCAGGAAGTATGCCCCGGCCCGAAATGGTCGTGAAAACTGGAGAGCCGATAATCTCTGCGAGCTCTTGCAGCCGTCCTGCGGCTGAGACAGCCCCTTGCCCAAAAAGAAGGATCGGCCTTCTCGCCAGGCAAAGGAGTTCTACCGCCTCGTCGACGAGTGAACCGTCCGGTGGCACGTCTCTGATCGACTCAATGCGAGGCGGTTCGACGCGTCGGGTCAGGGGGCTGGCCAGCGCGTCCCTGGACCACTGGAGCATTACGGGGCCCGGTTCGCCGGTGACTGCCAGTTCGAACGCTTCCGCAACCGCCTGAGGGATGATATCTACCCGGTCAACGGTTCGTACCCCCTTCACCAGGGGGGCGGCGATGCTTGCCTGGTCGATCGATTGAAACTCATAGAACTTTCCTGACGTCTCGGCCGGTTTCCCTACGATGTGGAGGAGCGCAGCGGAGTCTTGCGACGCTTCGGCCACTCCGGTAAGCGCGTAGGTGAAACCCGGGCCGGGAATGGTGACCAGTGGGGCAACCTTTCCCGAAGCCCGATAGTATCCATTCGCCATGAAGCTTGCTGCAAGTTCATGGGTCGACACCACCGAACGGAGATTGCTCCGTTGGATCGCTTCATAAAGTAGGACACTCTGCGTGCCGGGAACCCCGAAGACGTGTTCAACTCCCAGGGATTCGAGGGTCCGGCAGAGCAGGTCGGCGCCGTTTTCCATTCGCCGGGTCATTTCAACCATCAGGATTTTCGTGAAAGCAATTGGTTATAGATCACCCGGACGCCCGCCTCCGCCGAAACTCCCCGGTTGTAACACAATGTGTCCACCATTTCCGTTTGGATTCGTACCTTGGCGGCGTCTCCTTTCAATGCCGTCTCCAAAGTATCCGGAAGCTGTTCCACATCCGAAACCAGGTACCCAGACTCCCTGGACCAGTACTCCATGATATCCTTGCCACGCATTTCGAAAAATTCCGGACAGTCCAGATAGACAATGGGTTTTCCCGTGCACATGAACTCATAAGCGGCGCCCCCGTAATCCGTAATCATCAGATCGCTTAGAGACAGGTACGGATCGATGCTGGTATCGTATATAACACGCATGTTTTCTACATTAGCGTATCTGTCCAATAGCGATTTCCAGTCTACATATTCGACAAACTCCCATTTATCTTCAGGCAGCAGCGACATATAGTGAAGTTTCACAAGAAATATATAATCAGTATTTTTCATTACTTCGAAAACACGATCTTTATATTTATAAAGTGCTGAAGTGTGTTCCCAGTTTGGGGCGTATAAAACGATTTTCCGTTTATCTTCTTCCGGGATATTCAGCCTGGTCCGTAATTGCGTGTGGTCATAGGATCCATTGATCAACGCATCTATTTTTGCGTACCCGACATCGAAGGTTGCGCATTGCTCCTTTGCCATGGGAAACGGATCGAACAAGTATTTTTTCAGAAATTCGTGATGAACCGGACCGCAAACGAATATCGAATTGAATTTCAACAGATTTTCCCCGTATTGGAGATTCTTGTCCGCCATGGTGTGAAATATCTGGATGCGGGGGCAATCGTCGTTTTTTGGAAAAATGTTCCCCCAGGAAGTCGGGGACATGTAAATACTCCATTCTGTCAATCGTACAAGGGAATTATGTTCGATTATATGGTCCGGTTTTATCCCGTTTTGCAGCAGGAACGACCTTACTTCCCCGTCGAGATTTGAACCGGTAATGAATATATCCACGTTATCATGACTTTTCAAAGCGTCACAATACGGCTTTAAATACGGAAAATGTCCTTTCGCATCGCATTGAAACAGGAAATTGAAGATCCCTTTCCCTTTATTTTCCTCGAGCATCCTGGAAAGTTTAAAATAATCCAAAATCACCCTGGGATGATTGCGCACGTAGTTGAATTTTTCCCTTATTCCCATGGGTGACGCCCTCGCGAAGAATCGTCCTTTGACAACCGGTTAATCTTTATTGGTTCTTCTGATGTCATTATCGTCATTTCCGAGGTGAAATATTACATGTCAAGGCGTTTCCCTGCGTTTGCGAGTTAGCGGTAATGTCCCGGCCAGAACGTCTGCGGGGACCCAAAATACCTCTTCCACCTCTTGGGGGGCGACATCCAACCAATGAGGTTGGTCGCGGTTCCGCAGTCTGCGACTACGCGATTAGAGGCACTGGACAGGAATCGGTACGCGATTGGTCAGGGGAGTAGGTGGGCGCAACGCCTTTGTTTTCCCAAAGGAATCGCACTCATTTTTCGGAATTTTTTAAGGTGCCGGAAAATTTCTATCCAGAACCAGCCCGAAAACCGCCCGCGAAATGTGAGCGCCCCCTATTTTTTGAAACTCCGGAATCGGGGGATTGCCCTGCAAAGGAATAAAAGGATTCTACATACTGGTATCGACCGATATATTTTGCCATTTCAAACAGACAATGCCGGACCCTCTAAACCTATCCGATGAATACTGCCTCTAAAGCATGTTCCGGAAATCTATCAGGCCATCCGCCTGCTAATTGATGGTTATAATCATCGGCGGATTCGGGATGCCGGTTTTATTGCTTGAAACTGGAATGGGAAGCACCGGGAAGGACCCCTGTCGCTCCGTTGAGATAATCGTATGGTCATACCACTGATAGTCTTCCGCCGGTTTTGTCATCGTTGCCATTCCGCCGAAGACGGGGCTAATCTGCATCTCTCTGACCCCCTGGCCGGCCTGACTTGAAGATAGAAACCCAACGGTGTTCTTGTTGATTATTAGTTTGTCGTCCAGCCACACTTGCGCGATGCCGTTGGATACGCCAGGGGAGTTCATCACGAAATGCGCGGTCATTTTATACCAGCGCCCAGGTTCGACCGCCGGGTCATAACCGGTATTGGATACATGACGATCGGTGACGTACGTCTGAGTGACCATGTTGACACGCCTGCTACCGTTCACGGTGAGGTAAAAGTTGCTGTTCCCGGTTCCAATGAAATAATATGTCTGTTTATTGTCGACGGAATGATAATAATAATTTGATGAATACTTGAAATAATACTGAACCCAATACTCCGTCGCTTGACTTGGAAACATATACCAGCACATTGCCGGCTCTGCACCATTCGTAAACCCCGCCGGATAAACCATTTTTAACGCGCTGGATGGGTCAGGGGTATTCGTAGAACCATCAAGCGTATGATACCCCTGGCTGCGATCAATGCAACCCCACCCGGCTTCCGAATTGCTGTTCCAATGAGAGGTGCTGGTAAAAGAAAACCCCTCTTTAACGCCAATAAAGCACATTATAATCAATACGTTAATGCAGACATGCTTCCATATTTTCATTTTTTACATAACCTCCCGCAATACAAATTATCGTAAATTATTGACAGCAAATTTCACGCCAAAGGTCGGAGGAACAACTCCTTATAAAAACGCTATAATCGCGCGATAACACGCGCACCTCAGTTTCAGATTTGTATATCAAAGATCCGATTGTGACAAAAACGTTATCAAGTGATTAGATGTATTTCGAATACAATCGATCCAGTTTCGCGCCGATCGCCTTCCATGAATAATTCTCTTCGGCCGTTTTCCTTGCATTCTTCCCCATGCTTTGCCTTTTACAGGTATCCGAAACAATATGGTCCACTTTGTCGGCAAATTCTTCCGGCGTATCCGCAATAAACACGTCTGCTCCCGGGGTGACGTCAATCCCCTCGCATCCGATGGAAGTGGATACGATCGGCATACCCATCGACAATGCATCCAATATTTTTATCCGTGTTCCACCTCCGTCTTTTATAGGACACACCGAAATCATCGCATTTGCGAAGTATGGCCTGACGTCGTCCACATAACCAAGCAATTCAATATTTTTATCATTTCCCGCAATTTCCATCAGCTTTACCGGAGGGTTATTTCCGATGATGGTGAATCGCATATCGGGATGTTTCTTTTTTATAAGGGGCCAAACCTTGGAGCAAAAATAGAGCAGGCTTTCCCGGTTGGAATATTGATCCAAACGCCCGGCAAAAATTATGCTTTTATTTTTTTTAATACTGAATGAAGGAGTAAAGTAATCTATATCTACCCCGTTTTCTATGACTTCGAAATTTCCAACGCCAGTGATATGACTCAACAATTCTTTATCTAGTTGGGAAACCGCCAAATTCATGTCAAACATTGCGCAATATCGCTTTTCATATCTTTCCAGTTTATACCCTTCAACAATAAAATATAATTTATTCAATAT
>JACZJB010000273.1 GCA_014860805.1 Anaerolineales bacterium
GATGTAGAGGGTCCGTGGAAGTTGATCGCCTGGCTGGATCAGGTTCAGCCTGCGTTTGAGTCGAAGACAGGCTTATTCCCTTCATACGGATTCAAGCTTTTGCTAGACCAGATCAACGAGGATGTCCGCTCTTCGACCCTGGAACTTATCTCCAGATCCATCAAGGCGGAATATGCTCATGCAATGCGCGCCATCGAGTCGTTGATCAATAAGACTCAGGAGACTCTCGAACAACAGATCAGCGAACGCGAAGATGCGCTGGACGCCTATTTTCAGGGACTGCGTGATGTGGAGGAGACTCCACGCCCGCAGAAGATATTGGAAGAGGTCAATGCGCTTGTCCGCTTGCCGCTGAAATTTAATAATGAAATTCAAAAGTCTCTGGCGGATGACCCCGAAGATACGAAGGATGACATCCAGGAACTTGTTTCTAGCCAGTTGACAGTCATTAGCGCGACACGTGTCATCGGCGCGATACAGAATCGCATTGGAGAACAGATCCAATGGCCCAGCCCGCTGCCTTCTGATTGGGACGATCTGGCTGATATTCTGTTGGTTACCGCGCGCGAAGCGTTCGAGAAAAAGCGTGAGAGACTCAATGCCCAGATCGCGCATGATATCGACCCTCTCTTGCAGCGCGAGCCTGCTTCGGATACAACGGGCAAACTGCGTTTGTTGTTGACCTTGTCTCAGGGAACGCGCACTGCCTTTGACCAGAAAACGCACAAACAGGTCAAACAGTTATTCAATCGTTTTACTTATATCTTTTACGCTGCTCAATTATTGGAAGGCAGCGAAGCGGAAACGGTCGTTGAAAATGTGATGCAGCACCTGGATGCCGCGGAATTGGCTTTGCGCGAGATTTGGGGTGAGACGGAGTTCAAGCATATCAGCCAGAATGCCACGAAGCTTGCGGATTTTGGACCGGCGGCGCGAATCGCTTTCGGGGAGGAGAGGCTGAATGAATCAGTATCAGCTCTCAGCGAGTCTGAGCGGGAGACGTTGATCGAGTCGCTTGGAAGATATTTAATGAATGAAAGTCACCGCCGCTTGTTGCTTGGCGCGTTTAGCGAGTTGTGGGTGGAATATCTCACAAAGGTGGAGGCCTTAAGAGTTTCGATAGGTCTTGAGGCTTACGCCCAACGTGACCCGCTGGTACAATATAAAGGCCGTGCATCTGAAATGTTTGCCCAACTGCTCGAAGATGTGCGCGGCTTGGTGATCTCGCGCGCATTCGCGTCAAGACCGCGAAGAGTGGAAATCACGCCGATCGAGACGGCAGAGGTTGCAAGCGCGCCGAATGAAACGTCTGTGCAAATTGGCGGTAATAAAAAGAAGAGAAAGCGTCACTAACCTGTCCGCCTGCAGCGTTTGCCAGACCCCTGGATGGAAACTTCGAGTACCCGGTAAATTTTATTTTGTATCATTACAAGGCGCTTTAGAGGCAGAAGGCAGAGTTGTTCTCAGACGAAACCGCTCCACTGAATAGATATTTTGCCCTTCCGAAGGTTGACTTACACCGTCATTTGGAAGGGTCTCTGCGTCTGACGACCATGCTCGATATTGCCCGTCAGCATGGGGTAACGGTTCCTGTCAGTATGTTCAACTTAAGCGGGCTGGTGCAGGTGCAAGACCAGGACCCGATGACCTTCACAAATTTCCTCGATAAGTTTAAAACCCTGCGTTTATTTTACAAATCACCGGACGTCATCGACCGTGTCACCCGCGAGGCGGTGGAGGACGCTGCCAAGGATAATTGCCGCTACCTCGAATTGCGTTTTACGCCCGTGGCGTTGAGCCGCGCAGAAGGATTTCCTTTGCACGATGTGATGGACTGGGTAATAAAAAGCGCCCAGGAAGCCGCAAAGAAATTTAATATTAAAGTTGGTCTGATCGCTTCGGTAAACCGGCATGAAAGTCCGGAGCTTGCGGAACAAGTGGCGTGGCTCGCGACGGAACATATCAAGAACGGGTTGACAGGATTGGACCTGGCCGGCAACGAGGCTGAATTTAAATCGGACCCGTTTCACGGGATTTTCAGGGAAGCCAAACAGTCTGGTTTGCACGTGACCATCCATGCTGGTGAGTGGGGACCCGCCGCAAACGTCCGTGATGCGATCGAGAATTTGGGAGCCGAACGGATCGGTCACGGCGTGCGCGTGCTCGAAGATGAAAAGGTGACTGCGCTTGCGAAGGAACGCGAGGTGGTCTTTGAAGTATGTGTGACCAGTAACTACCAATCTGGCGTGGTCAGCTCTCTGCCTGAACACCCGCTACCGCGCATGTTCGAAGCGGGTTTAAAGGTGACAGTTAATACGGACGATCCAAGCGTTTCACGAATTACACTCGCGCACGAATATCAGCATGTCTCCGAAGATTTACGCGTGTCCATCGATATGTTGAAAAACTCGATCCTCGTTGCGGCGCAGGCTGCGTTTTTACCGGATGTAGAAAGAGAGGAGCTAATCGCCTCTCTTAAGCACGAATTGAAATTGTAGTTTCCTCCGTCCTTCGACTGTGCCGCACCAAAAGCAAAAGCGAGCGGCTCCGCTCAGGACGAAGTCATCATGTTAACCCCACCACATTTAAAGCAAGGATATCAAAGGCGCTCCTTTGAGTTCTTCGTACTGTGGTGTGAGTGAGTAGTCACGCGCCAAACGTAACTACATAAATCCTCATCACCAAAGGAGTATCCTATGCAAGATTTATTTAAGTCCCGTGACGTATTGAAAGTGGGAAAGAAAGAATACATCTACTATCGGCTCGACGCGCTGGAAAAGGCTGGCTTGACCAAACTCAACAAGCTGCCTTATTCCATTCGTATCGTGCTTGAGGCCGCTCTTCGCCAATGCAATGACAAGGAGATCACACAGGAGGATGTGAAGAACATCGCCTCGTGGACTCCGACAGGCGCCCGCCCCGGCATTCCATTTTTGCCCGGCCGCGTCGTCATGCAGGATTTTACCGGCGTTCCCGCAGTGGTTGACCTGGCTGCCATGCGCGCCGCAGTGGCCCGCCTTGGCGGCGACCCGAAGAAGATCAACCCGCTCGTACCCGTTGACCTTGTCATCGATCACTCGGTGCAGGTGGATTTCTTCGCCACAGCCGATGCGCTCAACCGCAACACCGAAGTCGAATTTCAACGCAATCGCGAACGTTATGAATTTTTGAAATGGGGACAAAAAGCATTCACAAATTTCCGCGTTGTCCCTCCGATGACCGGCATCGTGCATCAAGTGAATCTTGAGCATCTCGCTGAAGTTGTCATGACCAAAGTGGACGGCAAGGATGTCATCGCTTTTCCAGATACGCTCGTCGGCACTGACTCTCACACCACCATGATCAACGGTCTTGGCGTGGTGGGCTGGGGCGTAGGCGGTATCGAAGCCGAAGCCGTCATGCTCGGTCAGCCCATGGATATGCTGCTCCCCGACGTCATCGGTTTCAAATTGCATGGCAAACTCAACGAAGGCGTTACCGCCACCGACCTCGTGCTCACCGTCACACAAATGCTGCGCAAAAAAGGCGTGGTCGATAAATTTGTGGAATTCTTTGGGCCCGGGCTTGAGTCCATGTCCCTGACGGACCGCGCCACCATCGGAAACATGGCTCCTGAATATGGCGCCACCATGGGCTACTTCCCTGTAGATGAAGAGACGCTTCGCTACATGCGTCTGACAGGCCGCTCCGAAGAGACCATTGCCCGCACGGAAGCCTATATGCGCGCGCAGGGACTCTTCCGCGATGCGAACAGCCCCGACCCTGAATTTACCGACACGCTCGAACTGGAACTTGGAACGGTTGTCCCGTCTTTGGCAGGACCCAAGCGACCACAAGACCGCGTCGCTCTAACCGAAATGAAGGATACATTCCAAAAGGCATTGACCGCCCCGGTTAAGGATCGCGGCTACGAACTCTCCGGTGACGCACTGAAGCGCGAAGCTGTTTTTGGCACAAATGGCGGTTCCCAGAAAATGAAGCATGGCGCAGTTGTAATTGCAGCTATTACCTCCTGCACGAACACATCCAACCCCTCCGTGTTGATCGCTGCGGGGCTTGTGGCAAAGAAAGCCGTCGAAAAAGGCTTGAACGTGAAGCCTTACGTGAAGACTTCTCTTGCGCCCGGTTCTTTGGTCGTGACGGAATATCTTAAGAACGCAGGTCTGATCGAGCCGCTTTCCAAACTTGGATTCAATGTCATTGCTTATGGCTGCACCACTTGTATCGGTAACTCCGGTCCATTGCCGGGTGAAGTTGCCAAAGCCGTTACAAGCGGCGACCTTGTTGCTGCTGCTGTGATCTCCGGTAACCGTAACTTTGAAGGCCGCGTGCATCCGCTGGTGAAGGCAAATTATCTTGCGTCTCCTCCGTTGGTGGTGGCGTACGCTCTTGCCGGCACCGTGGATATTGACTTGATCAATGAGCCGCTTGGCACAGATAAAAACAATCAGCCTGTATATCTCAAGGATTTGTGGCCCAGCCAACAGGAAGTCAGCGAAGCGATTGAAGCGAATGTCAAGTCTGCGATGTACAAATCCAAGTATGCCGACGTGTTCTCTGGTTCCGATATGTGGAAGGAGATCAAAGTTAAAGAAGGCGACCTTTTCGAGTGGAGTGAATCATCCACCTACATTCATCACCCGCCCTACTTCCAAACATTGACCCTGGACAGTCCGTCGATTCAAGCGATCAAGAATGCGCGTGTCTTGGGCATGTTCGGTGACTCGATCACCACGGATCATATTTCGCCTGCCGGCAACATTGCCGCTGATTCTCCTGCGGGCAAGTTCTTGCAGGAACGCGGTGTGCAGCCAAAGGATTTCAACCAATACGGCACACGCCGAGGTAATGACTTGGTGATGGCGCGCGGCACGTTCGCGAACATCCGCTTGAAGAACCTGATGGTCGCGCCGAAGGAAGGCAATTGGACAAAGCACCAGCCTGATGGAGTGGAGATGCCCATTTTTGATGCGGCCATGAAATATCAAAGTGAAGGCGTGCCAAGTGTTGTGCTGGCTGGCAAGGAATATGGTACAGGCTCCAGCCGTGATTGGGCCGCAAAAGGTCCAATGCTGCAAGGTGTGAAGGCGGTCATTGCCGAATCGTTTGAGCGCATCCACCGCTCGAATTTGGTGGGCATGGGTGTGCTTCCGCTGAGATTCGTTGAAGGACAAAACGCCGAGTCCCTCGGTCTGGATGGAAGCGAAGTCTTTAGCATCGAAGGCCTGAGCGATGCGATTCAGCCCAAGAGCGAGATCACTGTCAAGGCACAGAAGCCCGATGGCAAGGTTGTTGAGTTCAAAGCCACAGTTTTGCTCAACACAGACGTGGAAGTGAACTACTACCGTAACGGCGGCATCCTGCATACCGTGCTGCGAAATCTTGTTAAATAGTTTGATGTTTTACCAGACTTGTATGAGAACGAAACGAAACCCGCTCAAGCGGGTTTCGTTTTTTAATGTCAACAGCCTAGAGTTATTTGCATCAGGAGATAGCTATGACCAAGAACATTTTTATGAGTTATTCACGCCGTGAGTTGGGATTTGTAGATGACCTGGTACATAAACTGGAGGGTGAAAACTACAATGTCTGGCTGGATTATCGCGCCTTGATCCCCGGCAGCCCCTGGAACGTGCAGATCGAAAAAGGCTTGAAGGAAGCTGACACTGTTTTGCTGGTCGTATCCAAGGCATCGTTATCATCGAAATATGTGACCCTGGAATGGCAGCATTTTTTGGAGACAAAGAAGCGCGTCATTCTTTTGGTCTTTGAAGCAGTGGATTTGCCGAAGGAACTGGAACAATATGAGTGGGTGGATTTCCGCGGCAGTTACAAGGCGGGGCTGGCTGAATTATTCTTCCAATTGAAACAGCCAGTTCAGGAGGAACATCCCGTCCCGGAGGCCGGTTTCAAGGCTCCAGGGATCGTATGGGCAGCAATTGGGGTAAGTGTGGTGGTGGCGTTCCTCTCCCTTTTTGAATATTGGACATTGTTCATTCCATGGATTCTAATCCCCCTGCCGTACAGGATATATAAACGCAATTTTAATTTTACAGAGGTGCAGACCTCTTTGTTGGCGCTCCCAATCGCATCCCTGCTTTCTGTGCTTGTGTATGATGACCCGTCCATGGACATCGCGGTATGGTTGGGCCTTATTTTTGGATTGGCTTTAATTCTTATTCTCCGTTCCCCAGCCATGCAGCGCTGGGGAAGACCGGAAGCCATCATTCCAAAGTATATCAATCCGCACAATGCGAATATCAAAGACCCCGCCCCAGTCCCATTTTATGTGGATTACGCTTTTCAAGACCGCGTCATTGCCGAGGATTTGATCGAGACCCTGAAGAAATATGGACATCCACAGGTGGATGCGATTCAGGATGCGAAAGCAGTCTTTGCTTTAATTTCCCAGTTCAAATCGGATACGGAAGCGGTTCCTGAAAAACAAATGCTCTTCCCTATTTTGATTCAGACAAATAACAATATTTCAGCCAAACTCTCCAAAATCCAATGGATTGACTTTCGCCCCGGCGTGCGCGGACTGGATACAATCGCCCAGTTGCTGCCAAACCCAAAGGAACTGCTTAAGGCGCTTGGGATGAGACCGGTCAGTTCCCAAACCGTGTATTCGCCGGTCATCACCGGGCTGTATTACTTTATTATTTTTCTGACTGTAATCAATGTCGGTTCATCCCTGAACTATATTATTTCCCCTCCAGTGTCCCTGATCCCCGCTGAAGTGGTTGAGATCATCGTGAATATGGCTTTGTTCTGCGGTCTTGCTTATTTTATGGTGCGCGGATTAACCAGCCGAAAAGGCTTGTTTTCCAGTTTTTGGCAAATAATTCTCGGCGTTGTTGGCATGGGTCTTCTAACCCTTTGGCAGCGTGCCTTGGATGAAAATATTATGAATGAAATGGCAGATGCCGGCATTGATGTAAGCACCATTGCCTTTAGTTTTGTCAATGTTGCCGAATATATTTATTTGACCGGTATCCTTGCAATTGGGTTTGTCTTTCTTAGAAATAGAAGGGATGTGAAACTTTGGTTCCCGGCAAAGAAAAGTTAAACAAAAAGAGACTGGCTCACGCCAGTCTCTTTTTGTTTAACAGTATATTACTTTTTCTTCTCCATATCCTTGCGGATCTGCTCCCTCAAGGCATCTGCTTCGACGGAGCGCGGAGCCTGTTCGGATTCCTTCTCCATCGCTGCGAAGCGTTCGGAGAGCAGCATCGTCAGCAAGCCTTCCATGATACTGCCAGTTGTGGAGGAGCCGCCCTGTTCACTTCCACTTCCGCCGCTGACAACGATGCGCGGCACCACGTCAACACCCGATTGCTGGATGGCCTCTGCGAAGCGGTTCATTACCTGCTGAGTCACTTGGAACTGCGGCCCGCCATACGCGCGGACTTGTTCCTCGGTGGCAAGCGCCTGTGCGATACCGATACGGGCAATCTTTTCCGCTTCCGCTTCTGCCAGCGCACGGATCTGCTGCGCCTGCTGAATGGAGCGCTGATATTCAGCCTTACCCTGATCGGTCTGAATGTTGATGTTCAATTCCGCTTCGGTCAGTTTCGTCTGCATCTGTGCACGAGATTGTGCTTCACGCAGTTCACGTTCTTTCACTGCGGCTTTTTCTTGCTGGGCATAGGTCTCGACCTGTTCTTCGGCGACCTGGCGCGAACGCAACTGCATCAAAATCGTTTCGATCTGCGTGTCATTTTCAGGCGAGGAAGGCGTGCCGATCAATACTTCTTCCAGTGCGAGGTTGTAGTGTGCAAACTTCTCACGCATCTCCGAGCTGGCCTGCTGTTGAATGGCGCTTCGATCTTGCAGCAATTGGATCAGCGTACGCATCTGGCCCACGTTCTTGAAGTAGGCGGAGACCATCGGGTCGAGAGTCTGTTCCACCAATTTCTTGATGTCACCGAAGCGCTGGATGACCAGCGGGGCTTTTTGATAGTCAATGTGAACGACCACCGAAAGTGGCAAGGACGGCTCGAAAGCGTCCTTTGTGATGAGAGAGACCTCGGTCAGGTTTTCATCGTAGCGATGTGCGCCCGTCTCGGTACGGATCCATTTCAGGATGATGTTCGTGGTTGGGACGGGAATCACCTTGCCCGCGTAGGTATTGAACGGATATTTGCCCGGTAACAGTGGTTCGCTCCACACACCGCGATTTCCCTTATTAACCAGCTCGCCGTGACGATATTCCTTGCCTGAAAGATCGTCGCCTGTTTCACCCGTATAAGAGACAACTACGCCGACATTACCGACTTCGATCACGGTCTTTGGGATCATCTCCACAGTGCCGAACAAGCGGTTGACATAATAGGTGCCTTCCACAAGAACCTGCAATTGGCGCCCACGTTGACCGCCCGCGCGCAGGAAGTTGTCGGCATCCTGGAATTTGTTGTGGTAGGTCTCGGGTTGACCAGGTTCATCACCTACGACGGGGGCAATAATCTCGCCTTGTGCAAGGGATGGACCGTCATGCACGGTGACGACGCCGATAGTATCGTCTGTGTCCTTGATGACGACGGGACGGAAACCGCCACGTTCTGCGATAACCTGCGCCATGTTGCGGATGGTCTCGCCTTCCTCCTTGCTGAGGGGCAGTGTATAGATGCGTTCTTCAGTGATGACAATGAACTGCACGAGGTTGAAGGCGTAGGTACCTTCACGCAAAATGCGGCGCTGCGGACCGCGTTGTCCGCCGTTCTTCAAGAAACTTTCCACATCCTGAAAGTCTGTCACTGTGGCGTTGGATGCCAGTACCTGGGCGGGGTCCAATTGTTTGCCGTCACGCGCAAAAACGTAACCGATCTTGCCCTGGGAAATCGTCACCAAAGGCATGGCATGCACAACATATTGGATGGGCATCAGGTAGTGTAGACCACCACGCAGGATTCTTGGCTGATAGCCCGCCTCCCCATTCAAAGCGATCAGGCCCGATTTCACCGAACCCTTTCCACTGAAACGCTTTTCAATGATACCGATACGGTTATTGGGGATGAACCGAATACCGGACAGCAGTATGAGAAATACGATCCCACCTACTGCATAACCTATTAAAGCTAGTACAGACATTTTTTCTCCTTTGTGCGCAGAATTACGCACAATACATAAATACGAAAAATCCCCATCAGGGTTTCTCTATTTTAGTTGTTTCCAGTGGAGGGGACATCGCTCTTTGGTGCTATTTCAAGCTATGGGATATGACAAAATTAATCGGGTATACTTCGTTCGCTTACATGGCGGAATGACCGCCCCGCATAGACTTTTACCGAGAAATTGAAAGCAGTATGACCGACCATATCCGAAACTTCTGTATCATCGCCCATGTTGACCATGGCAAATCCACGCTTGCAGACCGCCTGCTTCAATTAACAGGCGCCATCTCCGAGCGCGACATGACCGAACAAGCCCTCGACTCGATGGATCTCGAACGCGAAAAAGGCGTCACCATCAAGGCTTCGGCGGTTCGCATGTTCTACAACGCCAAAGACAACCAGCGCTATGAGCTCAACTTGATAGACACCCCCGGACATGTGGATTTCGGTTACGAAGTCAGCCGCGCATTAAAAGCCTGTGAAGGAGCAATTCTTGTTGTAGATGCGACTCAGGGAATCGAAGCGCAAACATTGGCGAATCTCTATCAGGCGCTCGATGCCGACCTGACAATTGTTCCTGTGATCAACAAAATTGACCTGCCCTCAGCCCGTCCCGATGAAGTGGCTGAAGATGTAGGTTCCCTGCTCGGGGTCGATCCTGATGCGGTTCTGCGTGTCTCTGCAAAAGAAGGGCTTAATGTGGAGGCGATCCTCGAAGCAGTTGTTGAGCGCATTCCGCCTCCCAAGGATGTGGACGATAAACCCGTCCGCGCTTTGATCTTCGACGCGCATTATGATTCCTATAAGGGCGTTATCGCCTACGTTCGTATTGTGGAAGGCAGCATCAAATCCACAGATGTGCTGCGCATGATCGTCACCAAAACAGACCTGCGGCCTGTGGAAATTGGCATCTTTGTCCCTGGCATGAAGCCTGTGGAAAAACTCGGCTCAGGCGAGGTGGGTTACATTGCTACGGGATTCAAGACCGTGCATGAATGCCGCGTAGGAGATACGATCACCCTGGCCGCCGCGCCCGCGGAAGAACCGCTGCCCGGTTATCGTTCACCCAAGCCGATGGTCTTTGCAGGCATCTATCCCGTCGAAGCGGACGATTACAGCAGCCTGCGCGAGTCTCTCGATAAATTACAACTCAACGATGCATCTTTGACTTTCACGCCCGAGACTTCCCAGGCTTTGGGGTTTGGCTTCCGTGCTGGATTTCTTGGTTTGTTCCACATGGAGATCATCCAGGAACGCATCGAACGTGAATATGATCTGGATGTGCTCTTCACCGCTCCTTCTGTGGAATACGAAGTCTTGATGATTCAAGATGAAGTCGTAAAAGTGGATTCTCCCGCCGAGTTGCCCGACCCAAGCAAGATCATCGAAGTCCGCGAGCCGTGGATGAACATCGAGATCATCACCCCTACCGATTATTACGGTCCCATCATGGACCTCGTCACAAAACGCCGCGGCATCTTCAAGCAGCAGGAATACCCTGCGCCTCACCGTGTGCAGCTTGATTTTGAAATCCCGCTTTCCGAGATCATCATTGACTTTTTTGACCAGTTGAAATCACGCACCAAAGGCTATGCCTCGCTCGATTATCAATTCCTTGAATATCGCGCGGACAAATTGCAGAAGCTCGAGATCCTCGTCAATGGCGACCCATTGGATGCGCTCGCGGCCATTGTCCACGAGAAGGATGCCTTCCACAAGGGACAGCGCCTCATCACCAAACTCAAGGATCTGATTCCGCGCCAGCTATATGATGTCGCCATTCAAGCCGCTTCCGGCGGACGTATCATCAGCCGCGCCAATGTCAAAGCCACGCGCAAGGATGTTCTCGCAAAATGTTATGGTGGCGATATTTCCCGCAAAAAGAAATTGCTCGAGAAACAAAAGAAGGGTAAAAAACGTCTCAAGATGGTTGGAAATGTGGAAATTCCTCAGGACGCATTTATGGCTGTTTTGAAATTGGATGATGATTAATTTTGTAGGGTGGGGCGCGCAGCGTCCCACCCTACAAATGCATATGGTGAAAACATGAAAGATATCAAACGCTGGCTTCCCGGCGCGCTGGTCAGCATTGCGCTGATCGTCGCCATCTTGTATTTTGTCGATTTCCAGACCATGTGGGATTCCGTCCGTGCGGCAGATTACCGCCTCCTGCTTGGGTCGGTCATCCTGTCCTTTGCGTGGATGCTGGTGCGTGCGAAAGTATGGCAGACCTTGCTGCGAGACAGACCAAACTACAAGGATGTACTGTTAACCACTGGAGAAGGGTATTTGCTCAATAACTTTCTGCCCTTCCGCCTTGGCGAACTTGGGCGTGCGTTTCTTTTAAGTCGAAAATCAGGCGGGATGCAGTTTGGCGAGATCCTCCCCACTATTTTTATCGAACGCGCAGTGGACCTTGTCTTTTCTGCGGTGATATTTTTGGTTTCATTGCCATACGTCGTAGGTTCTGACGGCTCCGAACGGATCGGTTATATCGTCGGCGTCATTGTTCTCGTTGGGCTTGTGTTTATGTACATCCTCGCCCGCAACAATCAATGGGCGTTGGATATCTTCCACAAATTCAGTGCGCGCTGGCCCTCCCTGCAAAAATTTGGCGGCAGTTTTCTTGAGTCCTTTTTTCAAGGTCTTGGCGTGTTGACGGATGGCTGGCTTTTCCTGCGTTTCTTGTTTTGGATGACCTTCGATTGGGCGATTGCGTTAGCCGCCTATTACATCATCACGCTGGCGTTCTTTCCGCAGGCAGAGGTGATTTGGGGATTCTTCATTCTCGGAGCGGCAGCCTTTGGCGGAGCGATTCCTTCCTTGCCCGGAGCGGTTGGCACCTTCGAAGGCGCAGTTGCCGGCGCCTTGACCTTGCTGGCTGGCGAGCAAGCCGCATCCACGGCACTGGCGGTAGCCCTAACGGCCCGCTTGTATAATTACATCAATAGCGGTGTAATTGGCGGTCTCGGCCTGATGAGCGAAGGTCAAACACTTTCGGGCATCTATCGACAACTAATGAATTTAAGAAACAAAGACCAGCCACAAGAAAGCGAGTAAATGTTTCCCCTGTATGACACTCTGCGCTCGCGCAGATTCCCGCTTGTGAATTGGATGTTGATCATCCTGAATGGAGCGGCGTTTTACTATGAATTAAATCTAGGCGGGGAAGGACTCTTTCGCTTCATTCATACCTGGGGGTTGATACCGGTTCAATTCACATCCAACCCCGCTGTAACATGGCCTACGCTCTTCACCAGCATGTTCCTGCATGGCGGATGGTTCCATATTTTGAGCAATATGTGGATCCTTGTGATTTTTGGCGACAACGTGGAAAGCCGCATGGGCAGCTTACGGTATTTCATCTTTTACATATTAAGCGGCATTGTGGCTGCCTTGTTACAAACGTATCTATCCCTCGGGAGCAATACGCCAGTGATCGGTGCTAGCGGCGCGATTGCAGGAGTGCTTGGCGCGTACCTCATTCTTTTCCCCCGTTCGCGGATCGCGAGCCTGGTACCCATCCTTTTTATCTTTACGATTGTTGAGATCCCGGCTGTATTATTTCTTGGGTTTTGGTTCGTCTCACAATTGTTTTCAGGTTGGCGTGCTTTGCAAGGCGCGGATGCAGGTGCAGTTGCCTGGTGGGCACATATTGGCGGCTTTATATTTGGGACGGTTGCAGTCCATTTGTTTGCAAAAAGGCATTAGATCTGTTGAGAGGTTAAATATCCATGACGAAACAATATCTTGTAACTGGCGGCGCCGGGTTTATCGGTTCGAATTATGTTCACCGCCTGGTGGAGCGCGGCGAGAAGGTGATGATTTATGACAACCTCTCCCGTGGAGGCGCGCCGCGCAACCTTGAGTGGTTGAAGCAGGAATTTGGCGACAACGCCTTCCAATTAATTGTCGGGGATGTGCGCGATGCTGATAGAATAACAGAAGCAGCCAAAGGCGCGGATGTGATCGTGCATCTTGCAGGACAAGTCGCAGTGACCACATCGGTTGTCAATCCGCGCGATGATTTTGAATCCAATGCGTTCGGCACATTCAATGTGATGGAAGCTGCGCGGCTTTCGGGGAAACATCCAATTGTCATCTACGCCTCCACGAATAAGGTCTATGGCGGCATGGATGATGTGGAATTGTTTGAAGAAGCTACGCGCTGGCGTTACAAGGATTTGGTAAATGGCTGCCCCGAAACTCAGCCGTTGGATTTTCATTCCCCGTACGGTTGTTCGAAGGGAACTGGCGACCAATATGTTCGTGATTACGCACGCATGTACGACTTGCCCACGGTTGTCTTTCGCCAATCATGCATTTACGGCCCGCGTCAATTCGGCATTGAAGATCAAGGCTGGGTGGCATGGTTCATCATCGCCGCGGTGATGGGACGCCCGATTACGATTTATGGAGACGGCAAACAAGTTCGCGATATTTTGCATGTGGAAGATTTGATGGATGCCTATGACCTGGCGATCGAGAAGAATAGTATTGCCCGTGGAAAAGTATATAACATGGGCGGCGGACCACAGAATGTCATGTCTATTTGGGCGGAGTTCCGTCCAAAGCTTGAAAAATATGTCGGCCGCACAATTGAAGTGGCGCGCGGCGACTGGCGTCCCGGTGACCAGCGCGTCTTCTATGCTGACATTACAAAGGCGGAAAAAGAACTGGGTTGGAGACCAAAGATCGGCGTGGAAGAAGGCGTAAAGCGATTGTTTGAATGGGTGCATCAGAATAAGGATTTATTCCAGATCTGAGGAAATGATGAAGGACTTTTTTGCAATGTTGGTTGAGAAATTTGCAGCATCCATCCCCAATTTTTTTGCTGCGCTTCTGATCCTTGTCATCAGTTATTACGGCGGAGTTTTATTAAGCCGCCTATTGAAACGCGTGTTGGAGCGTCAGAATGCGGAACTTGGGGTTACTCACCTCTTGTCCCGGGTTCTCAAGTGGTCGATCATCTCCCTGGGTGTGATTGCCGCGCTGCAAAGGTTCTTTAATGTCACGGCATTTCTGACGGGGCTGGGAATCATTGGCTTTACTGTTGCATTCGCGCTTCAAAACATTATGCAGAATTTTGTCTCTGGCGTGATTTTGCTTGTGCAGCGACCTTTCAAAGTTGGCGACACCGCAGGCATTGCCGGGTATGACGGAACCGTGTTGAAGGTTGGGCTGCGCACCACCGAAATAAAGACTTTTGATGGACGCATCGTTTTTCTGCCGAATGCCGATGTCCTTTCCAAACCGATCATCAACTACACCCGTGCAACTCTCCGCCGCGTGGACCTGGCGATCGGTGTTGGGTATGCCTCCGATCCTGAAAATGTGCGCACGGTCATTTTGAACGAGTTGAAATATGTCGCTGGGTATGTGGATACTCCCGAGCCGCTGGTCTTGTTCCACACATTCGCCGATTCTTCCATTAATTTGGATTTATTTTTTTGGGTAGATACTACGATTACCTCCCATGTGGCGGCAAAGGATATGACGCTTACCAGGATAAAACAGGCATTTGAAAAGAACAATATCGAAATCCCCTACCCGATTCAGGTACAGGTCCTCCGTGTACCGGAAGTTCGGACAAAAACCAGGAAAACAAAGCCTCGAAAATCCAGATAGTTAATTAAT
>JACZJB010000274.1 GCA_014860805.1 Anaerolineales bacterium
TAATTGAAGTCTCCGGCACACACTTGGAGATGGGGCAGCAGATCGGCGAGGCAGCCCGCACGCAGGTGCAGCACAGTGTCGCCAACGCGCGCATCCTTATTGACGCAGCCTATAACACCCTTGAATTGACCTGGGAAGGCGCAAAGATTCAGGCTCGAAAATACCTGCCATTTGCCGAGGAACGTTACCCGCAATATGTGGATGAAATACGCGGCATTGCCAAAGGCGCAAACGTCCCATTTGACGACATCATGGTGCTCAATGCAATGGAAGCTGTCACCACCGATGCCCTGCACCTTACCCGCTGTACCAGCATGGCGGTCAATGAAGAACGCACTGCCGATGGGCATGTGCTCGCAGCTCATAACGAAGATTGGATTCCTGAAGATGAAGGAGATGTATTCGTTATCTCTGCCAAGCCTGACAATGAACCGCCGTTTCTTGCCATGACGTATGGCGGGCTGCTGCCAAATGTTGGATTCAATGCCTATGGCATTGCCCAGCTTATTGACTCCGTGTACCCAGGCGACTCGCGCATTGGAATCCCGCGCCTCGTTGTCGCTCGGGCAGTTCTCTCCTCAAAACGCATCTCCGGCGCGATCGGCCGCACCCTCGTTCAACACCGCGCAGCAGGCTATAACCATCTTCTCATTCACGAGAGCGGCGAAATATATTCCATAGAAGTCTCGGCACGAAAATTCGAGATCCTGCACGCTCATGACGGATATATGGTGCACACAAATCACTACATTGACCCGCAAATGAAGCAAGTCGAAAAAGACCCCGAGGAATTAATCTCCTCGCGTGTGCGTTACTTCCGTGCCTCACGCCTGCTCCGCCAGACAGAACAGCACAACATCAAAAGCCTGCAAGCCATACAGAAGGATCATGTCAATGTTCCAAATTCCATCTGCAACCATAATATTGCAGGCGCAGATCCATTGGACCGGGAAAAGACGATCAACGCCCTTGTCATTGACCTAACCGCACGCGAAATGCATATTGCCTGGGGCAATCCCTGTCAAAACATTTATCACACATATCACTTGGATGCGTAAGTGTAAGGAAAGACAAAAGAGGCCGCTCGGATTGAGCGGCCTCTTTTTATTGCGAGCCTTTATATTAATCGGCAGAGACGGGGAGCGGTTTCGGCTCTTTCAAAAACAATGCCAATGGCGAGGCAATTAAAACCATGCCTGTGGTTAATGTCAACACAAAGGGAAAACCGTACACCTCAGCCAGATGACCGGTGTAAAGCAGCCCCAATGCTCCCGAAGAGAAGATAAATCCCAAAGCCAGCCCGGAAGCGAGTGCCATTCCACCGGGGATAATGCGCTGGGCAAAGACCACCATGATGCTGTGCACGGCCCCGGTCAACGCACCCGCCAAAGGGACAAGCAGATACAACCACCATGACCATCCAATCAAACTAACAAGGTAGATCGGGAAGGCGGCAAAAAATAAAACGCCTGCTGCAACAAATCGTTTCGGATATCGATCTCCGAGATGACCGCCAAATACATTCCCCAATGCCGAACCGCCCATAAACAGACCAGCCATGCTTCCATAAATAGTTGCGCCCTGCCCCAAATCCTTGATGTATTTCGGGATGAGGTTGACCATATTCGCCTGCGCCCAGGATTGCATGGCAGCTACTAATGCCAGCACGACAATAAATGTCAACCCCGCCTGCGCACGGTTGACATGTGTGGATTGGGAAGGTTTTGGATGCGGATGATTTGCCCGCAATTGATTAAGCAAAGTAAAACCAATTGGAATGGAAACGATCGGCACAATGAACATGCCCGGGATTTTGTAGGAAGCGAGAATGAATCCCGTGATAATAGGTCCAATAAAATGACCTAATTGTCCTGCCATAAAAAAAAGAGATGCGGCTGTCGTTTCGCGCCCTTTCAACAGGTCTCGTCCGCGCAAAGTGGCCTGAACGGCGCCGACAGGATGAAAGGAGGATGATCCTAATGCAGCGATGATCAGGCAAGCCAGACCAACTTTACCGGGAATCAATAAAGCTGCGGAATAGAAAACTGTCATCCACAACACGCCGCCTGCCGCCAGCCAGCGCGGGCCGGTGCGATCAGAAACCCAGCCGAAGAACGGCTGGGTAAGAGCAGAGGTCCAAATATAAATTGTGGAGAAGAGGGCAATCTCCCATTCACTGAGACCAAGATAAGTTAACAGGACGGGACGGCTGGCATTGAAAGTATCCACCATGAAGTGGCTGAGGGCAATGGACGAAAAGATGGAATCAAGGAATATGGACATGCTGGTCTTTTATTTTCCACGATACAGATTGTGTTCTTCGATATAGCTGGCAATGGACGGCAGCGTATAGCAACGATATACGCCTCCATCTTTAACTCGCCGCCGAATCTCTCGCGAGGAGATCGTTTGGATCAGGGCATCAATAAAATCAACTTTCTCTTCCAGCCCGGGGATTTTTTCATACAAGGCCGAGTAGTTGGAGGGACTGCCGAAGCGGCGCATCACGCCGATTTTGGAAACAGCAGTTATCAGGTCTGCATAGCTGCGCCAGGATAGCAGATCCAACAGGGAATCGTCACCGATCAAAAGAACGATATCCGCATCCCCTTCCTGTTGTGATAGAAGTTGGATCGTTTCAATGGTGTAATGCGGACCGGGACGATCGATCTCAAGACGGGAGATTTCAAACAACGGGTTTTCAGCACACATCAATTTAAGCATCTCCAAACGATGGATAAGCGGTGTTATGACTTGTCCCTGCTTGTGTGGAGGATCGGGAGTAAGCCCCCAACACAGGCGGGAAAGACCAAACTGATATGCAGCTTCACTGGCAAGCGCCAGATGACCAATATGCGGCGGGTCAAATGTGCCGCCAAAGTATCCGATTTTTTCTCGTGACATGCGGGTAGTATATCCCAAAGTTTTGCCGAGCGAACGGATTTTCAAGTGGTATACTTTTAAGACAGGATATTAACATGTCGAATCTTACTGTGGTCAGCGCCTCCTCCCCACTAAAACGGATTATTCATGCCATCAAGGCAGTGGAAACCGGCGAATATACTGCCGACTTGTTGAGCGACATCGCCAAGGATGCGGGTGACCTTGGGCAGTTGGCGCGCATGCTCGATGCAATGGCACGCAGTGTCACCTTTCGCGATAACCAATTGCGCCTTTTGCGAAAAGTAATCCCCATCGGCGTTGCCCTCTCTGCAGAAAAGGATTTCAACCGCCTGCTTGAAACTCTTGTGATCGAAGCGCAGGCAGTGACGAATGCAGATGCCGGTACGCTTTATTTAGCGGAAAAAGATGAACTCAAATTTGTGATCCTGCGGAACACCTCCCTGCATTTGGAGATGGGTGGAACAAGCAAAAACGAGATTCCCTTCTACCCTGTACGATTGCATAACGCGGATGGAAGCGAGAACCGCGCCAATGTGGCTTCGCATGCCGCTTTAACTCACAACCGCATCAATATCGCCGATGCCTATCAAGCCGACGGATTTGATTTCTCCGGAACCAAATCTTTTGATGCGCGCACAAAATACCATTCCAAATCCTTCCTCACCATTCCATTACAAAATAAGGAAGGCACTGTGATTGGTGTCTTGCAATTGATCAACGCAAAAGACCCGAAAAGCGGCGAGATCGTTCCGTTTACCGATGATGATGTCCTGGAAGCCCTGGTACTACTCGCCACCGCCGCATTGGACGGGTATATCCGCGAAGCGTCCCTGCGACAGGAGATCGCACAACTCAAAATTGAAATTGACCAATCACGCCGTGCCCGACAGGTGGCGGAAATCACAGACACAAGTTATTTCAAGGAATTAAAAGACAAGGCTCAACAAATGCGTTCAAGGGATGACAAAAAATAATGGCTCAAAATTTTGATGCCATCATCATCGGTGCAGGTGTCATTGGCACCAGCATTGCTTTCCACCTTGCAGAACGCGGGCTCAAGCCCGTCGTTTTGGAACGCAAACAAGTGGCGTTTGGCGCCACCGGAAGTTCCAGCGGACTGGTACGCATGCATTATGACCTGGAAGCTGAGTCTCGTTTGGCCTGGGAAAGTTTCCAATATTTCCGCAATTGGAGCGAGCGTGTAGGCGGCGAGTGTGGATTCCGCCGCACAGGTTTTTTACATATCGAACCTGCAAACCATTACACTCAACTTCGCGCCAATGTTGAAATGCATAAAAGGATCGGCATCCCCACCAGCATCATCACTGGCGATGATGTAAAAAAATTATCCCCGTCGTTCAAAACAGATGATATTGAAATCGCCGCATACGAACCTGAATCAGGGTACGCCGATGCAACGCTTACTGCGAACTCTTTTCTCAGCGCGGCAAAAGAACGCGGGGCTGTCTATCAGCAAGACTGTGAAGTGCTTGGCGCCGAGATCACAGCCGGCAAAGTGATTGGCATAAAAACTTCCCGTGGAAATTTTTTCGCGCCAATTACCATCAATGCGGCGGGAGCCTGGGCAAGCAAAGTCAGTGAATTGTTCGGCTTCCACATCCCTTTGGATACCTGGACTCATGACGTGATTCACATCCGCCGCCCTTCTCACATCGAAGAACACTTGACCGTGATCGACAGTTCGCTCGGAATGTACTTTCGGCCTGATTCCGGTGATTTGACATTAGTGGCGCTGGAAGATGACAGCCGCATGGGCGAGCCTCCCGAAGCAGATCTCGGATATGTCGCCAAAGATTTCGTGGAGCGCGCCATTGACCGCATCTGTCTGCGCATCCCAGCCATGGAGGAAGGTTCTCTGCACTCCTCCCATCTTGGCAGAGACGGGTTGACCCCCGATCAACGAGCTATTCTTGGGCAGGCAGGCCCGCAGGGATATTATCTGGCCACAGGCTTCAGCGGCACAGGCTTCAAACTCTCACCTGCCATTGGAATGTGCATGAGTGAACTCATTCTGGATGGAAAATCGAAACGTGTGGATATTTCCGGTTTCGACCCATTGCGCTTTGAACGCGGCGAACATCTCAAAGGGGAGAATGATTATGGGTTTATCTGGCGCGACTCAGCTTCCAAATAATTAATTATTAACCAG
>JACZJB010000024.1 GCA_014860805.1 Anaerolineales bacterium
AAAGGAGCAACCAATGAAAACCCTTACTTTAGACCAGATCAAGGAACTCGCACAGCAAACGGCAAGTCCAAGCATATCTATTTTTCTGCCGACACATCGCGCTGGACGGGAAACGCAGCAGGATCCCATCCGCTTCAAGAATCTTCTGCGAGACGCGGAAAAGCAACTTCTGGACGGCGGGATGGGACCGCGCGAAGCAAGCGCGTTACTCCAACCGGCGCAGTCATTATTGGATGATGTCGATTTTTGGAATTATCAGCACGATGGACTGGCTGTGTTTATCTCAGCAGACGATTTCCATTACCATGCCCTGCCATTCCGCGTCGAGGAGCTGCTCGTCGTAGCACAATCCTATTATGTCAAACCTGTTTTGCCGTTGTTTACGAATAATGGGCATTATTACATTTTGGCAATCAGCCTGAATGAAGTTCGGCTATTAGAAGGAACACGCTACGGCGTGGGACAAATGACTCTGCCTGACGGAATACCTGCAAATATGGAAGAAGCCCTTAGGCTCGATGGTCCCCAAAAATCGTTGCAGATGCACTCCGGCGGTGGAGACGGTATGTTGCACGGACAGGGACCCGGTGATGAGGAACAGAAGGTCTGGATCGAGCAATATCTCAACCTGGTGGATACAAGCCTTAAAGAAATCCTTCGCGAACAAAACGCGCCGCTTGTTTTGGTTGGCGTTGACTATTTGTTACCGATGTACCGCAAGGTCAGCGAATACCAAAACATCATGGAAGAGGGGATTACTGGCAACCCCGATCATTTGCGTCCTGAAGAATTACAGGAACAGGCTTGGCGCCTTGTAGAAACCTATTTCCAGCAGGAGACAAAAAAGACGGTGGAGCAATATCAACAGCTCGCCGATACAGACAAAGCGACAGATAATATCGAGGAAATTGTCGCAGCCGCGGTCAACGGGCGTGTGGACAAACTCATCTTATCCGTCGAGGATCAGATTTGGGGCGCGTTCAATCCCAAAGACGGAAAAGTGACTCGCAGTTCAAATGGGCAGAGTAAAAAACACAATCTCGCGTTGCTGGATTTCACGGCGATGAAGACCCTGCAAAATGGCGGAACAGTCTACACCCTTTCCCAGGATGAAATGCCAACCGATTCCCCCATCGCGGCTGTTTTCCGCTATTAGATTCGCCAACCTGGCTGAGAGCCAACACATTGCTCGGATACCTCATCGGTATTCGATAGCCAAGGAGATAAAAATGGACAGTTTAACTTTTCCGATTGAGTTTAATAATGAAATTGATGAAGTATTTAAGTTTAGAGTTGGTAAAAACAACGCGGTTGCAGCAATTCTCAATATATGGTGGTGGGCAAAGGTTTTTTCCAAGCATTTTCTGGCACAAAAATCGCTAGATTGTTTAACGGGCCTACTGCCAGATAGCCGGGAAACCGAAAATCCACATGTCGGGAAATCAAAACTTGCCATGGATGCTTAATTCATCTGCAGCCAAAACATAAAGTACGAAAAGCGACAAGCAAGATTCTCCGATATCCTGTTCCAGCCTTTCAACATGAAAGTCAAGACATCATCCCAGGTTTTGAACTCACAGTAGCGAAGTAAGGTATCCAAATCCCGGAAACACCAGCGACGCGTCCCCAGTTTTTAGCGAATAGCCCGGTCTTAAGAACCTAACACCTTATAAAAGGTGCAACTGTTGTTATGCGTCCCATTGAATATACCCAAATTTGTATCCCTTGCCACGGAACGATACATGGTCAACACAAGCTTGCCATGATATGGTAATAACTGCATGGTCGGACTCGGACATTTCCAGTTCCGACCGAAATGTCAATCCAAACAAGGCGGGGGTCCGCCTTCGCCAATGCACCGTTCAACGATACCCACGCCAACGTCAGCCCACTGGGATTGATACCCATTCAAATCAGACAAACTCAATAAGGAGGAAACATGTTAAACATCAATCAGAAAACCATGGAAGCCTATCAACAGAAGGCACGAGCGCAGATCAAGGAAATGAAAGCACGCATGCAGATGTTCGAAGCACGTGTTGAGAACGCAACTGCCGATCTGAAGATCAAGTATCAGAACAATCTGATCGACTGGAAGGCACGTTTCGAGGACATTGAAAATAAAATGAAAAAAATCTCGGAGTCTTCGGGCGAGGCGTGGGAAGATATCCGCACCGGCATTGATAACGCGCTAGGTGAATTACAGTCCGCGATCCAGAAAGGCACCGACCAGTTCAAGTAGGCATGCCCCGATAACCAGGCGGGATCCCGCCTGGTTATCGGGGGAAAGGAGAAGAATCCCATTGACGAGTCCCAAATTTGGTCAAACAGGGTTTTGGAGTGGTGCGTTCCTGGGTTTTTTCGCCGGGATCGCAGCGCTCGTTTCCCTTCAATATTTCAGCCGCATCCTTCGTGAACCGCGCCTTGTCTCACGAGCGTTATTCTCAGGAGATGAAGAGTTCGAAAGCAGGGAGAAGCTGGCCATGATCATCGCTGCCGAAGGGTTACGGCTGGGAATCCGCACACGGTATCTGACGCGTGACCTCACCAAAAAGGTGTTGCATGCTGGATACCGTAATTTCCGTGAGAGTTGGGCGCGCGATTTTGGATTTGCCTCATTTGGGCTAACCGCGGTTGAACAATATGATGTTGTCCGCGATACGCTTGAAGCATTCTTTTGGCATCAGAGGCCGGATGGTCAATTGCCGATCAAGCTGCATTCCATGAATGTCATGACCCGCTTCTTCCATTCGTTGTTCGAGCGGGAGCAGCCTACCCAGAAAATTCTGGAACCGAAATACAAGAGCGCTCATGGCTCGCCCTCCCTGGACGGACAGGCGCTTTTGGTCATCGCCGCTCTTCATTATGGCAGGGATGCGGAAGATACAGAGTTCTTGCGTGAATACTGGCAACGGATCGAGCGGGCTGTGAAGTGGTTGTCCATCCATCGAAAAGGAGATCGATTGTTGCAGCAGGAAGCTTATGCAGACTGGGCAGACTCTGTGGCGCGCACCGGCTGTGTCTTGTACACGAATGTTGTCTATTGGAAGGCTCTCATGGAAATGTCTGTGGCTGCCGCCAGCCTTGATTATGAAAGTGAAGCGACTCAATTCGCAGCTGAAGCAGCGGATGTCTTGCAGGAAATCCATAAACGGCTCTGGCGCCCTGACCTGGGATATTTCGTAACCAGCGACAGATTGGACAATCTGAGCAGCGATGGAAATCTGCTTGCGATCGCCTGGGGGTTGGCCACGTCCGACCAGACTCAATCCATTCTCGATGTCATGGAAGAGGCGCGGATGGCAGAGCCGGTTCCAACGCGTGTGGCTGTTCCATCCTATCCCCGCCAGTTGATCGCGGTTGAAAATCGTCTGGGAGGTTTGCCCAATTACCACACGGACTCATCCTGGTTATGGCTTGGCGCATGGCATCTTATTGCATTGACACGGGTGGGCCGAATGGAAGAGGCTGCCAGGGTCATGCAACGCATCGTGGATGTGGTCGTGCGGGACCGTCAGATTCATGAGGTGCATGGGCCAGATGGACAGCCGCTTTCAAGCGCCTGGTACAAGTCGGAAGCGCCTCTCACCTGGAATGCGGGGATGATTCTCTATGCCGCGCGTGTGTTCGAAGAACGTCAGCGCGAGGATATGAACATCGTATCGATACTAAAGGAGGAACTTGCGTGAATCACAAACGTATTGCCTTTTTCACCAATTATTACCTGCCTGTGATCAATGGAGTTGTGAAGTCGGTCGAATCGTTCCGGGATGAACTGTCCCGGCAGGGACACAACATGTTCGTGTTCGCACAGGCGGATGACGACTATGAGGATGAAGCGCCGTACATCTTTCGCTACCCAAGCCTGAACCTGCCAACCCAGCTAAAAGTGCCTGCCGTCATTCCAGTTTCATCCTTCGTGGATCAGTTGTTGCCAAAATTGAAACCGGATGTAATTCACGCGCATCATCCCATTCTCCTGGGGCAGACAGCGGCTACAAAGGCAGAGGAATTAGATCTGCCACTGGTATTTACCTTTCATACACAATATCGTGAATACACACACTATCTGCCCCTGCCGCAGGAGGCGATTCAGGAATTCCTGAAGGATGCCGTACAGTCCTGGCTGCAAGATTACATGCGGAAATGCCAGCATATTGTGATTCCCTCAGAGAGTATGAAGGAGACCCTCGTCCGGGAGTATGGTTTACGGGATTGTTTTACTGTCATCCCAACCGGGATTGATCTTGAACCATACCGTATCGCGGATGGCGAAACCCTCCGTGCGCGCAAAGGCTGGCATAGGGAAAAAGTGATGATCTCCATTGGCCGACTGGCACCGGAGAAGAATTGGGATACGCTGCTCAAAGCGGCAAAGATCGTGCGGGAAGACCACCCGGATCTGCGCGTTGTGTTGATCGGCGATGGGCCGGCGCGAAGTGATTTAGAAGACCTCGCCTCTGAACTCGGCATTGCAGATCATGTGATGTTTACAGGAGAAGTTCCGTTCGTGGATGTTCCTGCTTATCTTAAGGCGGCAGACTTCTTCGGCTTCGCTTCCACTACCGAGACGCAGGGACTTGTCACCATGGAGGCGTTGGCTGCCGGACTACCGGTTGTTGCTGTGGATGCCGACGGGACACGGGATATTCTGACCGATGGGGAGCAGGGTTTCCTCGTGCCGGACGATGCGGAGGCGCTGGCGGCGTCGATTAATCGACTTCTGGAGTCCCCGGACCGGCTGGAGAAATTCAAGGAAAATGCTCTTGGAAAAGCTATGGAATACGACCAGAAGAACTGTGCCAAACGTCTGATCGAAGTGTACGACCAGTCCATTAAGGATAAAAAGAACGATCGCACCGTGGCTGTGGATGAATTGGAAAAGAACGAGCCGGTTTAACCCGGCCATACTGACAAAACGAATCTAAAAGGAGGTTCTAATGTTACGAAGCATAAAAGAATTACTAGGATACGAATTGATGGCAACAGACGGGGAAATCGGCAAGGTCAATGACTGCCTGTTCAGCGATGATGACTGGTTCATCCGTTACCTCGTGGTGGATACCGGTCCTTGGATTTTCGGACGAAAGGTGCTCATCGCTACCGATTCACTAAGGCAGCCGGTGTGGGCTTCGAAAACCTTCCCGGTGAACCTAACCCGCGAAGAGGTCAAGAACAGTCCGGATATCGATCTAGCCAAGCCGGTCTCTCGCATCCACGAGGAACAACTGCGATCCTATTACAACTGGCCGGGCTATTGGGGCATGTCCCATTCGATCTCCAGTGGACCGATATATATGCCGTCCAACTTGTTTGACCAAAGAAAAGGCAAACCAGAACCTGCGCCTGAAGAACAATCGCATTTGCGCAGTTCATCGGCCCTGCTCGATTACCGGGTATTTGCCACCGACGGGGAAACCGGTGAAGTCTCCGACTTCATCATGGACGACGAAATCTGGAAGTTCCGTTACATGGTCACTGACACCAGCGGAAAACTCGATCAGGACAAGGAAGTTCTCATTGCCTTGGAATGGATTAACAGCATCAAAGTTGCCACAAGGGATATCGAAATCGATCTGACCCTTGAGGCGATCCGGTTCAGCCCGGAATTTGACCCAACCATCCCTGTCAACAGACAATATGAGGAAGTATTGTACGATTACCACGGCAAGCCGAAATTTTGGCAGGCCTCAAAATGACCCTGGGGCAACCCGGATGGGAGTGATGGATAGGGTATAAAGTTACTCAAAAACTGATCAAGGACCATCTCCCAGAAAAGGAGATGGTCCTTGATCAGTTTCCTCTTCCCGCAACTGACTTACATACACTTTGGCATCCGTTACACCCGTCTCGGGCAGCAGCAAGCCCGTCATCCAAGATTGAGGAAACGACGTTATGAGCAAAAGCACTCACCACAACCATGGCCACGAAGCCGAGCCGAATGCAGGCCGAGATATGCCCGGCAGGCACACGAAGGCAGCGGAAGATCTTGCAAGTCACGACCAGGATGCAGGTCACAGCCCGAATATGTTCCGGGACAAGTTCTGGCTGTCGCTGACGGAGCAGCCCTGCCGGAAACGGTCAGCAGTCGATAGCCGCTGATAAATATCGATCTGGCGTTGATCTACTTCTTCTGCGCTGGCTTTCACCATTTGACTAAATTCAGGGGAAAGCGCCGGCTGCCCTTTAAAATAATATCCTTTATTTTTCCGATCACGGCTGTATTCCAGCACATACCCAGCCGCTTGAAATGCCTGCTTGACCACGCACATGTCCCGATAAAACGTATCCTCCCAGGCGGATGTACCAAAACATTTCCTGCCCAATCGGTACTCCGTTCTGACAATCAATTGAGCCCGGGTAAGGTAGCGCTCGTTCCACAGGATTTGAAGAAGTGTGACCCGCCTCGCCGTGGTAATGTCGCGTTGCATGGCGTCATTAAGGATGACATCAATAAACCGACGGGAAAGAGCCATATTTATCCTGATTTCATCATACCTGATTTATAAATCAGCATTTATATCCTACTATAAACGTACAGACCTGAAGGCCCCAAAATAGCCCTACATCCCAATATACGATTGTTTACAAACCAAACCTTTAACAGAAATGTTTGGATACATGCTGGTTATTTGAGCACTGCGGATAAGTTTTGACGTCATGTCGTTTTACAGAATATGAGACAGCTGCTCATTTGAGCAAACGCAAAAGATTCTCCCTGGAAACCAATTTGATATCTTCATCGGATACGTCGTAATTTCTGATACACAAAACATAATGACTACTCACAAAAAAAATCTTTGGCAGGGAGAATTCCCGCCCATTCATCGCTTTAGCCAGCCTTGGCAGGACAGTTTTTTCCATTGAAGAGGCTCCAAGAATGAAGTCTTTACATCCATACTCGTTTTGAACACAAAACGAGTATGGATGTAAAGACTCTTTTAATGGAAACCACAAAGAAATTTGTTTTTCATTGAGGGACTCAAAAAAATCAGCGGAAGAGTTTCATGCAAAGCAATCAGCATTCTTCGGCTCACAATAGTTGGTTGGTTTATTAGTCTGGGTAATTGCACAAATTAATAAGTACATTCTTACAAGGCGCTCAGTATTAGGGATGGATCACCCGCAACCCCAGATGCTTTTCATATCCGTCGAAGTCACTGTCATTGTGAAGAAGCTCATGATCATTCTCGATGCAAAATGTGGCTATGAGGCTATCAATTGTTTTACGGACGGTAATCCCTTTTTGACGTAGAAAACGATAATTTCTGGCACTTTGTACTGCAAGCACAGGATTGACCATGCTTTCCTGCATGAATTTGCCTAATATGCGGCGGACTTTTTCAAAATCTGGATCGTGGCGAAAATCCTGCAATACTTCCGCTAATATTAGATCGCCAATTAGGATCGGGGTTTTATCCAAAATAGCGTTAAGGAAATCGGTTTGCGGATTTTCCACGCCATTGAAGTAATCGACCCAAACGCTGGTATCAACTACAAGCATGACTAACGCACTTTTACACGCGATTGGCGCTGATCATTCAAATTGCCATCCCACGGCAATTTGCCGCGCAAGGCTCGGATTTCCGTCTGCTCGTTCAAGAGGATCAACACACGCAATGCTTCATGCACCACTTCTCGTTTCGTCTTAATTCCTGTCAACTTCTGGGCACGTTCAATCAATTTGTCATCAAGGACAATATTCGTTCTCATTTTGCACTCTTTTCTGTGTGTATAAAAATAATACTTTATGTGTATTATACTCCATCCCTTTATTACGCAAACTTTCTGACCAAAATTTTATTCTCCACTGGAGATACAAGCATATACACCTTGAAAATTCGGAAGCAAAATCCGAATTTTCAAGGTGTATTTTAGAAAACCTTATTCTGTCCTGCACGATTCTAGCTGGGGATTTCTGATTACCTACTGGAATGGAAGGTTCAGGCACAGTGTTCAGCTTTAATTGTTTTTGCAACGCCTCACCTTATGGGTTTTACAGGTGCATTTTCACTGGTGCAATTATGCTTAAACGCTGTTCCTCTTTTTTGCTTTTTCTAAAATGAAATAAAATTAGCCATCCTCGTAAACTAGCAGATGATTGTTTAACATAGTTTGGAAAATATATGATCCCCTTATCCCATGATACTGATCCAAGGATTGAAAAGATCCAGATCGAACTGTTACGAAAAATGCCGCCTGAACGAAAATTTCAAGTGGTGTCACAGATGAATCATACAGTTCGCTCATTAATGATGGCAGGGCTGAAAGAGCATAATCCTGCTCTCTCTGCTGAGGCATTACGAAATATGCTTGCCGAATTGTTGCTTGGAAAAGAGTTAGCAGGAAGGGTATTAGCTTATCATGCTCCAAAACGATGAACCAATTCAAGTCACATTGTTGGTCACAGATGTACTTGAACATATTGGGGTGAAATATGTTATTGGAGATTCTCTTGCCAGCGCGCTTCATGGAGTTGCACGTGCTACGATGGATGCAGGTATTGTTGCAAATATTCAAGAAGAACATGTGACACCCTTCGTTCATGCATTGAAGGAGGCTTTCTATGTGGATGACCAGATGATCCGTGATGCCATACAGCATCAAATGAGTTTCAATCTCATCCATCTTCAAACGCTATTCAAAATCGACATTTTTGTAGCCAAAGATCGGGATTTTGACCACCTTCAAATTGAACGGCGAACAGCATACCCTCTTTCAAGCGGCTCTCAACAAAGTATATATATTGCAAGTGCCCTCCCATCGGCGGGGTTGTAGTACCTTGCTCTCAGGTACAGCAACTGTGTGGAATCCCCATATTGTTCGCCAGTCAGACATTACGCAGTAATTTGTCGTCAATTTTGTGTAAACACCTCCATTTTTAGCACGCTTCATCCAGTACTATATGAAAACGCGGAACGCTTTTCGATATTCAAAGACATGCACCTTTTACTCCTGTCGCGGAAAAAATCTTTCCAAAAACTGCACAGGATTTAGGACAAGCATATCTTTTCCGAGCAAAGGTTTATAATGTTTTAGGTTTCCCGTGACTAATGCATCTGCCTCTGATGTAATGAACACTTCCGCGAACATAATATCATCTAGGTCTGTAAATCCTTCCATAGTGAGTTTTTCAGACTCAATGTAATGGCCGGACACCTCAATGTGATTTACGATAGCAAATGCTTTTGACGGGTGGATATTGAATTCTTGACGCGATAAAACCTCTTCGTACTCTCCAAGTATTCGATTGTCATAAGCCACAACAACCTGATCTCCCAAAATCAGGTCAAGAATCTTAGCCGGTGCGCCTTTGGTACTAAGCAGACTACTAATCAACACATTTGTATCTACTACAATCGTTAACATCAGCGCTTCCGGTCTGCTCTGGCTTTTTTGATAACAGCATTGACATCTTTTAGGGTCATTTTATCAAGGCCGTCCCTGCGTGCTTGGCTACGTATTGAACGAGCGGCCATTTGTGCCCTCAAGCGTGATACCATCAAAAGAATATCTTGGATATTCTCATCATCCAGGTTTATCATCACAGCAAATGGTTTGTTGTCCACCGTCACAACTAACTCGCCCTCACTTGCCAATTTTTTTCGAAGAGTGGAAGGTTCATTTCGTAAATCTCGATATGGTACGAATTGCATGGCTAACTCCTTTTGTAGCATCTTTTGCTACACTATCTTACTCGATTCTCGAAAGCTAGTCAATTTATCTATCCCCTACAAAACCTAATGTCTCGGGAAGTATTCAAGATTGCGAGATTGCTGAACAATATGGGGATTCCACACAGTTGCTGTACTTGTGAGCAAGATACTACAGCCCTGCTGATGGGAGGTTTCAGTCACGGGATATGTGGAGTGGGGATGTAAACAGTCCGCTTTCCCTAAACCGGTGGATGTATGTGGAGGGGAATCCAGTGAATTTGGTGGATCCGAGCGGAATGATAGCTTGCACTAAAAGCAATGACCCAGAATGTATTACTCTAATAAACGATCTGAAAGTAAATGCTCAAAATATACGTAATGCTGTAAAACAAGGAACTTTGTTGCCAGTGGAAGGGTTTGCTCAATTTGCAGACTCTGTATCTAGAGCCTGTATGCAAAATCAGAAAAGAGAAAATAGAAGCGAGCGTAATCATGGCAGAGAAATTAGCAGCTCGTTTTTCATAGCGTGTGGCAATGCGGCGGAACTGCTTGAGACGATTAATAAGACGCTCGATAATATTTCGCTTTCGTGACCTGCTCTGGAAAATGTGACCAAGTAAAATGAGAGTGGAGCACCTCAAAAAGGAGCGAAACTCAGATGACCCGAAGAAAACCCGAACAGATCGTAAAACTCTTGTACAAAGCCGATGAAGAACTGGCAAAAGGTAAGTCGGTGGAAGATTTCTGCCGGGAAGAACAGATCAGCCCGGCCACCTACTACCGCTGGCAACGCAAATACGGTGGTTTGCAAGCGGACGACGCCAAGCGGCTGAAAGCCTTGGAAGTCGAGAATGCGAAACTGAAGCGGTTGTTGGCAGAAGCCGTGCTGGCAAATGATGCCATCCGTGAGTTTCTTGAAAAAAAAGGATAACACCGGTGGAACGCCATACATTGCTTGCCAGTGTGGAAGAGAAAGGTCTCTCCAAACGGGCGGCTTGTCGTTGGACAGGGATTTCCCGATCCGTAAGCCGGTACAAATTGCAACGCCCCGATCAGGATGCCGAATACGTAGAAACAATGCGTCAGTCCACAAAAGATAATCCTCGCTATGGGTACCGGCGGATTGCGATTGTGAGTGGCTTGGGATTTGGACGTTCCTGGCGACTGTGGAAGCAATACGACTTCCAAATTGGGTCTCAACGCCCTCGCAAACCGCGAAAAAAGGAGAAAACACCTACCCTTCCACAACAAGCCGAGTATCCGAACCATGTCTGGACCTATGATCTTCTATTTGACCGCCTTGCTGACGGACGTCCATTCAAAACCCTGAGCATTTTAGATGAATTCACCCGAGAGTGCTTGGGGATCTTGGTCGCTACCACGATCCATGCTGAAGATGTGATTGCTTTTCTGGACGATATTATGCAAAAGCGCAGTTCGCCCGTTTTTCTGGGTTCTGACAATGGCAGTGAGTTCACGGCTGAATCTGTCCAGATCTGGCTTGCGAAGAAGAGTGTCGGGCCTGCTTTTATTCCGCCGGGACAGCCTTGGAAGAATGGCTTCATCGAAAGCTTCCACGACAAGTTCCGCGATGAATGTCTGCAACGGGAATGGTTCTCCTCCCTGCTCGATGCTCAGGTTGTCATTGAAGACTGGCGCCTGCACTATAATACCCAGCGTCCACATAGTTCTTTGAAGTACCAGACCCCGGCGGAATTTGCTGCCCAGTTCACTAACCAAATTCAACCTGCTCATTCTCTCATTGCTGCTGGACACAAAAACTAAAGCAGGTCATTCGATAGAACGATTTTTCAAAAGGACCTCTGCGACGCTCATTACTTCGACGAGCAATCGTACAACGGATATGTTTTTGATGAAGATATGAACGAAAGGCTTGACTGGTGTAGCCTTTATCTGCTACTAAGCGCTTGGGGCGCAATCGTAGTTGGCCTGAACTTCTGCGAACAGCGCCTGTCTCCATCAATTTCTCGGCATGACGGATGTCACTTTCCTGTCCAGGCGTCAGCAAAAAAGTGATGAGTCTGCCCGCACCTTCACAACGAAAGTGGATTTTGGTGCTGAATCCACCTCGGCTGCGCCCTAACGCCTCTTGCTCGGCGGTGCTTTTTTTGCCCCAGCGGCGTGCTGATGGGCTCGCACTGTGGTCGAGTCAATAAAGTGGATTTCCCAATCTACGTTGCTCTCCACATCCAGAGCGGTTTGCAATTCAGCGAACATCTTCTCCCAAACTGCTGATTTACGCCAACGTTGGAAGCGGCTGTAAATGGTTGTCCACTTGCCATACCGTTCTGGCATGTCGTGCCAGGGTGCGCCTGTTCTCAGCACCCACAAAATGCCATTCAGGAGTACCCTATGATCTTGTGCAGGTCGTCCACGTTTTGTTTTTGCCTTCGGAAGCAAGTGTTCTATTTACTCCGATTGTTCATTGCTTAAGTCGCCACGGTTTCCCATGCCGACCAGTTTAACCACTATTTCTTATTTTGCATACAGACTCTAATCTCGTAATGAGGGTTTATCACGCTCAAGGAAAATCGAAACAAGTAAATTCGTGAGTGTATAATAACATTACTATGGATATTACAAAACGTTTGCCTTACGTTTGGGACTACGACCTAAATGAAATCCAATTCCGGGAAATTCTGGAAGGGCACCGGACCCTGGGTCGATTGAATAGGGATTGGGCTGCACGCCGCGTTCTTGATTATGCTCCATATGAAGAGATTATTCGTCTAATCGGTTTCAAGCAACTTGTGGAAAACTGGCACCGATGGCGACCCGGAGTACGTTCAAAAAGTCGCGTACGAGGCTTTGACTTTCTCGTTACGTGGCTCCCAGAAAAGCACCCGGAGGTTTTAAATGGCTAATCCCTCATACTATTTCGATATCCTATATCCCTTTCAGGATCGTGTGATTAAAGTCATTAATCAGATCGATACGGACTTTTACTTATCAGGTGGTACAGCCGCATCGCGAGGTTATCTTAATCATCGTTTTTCAGATGATTTAGATTATTTTATTAACGACGACTCTCGCTTTGGTTTGTGGACAGAAAGACTGATTCAAGCATTTAATTCCAATTGGAGTTGTGAGGTAATTTTAAAAGAAGAGAGATTTGCTCGCTTCAATTTGATTGAAAATAATAATTTATTGAAAATTGAATTGATTAATGATGTTCCCACACGTGTTGGGAAAACTCAAAACCACCCAACACTTGGACGATTGGACACTCCCGAAAATATCCTTGCGAATAAAATCACAGCACTACTTGACCGTGATGAGCCCAAAGACTTGGCTGACATTTGGGGGTTTTGTTTTATAAAGGACTTGAGTGTTCGAGAGGCAATTTCAAATGCTCAAGGTAAGGCGATGGGAGTTTTCCCGGCTGATTTGGGGCGTGCTTTATGTTCTGTCAATCAAGCAGATTGGGAATCAATTCGTTGGATAGAAGCACCTTCTGCTGATGTTTTCATCTCTCAGTTGAATGAGTTGGGAGAAAGCCTATTGTTACCAGGAACTATGTAATCATAAACAAAAATATTTTCTATGCAGCAGGGTGGCTTCGAAGTTATTTCTTCCTTTCAAAATAGCCTGATTGGCGAACAATATGGGGATTCTACACAGTTGAAAATAACCACCATATCAATTCTGATACACCCATGCAATGAAGCTACTCCAGACAATGCGGGTACCCCGATCTAAGCTTGCCATACTACTACGATTTATATGTAGAATGCATTGTTTTCTCAAAAAGAAAAAAATAGGTGCGCTGGGATTATGAAAATAATTAATACTGTGATGAAACCACTTACAACCATGAATACTCCATAATCCACAGCCTGTCCTCCTTTGGAAAAGTCAAATTGCCCTCTCCACCTAAAATGGATACCTGATTCTTGTAGGTAAAAATTCGCCGGGGCAGGCAAGGATTCACCAAGACGTTCGAAGAAATGTCGAAGTGCTTGCGATGTTATAGATTCCATTGTTTTTCAACCTCCCGGCGATGTAAAAGGTGAAGTGCAGCATTTTGATAAGTTCCCACCCAATTCAAATGAAGACCGTTCCATTTTGAATGTAAGTACGCCAAAGACTGTAATTTTGCAAGGAGAGTGTCACCTTCCACTCCTAGTTCTTTGGAGAACAAGTCTGGAAGCGTTTGGTATCGCATGTCCATAAAAGCACGCAGGGAACTTTCAAATTGTGCTTGTAAATACACCGCAGCTGTATAAAAGAATTTGAAGTGCTGTGCGTGATTGTCTTGCAATGGCCCAAGTGCAGTTGGTACATGTACAGAATATTCTGGATGAGCGAGTAGGAGGGAGATCAATGCAGCACGTACACGACTGGATGGCTGCTGAATGAGTTTCGCCAATAGTTGATGTGGTGTATATGATTGGCCAGGTTTAGACTCAAACAGTCGCGAAAGGTATCTGACATCTAATTGCTCAAGTTCAGCAATAACCTGCTCTTCATTTCTATATCTTATGTAATGCTTGGCATAAAATAAATTTACCTTATTTCAATGTTGCCCCACATGTTCTAACACGGGACATTTCAAGACCAACGATCTTTATCCATTGTGGTGGATGCCAGCCTTGCGGATTTGCTTCAAACTCAATTGCTACAAGTGAAGGGGTCAGAATTTCTCCTGCTAGCGACAGTAGATGAATCGCTCCTGCTTCGCTTAAATGCAAGAGGGGTCCTGTGTCGCACACAATAATCCGCGTCATTTCTTTTTGCCCTTTCGTTTTACCGCCCAGTTAACATCAGCTAGCTGATACTTCTCTGCTAGGGCACGATCAATCGGCATCTTCGGAACGAGACGAATCGAGCCATCCTCCTCAACAAGGACCTCAAGCAGATCGCCTTCATTCAATTTCGCTTTTCGACGGGCGGGAGCTGGCAGGGTAATTTGCCCATTGCTACGGACTTGTAAATATTCAGACATGACGACTCGCTTTCTCTAAATCTGACTTTCTGATTTCTCATATATCATAACAGCATGAATGACCAAATATCAATTTGGAAAGGGTAGAGTTATTTAACTTGGCCCCGCAAACTTCATTTTGGCGCAAGACGTATCTTATGGGGATACCTCTTTATGAAACTTCCTTTACCCATCCGAGGATGGTATTTCTAATTTCCCTCCATGTCACATCCCAGAGCATTCTGGGCATGCGCTCGCTTTCCGCATCATCAAAATAGACAAGTCCATAGAGGACCGAGCCGATATCACGGATACTGAACTTCTTTTGGTAAAAGCCAAGCATTTGTGAGAGCGAAAAAACTTTCTTCCCCAAGGCATAAATATCACAAAAATCCTTGCGTGCACCACGTTGCGCGATGGCAGAGAGTTTCATACAGGCAAGATCTTCGAGCGAAGCGAGTGGACAATTCATTTCATCCCATTGCTCAATTGGCTTAAGCAGGGGATATTGATATTGCAGAAACGTAACGCGCACTCCCTTCACGCTTCCATGCAAGGTGCCCGGCGAAACCTGTTCGATCTCCAATTCGACATCAGAATTGCGAAGTGACTGGGCAAGCATCATTCCATCTGGAAAGAGATCGGGAGTGAACCAATCCAGGTCTACAGAGATACGATGCGAAAGTTGGATCGCAAGTGCAGTGCCGCCTGCCAGATAAAACCCCCTGGGCAGCATCTGCGCTCCCAGTGATTTCAAAACGCTGATTTGTTTTTTGGGCAAACCTGCAATGGAATATTTCATCGATTTCCCCATACCCCATTTTGAGCGGCTCGTACCCAACGGTTGATCTGACGTGCTGGAAGATCATAAACCAGTCCCCAAAAACGAAGCTGCCGCGGGGTGAGCCCTCTGCCTTTGTGGGCGATCAACCAGTTGCGAAGCTCCTGGTCGCCAAACTGTTTGCGCATCCAGCAAATTGCATCCCAAGAGCCACTTGAGAGCAAGCGACGGATGATCAAGTCCTTATCCTTTGCAATGGAAAGGCGGGCAAAAGGATAATCCCAGAAAAAGGGGCGAAGCTTTTCGGGCAGAGCTCTTGCTGCTGACATGTAATAATTATAAGCGAGAAAACAGGCAGGGTTTTCTTGAATGCACATATTTCGCTTTTGAATATGATTACCTGCTAATCAAAACTTCGTTTTTAGACGGCAAAGATTTCAAACGATATCGTCTTTTAATTCCGCCCACAACGAGTTCAATCCTAAACGGTCCACCCACCCATCTAAGTATCCATAATCGAGCTGATCCTTTTTGGTCTTGAGAATTGCCGCAATATCCCGGGCGTGTTTGGACTGCCCGCTTAGTCCCAAATACATGAGTTTGTAGAGGATCAGATCCTCAGGAGAATGGACATATACCTCTCCAATCGGTGGACCATAGTCCACCAGGAGGCGGCGTTGAAATGCACTCCGACGAAGTTCGTCGCCATCCCGCATGAGATATAAATCCGCTTTGAGACCGCTGTGCATATGGATCGCATTCAGCGGGATATCTGCGCGGTCTTCCAGCATCGTGTCCAAAATGATGTCAGCGGGAACAAGCATATCTCTTTTCCCAAGTTCCCTGGAAAACCTGCCAATGGCTTTGACGGGAAGATTAATGACAATATCCAGATCCTGGGTGGCGCGGGGTTCCCCCCACGCCCATTCTGCGATCGCGCCCCCAATCAGGTATTCGACTTTGGAGGCTTTCAATGCATCCAGGATAAGTTTTAGGAAGGCAGTAATATCCAGGGGCTGGTCTGTCATGATGTGTAGGCTCGCTGTAATGCCAATCGATGCGCTTCCAGTACAGTAAGTTCGGGATTTTCCTGGCGGATTCGGTATGCTACAACATTCCGGGCGGTATCACTGATGGAGCAGCCCTGCCGGAAACGGTCGGCAGCCGATAGCCGTCGATAAATGTTGATCTGGCGTTGATCCACTTCTTCAGCGCTTGCTTTCACCATTTGCCTGAATTCAGGGGAAAGTGCTGGTTGTCCCTTTAGATAATATCCTTTGTTTTTCCGATCACGGCTATATTCCAGCACATACCCAGCTGCTTGAAACGCCTGTTTCACTACGCGCATGTCCCGATAAAACGTATCCTCCCAAGCGGACGTACCAAAACAATTTCTACCCAAGCGATACTCCGTCCTGACAATCAATTGGGCCCGGGTCAGGTAGCGCTCGTTCCATAGGATTTGAAGAAGGGTGACCCGCCGCGCCGTGGTGATGTCGCGCTGCATGGCGTCATTAAGGATGACATCAACAACTTTACGAGATAGAGCATTATTTATCATGAATTCATTATACCTGATTTACAAATCAGGTATTTATATTCTTCCATAAACGCACAGACCTGACAATCTCCAAAATAGCCCTACATTTCAATACACGATTGTTTACAAAACCGAGTATTTGACCGTACTGTTAAACGGCTTGGATGATTCTATATTGTGTTGGTGTTTTCATTTTTATACCCATTTTCAGCATTTGCTGAAAACCGTCCCATTTGTGAGAACGAATAGTTTTGAACCTCACTCAAAGCAATTTATAAATATGGTTATTTCGAAGTTGGTCTCGTTGTAAAAATACCGAAACAATACCGACACCAACTCGCCACCCCTATTTCCATTCAGATATTCTTGCGCACACTGAATGGAAACAAACCTCTTTCTCACCCAATCTCCCAATCTGGATATCTACCAGACCAACGATCTGCGCAAGTGGATCGGCATCTACCTGCATGCCTGCCGCTCGCGCAACCTTGCCGGCGGCACTATCGAATTTTATAGCAAGAAACTCGGCGCGTTTTCTAATTTTTGCCTGGAGCACAATGTAGCGAACATCCCCCAAATCAGCGCGGATCTGATCCGTCAGTTCCTGATCATCTTGAACGAGAGCGGACATCGCCCGGCCGGCGTCCACTGCTACTACCGTTCGATCAAGACCTTCCTGAAATGGTACGAGCGTGAGACCGAACCGGAAGGCTGGCGCAACCCGATCAACAAGGTCGCTGCGCCCATCATCCCGCTTGAGCCGCTCGACCCAGTCAGCATCGAAACCATCAAAGCCATGCTGGAGACCTGCAAACGTGGAAAACTCTCCGACGCCCGCGATAGAGCCTCCCTGTTGGTGTTGTTGGATACCGGCATGCGTCTGGCGGAGTTCCTCTCCCTGAACATGGAGGATGTCGATCCCATCACCGGCATGATCCTGATCCGCTCGGGGAAAGGCAGAAAGCCGCGCAATGTGTATCTGGGCGATAAATCGCGCCAGGTCCTGCGCAGGTACGTCAAGGAACGCAAGGATTACAACCCGGCGTTGTGGGTTTCCAAGTCCGGCGAGCGCCTGACCGAGACCGGTCTACGCATGATGTTGCGGCGGCGAGCCGCTCAAGCCGGCGTTCCCGTGCCATCGCCACATGACTTCCGTCGCGCATTTGCCATCGAGCGCTGGCGCGCTGGGGTCGATATCCTGACCCTCTCCAAATTGATGGGGCATACCTCCTTGCAGGTTCTGAACCGCTACCTCAAACAGATCGGCGAAGACCTCGAGCGGGCAGCCAAACAATCCTCGCCCGTGGATAGAAACTTTTAACAAAGGAAACCAATGACAACCATCCTCACAATTGCCAATCAAAAAGGCGGGGTCGGCAAGACCACTACCGCCCTCACCCTCGCGCACGGACTGGCACGCCGCGGCAAGCGCACCCTGCTGTTGGACTTCGACCCGCAGGGACAAGCTGCACGCGCCTTGCATCTCTCCCCTTCCCCCGGCATCTACGCCCTGCTCACGATGGACACCGGTCCCAATGAAACCGCCTACATCCAAAACAAGATCATGGAAACCGAACGAGAAAATCTCTGGTTGCTGTCCGGGGACAAACAAACCGCCGATGCACAGGCAATGATCAATTCACAAGGCAAACCGATCTCCTGGGTGCGGGAAGCCTTGGAGCGCTTCTGCACCTCTCAATATCACTATCTGGTATTGGACACCGCTCCCAGCCTGGGAGGCATTCAGGAACGCGTCCTATGGGCAAGCGACATGCTGATCGTACCCACGCCGGCGGAAGCGCTCGGCTCAGACGGTCTTCGGCAGGTACTGGACACCATGAAACGACTCTCCGCTGAGAAAGGGTGGAAAGGCGGGTTGTTCGGTGTGTTGCCCACATTTTATATGGAACAGGTCAAGGAACATCGCATCAACCTGGACGCCATGCATGCCAATCTGGGAGAGTTGATCCTGCCGCCCATCCATCGTGCGGTGGTGCTGGCGGAATGCCCCGCCTTTGGAAAGACGATCTTTGAGCATGCACCAGACAGCCGGGCAGCAGAAGAATATGCTCGTCTGGTGGATATCGTACTCAAGGCGTAGAGGCGCAGATGTCACGCAAGGATATGCTCACCGACACACATGCCGACACAGGTCGAAGCGAATTTGCCGACAGTATCCCGCTTGCCGCTACAGCCGAAGGGTGGAACCGACACGGTCGCCGACCCGCCAAACGCAACCGTTTATGGGAAAAGCACCATCGTCCATATCGATATATCAACGTGCCGCCAGAGGTACGGGAAGAGGTGTTGGCACTGGCAGAACACCTGCACGTCACCGCCGATGATGTAGCTCATGTCTTCTTCGAATATGGCTTCGAATGTATCGATGAAGGAAAACTGAAATTGACGGCACTGCCCAATCCGCTTGGGCGAAAGATGACTCTCTTTCCGCAAAAGCAGTTTGGAGCGTGGGAAGAGGCGGAAGGTCCTCAAAGGGACATCCCTGCCCGCAAAAAGAGGAAGGTCGAACGAAATCAGAAATCCGTTCCGGCTGTCTCGTATCGCATCCCGCCTGGTGTTCATGCTGATCTGTGTTCATTCGCGGAAGAGCTTGCGGTTCCTGTAGGTGAAATCGTCACACATTTTCTGCGGCATGGATTGAAGTCTTATCAAGCCGGCAGGTTGAAGTTGACGCCTCATCCTGTGATCGTGAAGATGACTTTGAAAGGAATCGAGCCATGAACGTTCGCGGAAAACCGGGTGATTTTTTCAGGGTCAACATTTTGGGTATGCGGTTCCGCATAGCCTCCGCACATTTGCCGTATACATGCCGCGACTATCTTCGCATAGTTTGCCGCATACGTTCTCTTTACAGGAAAGGCTGTGCGCCGCGATTTGACCTTGGGATGACCTGTGACACATCTTTAGAAAATCGTTCGCCAGCGGGCTTCCTGTGGGCTTTCCAAAACTGGAGGAAAGCATGAGTGTGGAGACCTCAAACCGCGTGTGGAAGCAAAGCGGCAAAGGCGGGACGCCGTTGTTGCTACTGCTGGCAATGGCGGACTGGTCCGATGACTGGGGCTATTGCCATCCGAGCATCGAGCAGATGGCGGTCAAGTGCCGGCAGACCGAACGCAACATCCTGAACCTGATCGCGGACCTGGAAAAGTCCAACGAGCTGCGCCGGCTGGCACGCGGAAAAGGCGGCAGGGGCAAAGGCAGCGGGTCGGTCTATCAGGTCATTACAGGAATGAACCAAGTGGAGATCGCTGCCAGCGAACAGTCGTCACCCCTGGCACGAGCAACGTTGGCAAAGCTGGCAAGCGGAGAAGTCGCTCCCCCATCTGGGGCAAAACCGCCATTGGAAACGGATGAAAAGATTTCAGGTGAAAAGTTTTCACCTGAAAAACAGAGTCTCGATTTTTCACCAGTTTCTATAGTGCGCTTAAATGAATTAATTAACGTCAGTGACTCTTCTACTCCTACTTCCGGCAGCACGCAGAAAAATAAGCCATCGCCGGAAGAACGTGCGGAAGCTCTGTATCGGTTAGTGCGCCCCGGTCACTTGACCTTGCCGAATTCCGAACAGCGGACGGTGGCATTGCGGGTCTTGGGCATGTACCTTCAAAGCTATGAATCGCCACAAGCAGCAGCACAAGCCTTGAAGCCATTCGCCGCCGAAGCCGACGCACGCGGAATCCGTCTGACCAATTTATGTTGGCTGTCCGAATGGGCGGTGGTGGGGCAAATCCCCAAACAGCGCAGTAAATTTCGAACCAACGCAAAGCCGGCACCGACTTCTGAGCCGGCAGTGGATTACGAAGCGATCCGCCAGCGCATGGAAGCAGAACTCCCGACATTGATCGAAAGGAAAGATAACGCATGAACCATATTTCAGACCTCACCCCGGAGGACATTCAGAATGCCAGTAAGGACGGGCTTGCCCCGCGACCGATCCGACATGGAGATTGTTCTCCAGATTGCCCGGAATGTGGTGGGGTCGGGTATGTCCGTTATGAGGTCCCCGTGGGGCATCCCAAGTTTGGCAAGGTGGAACGCTGCCGCTATGCGCAGTCGCGTGATATTGCAGTACATCTTCGATCCGATAATATCGATCCACGAATTGGATTGACTGCCGATGAGATCCGAAATTTGAACTGGAATCTGGTGCGCAAGGGAGTCAATCAGGCAGACCAAGCCTGCACAACCACGCGTAAAGCCTTTGAAGATGGACACGGCTTGGTATTCTTGTATGGCGGGTTCGGACAAGGCAAGAGCCTGATCTTGAAGATTGCCGTGGCAACCGCGATACGAGCCGGCAAGCGGGCGGCATATGCCAATCTGGCTGGCGTATTGGATGACATCCGCAGTGCCTATGATGAACGTGAGAACAAGATGACCGAACTGGTGCGGCGTATGGAATGGTGGTCATCCCTGGATGTGCTTGCCATTGACGAGTTGGACAAGGTCAGGCAAACGGATTGGGCAAAGGAACGATTTTTCCAACTAATGGATCTCCTCTACCAGCGTGCGGTCCGGCAGGAGGCACTGACTATTGTCGCTGCCAATTACCAGAGCACGGATGAACTATCCGGCTACTTGAAAAGCCGCATCGAGGACAATCGCTTTGTCTGCAATGGGTATTTGATTCACCTCAAGGGTGCAGATGGGCGCAAGAGCATGCCCAAGAATTGGAAGTATTAGCGACACGTGCAAACCTCCCCCGCTCATGATTCCATAACATGGTTCACCAAAAGGAGAATCATGTCACATACACCTGAATACGAACGGCTGCTGGCAGAACTCAACTCTGGCGAATTGCCAATCATCGCTCAAAAGATTCTGAACATGTTGCTGCAAGCACCCAAAGGAATAACCCGCAAGGGATTGATCCGGGCTGTGTTTGGCGAAGAACCAGGCAACAACCTGTCCAACGACACCCGTGACCGCAAGATCCGCAAGGCGATTGAACACCTGCGGGATCTCGGATTTCCGATCGTCTCCACGTCAGGCAAAGCCGGCTACAGACTAGATACCGATCCGCAAAACATCGAAGGCATGATCCGGGAATGGGAAAGCCGCATCGTCCACCTGCAGCACAGAGTGGATGCCGCTCGCCATTACCGCGATGCATTTCTAAGGATCTTTCCTCACAAGTGACCCATATAAATTTGTTATCCAGCCTGCCGTTGGAATGGGCGCCCATCTATCCGATGGACCGAAAGGATGTGGTGCTTGATATTTTCAAGCACCACATTTCTTATAAAGATGGGCTACCGCCTTATGCCCAGGCGCGGATCATCGACCTGATTACCAACCGTTTGATCAAAGCCCGTCAGTACCCAGCTCTATGGGTGTCAGTGGATGCGCCCGGCGATTGGTATGTTGTGGAAGTCAAGCGGCTGGTTAAGAAAAAAATTCCGATGACCGTTCTGCCGGCATGGAAAACCACTGTCATTGAGCGGAATTTCTCTCAGTTCATCCAACCCTCCTATCTTCGAGAAGGTGATTTGCCTATCTTGGCGCCACGCTTTGATCCTGCGGATTACGGCATCAAAGAATCAGCGCTACGTGTCTTGCAAATCATGGCAAGGCTCAAGACAGCCTACAGACCTGAAATCGCTTCTTTGGCAGGTTTCAGCGAGAGCCATGTTCGGAATCTTTTGAAGCAACTTCAAGCAGAGAATCTGATCGAGCGCCGAAAGATCGGCAAATACGAAGGGTATGCGATCCGCACGAAGGGACTGAGGCTGGCACATCGTTCGTGGAACATCCCCAAAGGCGTTCATTTTGAAAAACATCGCGGTGAATTCCGATACGCCGGCGAGCGTCACCGACGCGTGTCACGCAGATGGCGGGCGTGGTTGGAGGCAGCGCACCCAATTGTTGAGATTCTCGAAAGTTGGACGGAAGTTCCGCTCTTCTATGGCATCCCGGATGCGTTGGCATGGGGACGCAAAGGCGAGCGCGAAATCCTTTTCTGGCTGGAAGTAGACAGCGGACACAGTTCCAAAAAAGTGATGAGGCGCAATTACTCCCACCGGTTTCAAAATGCGTATCAGCATGCAAAACGATTGGGAATTTCAATTGTCTTCTGTATTATGGGTCCGCCCTGGGTGGTACGGTTCTTCCCGTCTTGCATTCCATACCTGTATCCCAATCTGGCTGTGATCGGACAGGACTGGCGGGCATTTGGGAAACTACCTTTTTACGAGACTGGCGGATGGTTTTCTGGGATCGAGGACCGAGAGAAATACCCGACCGAAAATACCCTCCCCTTTGATCCCAGTCAATATCCACGCAAGCCAAAGAAAGAGAAGAAGGAAATATCAGTCAAGCAAAAGTCCATAAAGCCCAGGTATTCCAAGGGATTTGATGATGCCGACTGGTGGTATCGAGGTAGTTCAGAACGGGAAGAGTGATGCACTAATGAAAGTGGCGTGACGGGGGTGCACTATCGTCGCGCTAAGAGCAGAGGAAAAAATCGAAGAAATTACTTGAAATTGCAAAATTCAAATATCTCGTTTTCAAGGAGCTCAATCTGCATATCAAGTCCATTCAAAACTTGATCTACGTCCAAATCTCTTCTTTTCTCTTTCCTGTTTCGTGAGAACTCCTCAAACAACTTACTTCTTAATTCATTATTACGTTCCCCATCAAAACGGATTTCCAGTTCTGGGAAAGGTACACCTTGAGCGGTGAACAATTTACGGACTCGAAACTTTCTACCAACACTCTGAACACCTTTGTCACCTGTGCAAATCATAGCAAGAGGAATAGGCGCATCTTCATGACACAACATCAACTCTGGAAGGCGGAGCAGGTACATATCCCAAGCAGTGGATTTAATTCTTTTGATTGTGTCTTGAGCGTTTGCGTTCTTTTGTAAGGGAATGAATTTATCCAATTCTCCTGAAAAATAAAAAGATGCCACACCTAATTCCCGAGAGAATAAGACGCCGAAAATCTCATACACGAATTCGTACAATTTCCTTAACTTGGCTTCGAAATCCCCTCTAAAAGTTCGATGGATGAGCGCTGCCTTGAGAATGATCAGATACAGGACCTTCCAATCTGTGCTTGGGACATGCATATTTTGCAGTATTTCACATTGACGCTTTGCCATCTCGTCAACGTCATAGGTATCAAACTTCTCAGCATATTTGGTCAACGTTCCCTTGTCGACGCATATCTCCCTCTTTTGCAGAAAATGAAGTTCATCCATCATATGCAAAGACAGGATACTTTTTGTATACTCTATTATTTTCTGAGAAGATTCTGCTGACTTTGAGAACGACTCAAGGTAATAAAAGCTGGGATTGTAGTCAAATTTTGTGTGGAGTAGATAATCGAGCAACTGAATTACGGCTTTTCGCTGCTTTTCATCCTGTGACTCGCGCGCTGTCACAAACTGATGCAAATATGCCATGACATTCGAGTCTAGTATTACTGTTGGGGCAAGTGCGGGAGGATAATTACCCAACAGCGTTTCCTTGCTCATAACAGCAGGAACTCTCCCACTAAACTGATCGATCACGGAAATCTTGAAGTCTTCAATTCCAAAATCAAAATCCCGCTTCTGATACTCCAACCCAGATGCGGAAAAATCCCACAACCTGGCTGTTGAGTCTCTTCGTATATAGTTGGCAACTTCCGCTCTGTTGTTGAGGTCTGGAATCATATTTTATGCCGTGTTATTCTTCCCTAAGTTCACAGATATATTCCCATTCCCCTATTTCAAGGTTTTCATACTTCCAACTATTGACGACGTGTTTCCATCACCTAGATTCGACCAGTGTGGCATTCCCACCCACAATAACTCTCTTACAATTCCCCACGGAAGGCTTGGGCTAAAAGGGACTGTTCGGTTTGATGCAGTAGTTCCGCATTCTCATTTTGAGCGTGCTGCATTTCACTAACTTCTTCACGCCAGTTCTGGATATAAGCTGCTATTTTCTTTTGGGAATTAATATCAGGATAGCGCATTCGATATGCCATCAACTGTTCACGATTTACTTTTGGAATTCTTGCTCGAAGTGAAAAGGCATTGATGAATTCTGTAAATTCTGGAGAAAGCAATGACCACATCAGGAATTCAGGAAGGATTTCTTCACTAGTCACTGTTAACGGATACATATCTGCACTGCAAACCCCTTTGAAATCTGCAATGGTGACTTTGCGTAAGTAGGGACGAATCTTGGAGTAAAGCACCACACCAGGTCCGAATAAATACTTGCTGCTTGTCATGCCATCTTCGGCAGCAGAGTGGTACTCCAGCAGTCTACCCGTCCCACTTTCAATGGAAGCCCCATAAATGTGTGGCAAACTGGAATATTCAGGCTCACGTGGATCAACAAGTGACGCCTCAATAGAAACCAACTCATCCAAACGTTTTTCGCCTCGCCATTGATCTCGGCTGGAGAAAATCTCATTTAATACAGCATCTACTAATAAGTTTGTTTCTTCTTCTATACTCTCCTGCAACTCCCGCGCGGACTGGACCTCCCCTAGCAAGGTTTCCAGTCGCAAGACAATTCGCTTTTGGGTTTCAAGTGAATGAGCAGGGTCATTGGGAAATGGGATGGGAATTTGAGAATCAAAAAGTACATCTTTTCTGGCACGGGGCATTCGAGCACCAGAGCTGCTTTCTGTCATATGTTGAACAAAGGTATTTGTCCGTAATGCGTAGCTAAGATATTTTCTGTCTAATAGGGAAGGATTAGGAGCAAGAACAACCCATTCCGTTGAGCCAATTCCATTAACGCTTGGGACGATAACTTTATTTAAATAAGGACGAAGTTTTGCGTAAAGAACATGTTCAGAAGTAAATGAAACACATGTACTTGAAATTGTGGAACCTAAAACATAATTGGGCTGCGGCTCTTCCAACTGTCCTTGTGATATTGCGTCCAAACTCCAATAATTAAAAGTTGTATTGGTTTCGTTTTTAGGTGTTACTTGTGAAGACACTTCTGGCGCGACATCACCAAGTCGTATCAATCCCCAATTTGAAGGTATATCCCATTGCAGCATAATTTATTCCTCCCCATTTCCTGCTTTTTCATGCAAGCCTTCGATAATATCGTGCAGTTCTCGCACACGTTCCAACAGGCGCGCGGTCAACTCGGTTGGTTTGGGTAAGTCTGCCACGCCACTTTGATGCGGGTTGCGAACAGAAAGGTCATAGCCGCGGCGTTTGATCTCTTCTACAGGCACCACCCACGCCTGTTTATTGAGAGCAGGCAAATCGTTAAGCACGAGGCGGGTCTGGTTCCACTTCTGCCAGTCGGCTTCGATCTCAGGCAAATCCTCAAGAATCTGTTTCTGATGTTTGCGCCATTCCTGCCACATCGTTTCGGCTTCGGTCAGGTGTTCATCTTGAATCGGATTGCCCTTGCTGAATTTTTTCAAATCTTCGGGCAAAGGCAACTCGTAATACCAAATGGCTTTGGTGGGACCAGGACGGTCAAAGAACATCAGGACGGTTTTGACATCGGCATAGGGAGCAAACGCGCCAGGCGGCAGACTCACAATGGTATGCAGGTTGAACTGCTCAAGCAAATCCTTTTTGACCGTGGCAAACGCCCCACCGCGAAACAAGACCCCCTCAGGCATTACCATACCGCAGCGCCTGCCTGCCTGCGGCTTGAGTTTTTTCATAATATGCTGCAGGAAGAGCAGTTCGGTGGCATTTACCTGTATCGGGAAGTTTTCCTGAATCTGTTGATTCTCGGTGCCACCAAAAGGAGGGTTGGTAAGGATGACATCGAAACGCTCGGCAGGTGCGCTCTTCATTGGCTCTTCGAGCGTATTGCCGCGGCGGATATTCGGGCGTGAGACCCCATGCAAGACGACGTTCATCATGCCAAGCAAAAATGGGACTGCCTTCTTTTCGCGCCCGTAAAAAGTTTCGGTTTGCAGCTTCTCGTTCTGACGGACCGTCAACTTGGTCTGGCTTGCTTTAAGGTATTCAAACGCTGAAGCTAAAAACCCACCCGAACCAGTGGCGGGGTCGTAGATCGTCTCGCCCAATTGCGGCGCAACCAACTTAACGATAAAACGGATGACAGGGCGAACGGTATAGAACTCCCCCGCCATTTTGTTTTCATTGCCCAGCCTACGCAGGAGCGATTCATACACCACCGAAACCGTATGAACGTCATCCTGACTCAGGAAATCAATGTTATCCACGATCTTGAGCACGTCCTTCAGGTTATATCCGCTCGCCGCAACGATCACATTGCGTTCCGAAAAGATGGCTGAAACGGTCTCACGGAACGGGTCACCGCCTAATTTTTGTAGGGCAGGAATCAATTTGGTATGCACAAACTGGATTAGATCATCGGCTGGCAGATCGCGGCGTGCCCATTTCTCCCAGCGCAAGTCACCTTCAAGAATGCGGTTGTATTTTCTTTTTTCAAGTTTTGCTTCGGTTTCCCAGGCATCTTCCTGCGCATCGAGGAAGCGCAAAAATAACAGCCAAGCCAAATGTTCAATATATTCCATCACCCCGCCGCAATTGTTATCGCGTCGGAGAATGTCGCAAGCGCGCCAAAGGTCAGCTTGGAGAGTTTCACGGGTTTGAATCGATGTAAGAGCCATAGTGGGGGTGATTATACAATGGAGTTATCCACGATCTTGAGCACGTCCTTCAGGTTATATC
>JACZJB010000025.1 GCA_014860805.1 Anaerolineales bacterium
TTGGACAGAGGAATCCAGCTGGAGCCTTCGAGCAACGCCACAGCCACAGCAAGAAATGGACCTACATCTGGTATGAGAGTAAAAAAGCCAGCAATCACCCCCAGCACCAGTGCGCCAGGGATGCCCATAATAGTCCATGCAATGGTAAAAACAACGCCTACAACCACCATAAGCACGATCTGTCCGCGCAGGTAAGCCATCCACACCTCGCGCAGACGGGAATACAGCTCGTGCATATCCTCCTGGTATTCCAACGGAGCAAGCCCGATAATGGCCTGCCGCATACGCGGCCATTCACTCATGAACAAATGCACGCTGACGATGATCACTAAAAACCACAAAACACTGACGGAGGTAGTTTCAAGCAAAGCCAGCGCTTCTTCGGGCAAAGGTGTAAGCACGGCATCCTGCACATGGGAAAGACTCTCGCCTAGTTGTTCAAAATGAAATACCATTCCGCCAAATTCAACGGGGTCTGATAAAGTCTGACTCACTTCACGTGAAAGATCAAGCAGATCCTGAGCCACAATCTTTATCTCATCAAAAAAGATGGGCGTCAAAGTGGCGGGCACACCCACCAAAAAAACCAGCGCCGAAAAATAAACGATATTCACCGACGCCGTACGTGATAGCCTTGTTCGGGTTGTCAAATACCCCACAGCGGGACTGATCAAATAAGCGACAAATGCCGCGATGACCAATGCCTTTACTGCTTCATGCGCGTAAAACAGCAACGCAATAAAAGCGAAAAAGAGGATCAAAGCAACTGTATAACGAAACGGCCTGTTCCATTTTTTTTGTTCAACACTCATATTATTCTCTTCACCGCATCTAAAGTTGGTTCAATAATCGGCGCGGAATGAACCGCCCGCATTGCAGCGCGGACATCCTTCAAGCCGCTGCCAGTGTTTAACACAAGAATGGGGTGATCGCTTCCCACCACACCCAGGCTTGTTGCCTTGACCAAACCAGCATAAGCCGCAGCCCCGGCAGGTTCAGGAAAGACTCCCATCGTTCCCAACTCCGCAATGGACTTGATGATCTCGTCATCGGTCACGGTGATATATGTGCCGTCAGTTTGCCGCGCTGCACGCACAGCCCGTACCCCATCACGCGGCAGATCAACTGAAATACTGTCTGCTATGGTCATAGCTGAAACAGGTGTAATGATTTCCGTATTTGCATGAAAAGCATTTGCAATCGCAGCAGAACCTTCCGCCTGTACACCGATAATGCGGGGCAAATTTGGAATCCAACCCAGGGTCAGCAGGTCTTTAAAACCCTTGTGAATTCCTGAAATAATATTCCCATCTCCCACCGAGACGAAAATGGTCAGAGGGGGATGATCATCCAATGTGCTGTCCTGTTTATGCCAATCACGATGCGCTTCGATCCACCATTCCCAAATCTCAAAGGCGGCGGTCTTTTTGCCTTCCAAGGTAAACGGATTGTAGCCAGTGTTGCGGCAATACCATCCAAATTCATTCGAGGCTTTGACGCTCAAATCGAAAGCATCATCATAGGTACCGTCTACCAAAATCACTTTTGCGCCAAAAATCAACAACTGCGCTACCTTTGCCTGCGGCGCAGACTTGGGCGCGAAGATGACAGCCTTTTGTCCCACTGCAGCGGACATACCTGCCAAAGCCGCCCCGGCATTACCTGTGGATGCTGTCACAACCACTTCTGCTTTGATCTCACGTGCGCGGGTCACCACCACCGCACTGGCACGATCTTTGAAAGAAGCCGTGGGATTGCGTGATTCATCCTTAAGCCAGAGATGTTTGAGGTTAAGGCTCTTTGCCAGTCGTGGCAGTGCAAAGACCGGGGTCCAGCCTGCGGCGTGCAAAGGAGTAGAATCACCCTGAGGTTCATCCACTGGCAGAAGAGGCAGATATTTCCAAAGAGAAGGTTCGGTCCGTGAGGTGATGTCTTCAGGTTGGAATTTTTTCCTGATCACATCATAATCAAGGACAACATCGAGATTTCCGCCGTCTTTCGGGCAGGTGTATGTGACCTGCCCTTGCAGGTATTCGGTGCCACAAAGCGAGCATTTATAGCCAGGGAAGTTTTTCATAGCCTCGTAATTTTACCCGATATGGATATTCAGTTGAAAAGGACTTGCAAGATTCAGATCTTGCAAGTCCTTTATTTGGTTTCGGCCTGTTTATTGACTATTTCTTTCCCACAATTCCCTTGCGATCATTTCCTGATCCACGGGTGTCTTATCAATCCTCACACCCACTGCATTGTAGATCGCATTTGTGATGGCGGGCGTGGTTGGGATACTGCAAATCTCCCCCACGCCTTTCGCCCCATAAGGCCCTGTGGACACAGGATGCTCTACAATAATCGAGGTGATCTCCGGTGTAAGCATAATGCCAGGTACGCGGTAGCGTGCCAGTTGATCTGTGACAACATTCCCATTCTCAACGATGAATTCTTCAGTAAGACAATTGCCAAGGCCCATCATCACGCCGCCTTCGATCTGTCCCTGCAAGCCAAGCGGATTGACTGCCATTCCCACATCGTTGGCTGAGATGACTTTCAACACGCGCACTTCGCCTGTCAGCTTGTTGACTTCCACTTCGGCAGCCTGCACACCGAACGAGAAGGCAAAGTGCATGTCACCGCCCGTGCCAAGAGGCTGGGTCTTCGGTGCTTCGTACATATAACGGACTACGGGCTGTTTCCCCAAAGCAGTCATTTCTTTATAAATTTCGGCGTAGGTCATCGAATGCCCGTTGACATGGACAATGCCATTCTCAAAACGAATCTGCTCTGGGCGCACATCATGTTTTTCTGCCATCGTAGCGGTTATCTCTTCGCGCAGAGTCTTTGCGGCATAGCGGGAGGCATTGCCTGTTACAAAGGTCTGGCGGGAAGCGGTTGTCGGGCCGCCGTTGGGAGTGAGATCAGTATCCATGACGAGGACTCGAACTTGCTCAGGAGCAACTGACATTTCTTCGGAAACAACCAAACGCATCACAGTGACGAGTCCCTGACCCAATTCAGCAGCAGAACTGCGGACTTGGAAGGTGCCGTCTTCGTAAAGTTCAACATCTGCGCCAGAAATATCAGGCGCGCCGCCGCCGAGACCTGTGTTCTTGTAAGCCGCGGCAAAACCCCAGGCGCGGACCAAATTCGGTTGAGCAGGATCAGTGATCGGCTTGAAAGGATGCGGGTTCGTCTTTCGCATTTCCGCGTCCACGCGGTTGATACATTCCACCAAACCAACGGACTCTTTCAATTCCTGTCCCGTGTTGGTGATGCTGCCAACATGCAATGAATTCATGCGGCGCAGTTCAACAGGCTCGATATTTAATGTTTCAGCGAGCATGTCCATCATCGACTCAACTGCGAACGCGGACTGTGTAACGCCGAAACCACGGAACGCGCCCGCGGGCGGATTGTTGGTGTACATGGCATAGCAATCGGCGCGGACATTTGGAATGTCATACGGGCCAGCGGAATGTGTAGTGGCGCGAGTCATCACCTTTTCACCAAGCGACGCGTACGCGCCAGTATCACCATAAAGTTCGGTTTCTGCCGCAACGAGTCGGCCATCTTTCTTTGCGCCGATCTTCACACGGATCTGCGTGGCGTGGCGCTTCGGATGCACGAGCAAACTTTCATGACGGTCAAACAATAATTTCACAGGACGCTGGGTCACGTTCGCGAGCAAGGCCACATGGATCTGTCCCATGATATCTTCCTTGCCGCCGAAACCGCCGCCCATCAATTGCCCGACCACACGCACGCGAGACTCGTCCCAACCCAATGCGCGCGCCACCTGTGTTTTATCCTGATACGGAATTTGCGAGCCGACATAAATTTCCATGCGGCCATCAGGCAGAGGCACACCAATGCTGCATTCAGGTTCGATGAAAGCATGGTCGGTGGTCGGCGTGTGGAAGGTGTGTTCAAGAATCACATCAGACTCGGCAAAGCCTTTGTCCATGTCACCTTTGCGAACTTTGATGTGCTTGAGCAAATTCCCATTTTCGTGGATCTGCGGAACATCTTCCTGACGAGCCTGCACTGGATTTGTGATAACTGGCTGGAGATCAAATTCCGCCTCAATCAACGCGGACGCCTGTTCGGCAATCTCCTGAGTTTCTGCGGCAACGATGGCAATCGCATCGCCCACATAACGAACTCTTTCGCCAACACCTACCATCACGGGCCAGTCGTAAATGACCAGCCCATGAGTCTTTTCGCCGGGAATATCTGCAGCAGTCAGGACAGAAACAACCCCAGGCAACGCCTTGGCTTTGGAAATATCCAGCCTCTTCAAAAATCCATGCGGGATCATGGCACGGCGTGCCCTGGCGTACAACATGCCATCGAATTTCAGGTCATCCGTGAAAATCGCTTCGCCCGTGACCTTTTCCACTGCTTCGGGACGCAGGTGACTGCGCCCGACTGTTTTGTGGTCGTGAATTGAATCGGGAATGTGGTTCGGCTTTTGAACAGGTTCACCTGTCCGCAAGGCTTGTGCCGCGGCAATGATGGCATTCTCGATGGATGGATAACCCGCGCAACGGCAAAGTGTATCTTTAAGCGCGAAACGAATATCGGCGCTGTCAGGATTCGGGTTGCGCTTGAGCAAAGCATACGCCGTTAGAATTTGTCCGGGGATGCAGAATCCGCATTGCACAGCGCCGTGTTCCACAAAGGCTTCCTGCAATGGATGAAGTTTCATTTCATCGTGAACACGTTCTGCCAAACCCTCAATGGTGACGATGGTCTTGCCATCCGCACGTTCGGCAGGATAAACGCAGGACATCATCGGCTCACCATCCACCAGCACGGTACATGCGCCGCATTCGGCTTCTTCACAACCGATCTTGGTACCAGTCAGTCGCAATCGCTCACGCAGCAGGGTGGATAAAGTTTCCCCAGCGACGGAGTCCACTGAATATTGTTTGCCATTCACTAAAAGATTTATTTTTGACATACCAGTAATCCTATTCTGCGCGTTTCCACGCGGTATCCAACACATCCTTGAATAAACCGCCAACGATATGCTTGCGATAATCTGCGCCAGCGCGGCGGGCGCTGCTGCGGAATTTTGCCTGTCCAAGCAGAACTTCGAGCGTGCGGGGAAAGGTTTCTTCGTTCAAGGTTTGTCGGCGCAAAGCAGCTTCCGCATCTGTGGCGCGGAAGGGTATCGCTCCGCCGGGGCCAACGGCGATATGAATGTCGTTCACGACATCCCCTGCCCGTTCAAGCCAGACGGCACAGTTCAAAATGGGAAGCGCAACGCCCTGCGGACGCATGATGCGTTTGAAGCAGGAAGCTCCTCCCTTTTTTATTTTCGAGAGATAAAAGCCAACGATGATTTCCCTGCTCTTATCGATTGCAGATTTGCCCGGGCCGAGAAAAAGTGAAGTGAACGGCATTCTGCGAGTCCCTGAAATGCCGGCTACTTCGGCTTGTGCTTCGAGAGCGGTAAGAGCAATCGTCCCATCCGCCGCGGGAAGAGCATGGGCAACATTACCGCCGAGCGTGGCGGTATTGCGGACTTGCGGACCTGCGATCAAGTTACAGGCTTCGACCAATGCCTGGGCATGCATACCAGTTAGCGGGTCCAGTGCGACGCGATTGACCGGGACAGCAGCTCCGATGAAGAGTTCATCTCCTCTCAATTCGAGAGAGCTCATCTCAGGGATGAAGGTCAAATCTATTAATGTGTGGATTGGGGAATGATGGCCTTGCTTTAAGTCAAGCAACAGGTCTGTGCCGCCGGCAATGGGCAACGCAGGACCAGATGCAGAAACAAGCGATTGAACTGCCTCCATAACGGAGGTCGGGCGTTTGTATTCCTGCCAAAGGTTCATAGGTGGTGTGTCCTCTTTCTATTGGACGGCGGCACTTTTCGATGGGAGCAAGCCCAACGCCGCTGGATTCATTCAGCGACCACCGAACCGATGGATATTGAATTTGATTTATTTTACAACACGCGCGCCCTCTTCAGGATGCACGCCTGCCATTAACAAGCCAAGCATTTGCGGGGTGGCAATTTCACGCGGGACGATATCCATGACCTGCCCTTCGTAAATGACTGCAATGCGGTCGGACAGGGCAAGGATCTCATCAAGGTCTTCAGAGACGAGCATGACTGCTGCGCCTTTGTTACGCTGTTCGATCAATTGTTCGCGGACATATTCGGTCGCGCCGATGTCGAGTCCGCGGGTGGGTTGGGCTGCGAGGATGACGCGCGGGTTGCGTGAGATCTCACGCGCCAGAACCACTTTTTGAATATTGCCGCCCGAAAGATTCTTGGCATGCGTATCGCGTGACGGAGTCTTGACCTGGAATTGCTGGATCAATTTATCGGTGTGGGCCGCAATGCCGCGCAGGTTCAAAAATCCATTACGGGAATAGGGCTGTTTGTGATGTTCACGCAGCACCATATTCTCGGCAATGGTAAATTCTTTGATCATACCATCGCGCATTCGTTCTTCAGGGATATAGGAAAGCATGCGGTCGGTAATGTCGCCGGGCGCAAGGTTGGTGATGTCCTGACCTTCAAGATAGACCTTGCCCGATGTGACTCTACGCAGACCGGTAATGGCTTCTGCCAATTCGCGCTGTCCATTCCCAGAGACTCCTGCAATGCCCAGGATTTCACCTGAGCAAACATCGAAACTCACACCTCGCAAACCCGGAGTACCGCGATCACTGCCGCACTTAATAGTATCCAGGCTCAAGCGAACTTCACCCATATTCTGTGTACCCCGATCTGGAATGAAGCCAACTTCCCGCCCAACCATCCAATTCGCCAGGTCTTGTTTCGTAGTTTCGGACGTGGGGCGTGTGCCGATTTTACGTCCATCGCGCAGGACGGTGACGCGATGACTGATTTCAACAACTTCATGCAATTTATGGGAAATAAAAATAAGGGCGTGCCCGTCCCGAACCATTTGATTCATGATGGTGAACAATTCATCCACTTCCTGCGGAGTAAGGACAGCGGTCGGCTCATCAAGAATAAGAAGGGATGCGCCGCGATAAAGAGCTTTGATAATTTCAACGCGCTGCTGCTGTCCCACTGAAAGCTGCCATACATAGGCATCAGGATCGATCTTCAAGCCGTAGATCTTTGCAAGGTCAACAATGCGTTTCGAAACGTGATCAAGATCGGTCAGTACTCCGCGGGAAGATGGCAGCCCGAGAGCGACATTTTCAGCCACTGTTAGAGTCGGCACAAGCATGAAATGCTGGTGGATCATTCCAATGCCCAGGTTGATCGAATCGTTGGGCGATGAAATAGTGACGGGCTTGTCATCAAGAAGGACCTCGCCTTCATCAGGGCGATACAAGCCGTACAGAATCTTCATCAACGTGCTTTTCCCTGCTCCGTTTTCGCCCAGCAGGGCATGCACTTCACCGGTTTTCACATCAAAGTTGACATGGTCACTGGCAAGCACACCGGGGAAACGTTTGGTAATGCCCCGCATTTCGAGGCTTTCAATGCGGGTCTTTCCGGAAGGGAGTATGCGGGATTCGGTCATTGCGCCATCCTTGGGATGTTGGGAGTCTCCTTGCGGAGACTCCCAATTTCTTCTTTTTAATTACGGCAGGGTGATGGTGATGGAGCCGTCGATGATTCCTTGAATGGTCGAATCGGCCAAAGCCTGAGCATCAGCAGAAAGCGAGTAATCAGGATTGAACTCGATCACTTCGCCGCCATTGGCAAGGTCAGCCTTGAAGGACTGTCCACCGAGTGTGCCCTCACCGATCAGGGTGAGCATCTCATGCAAGGCAACTTCCCAGTGATAGACCTGGCTGGCAACCACGATGGTGGGCGCAAGAGAGGTCTGGTTGGACTGGGTGCCGAACCAAAGGGCATTAGCTTCTTCAGCCTTGCCGATCGCACCTACAACCATCTGGGCGGTGCCGGTCAGAACATCTGCACCAGCGGAGATATGTGTGGTCGCGGCTTCAGAGGCAAGCGCAACGTCAGAGAAGGAGCCGATGTAGTTGACGTTCACGGTGATCGAAGGATCGGTCGCTGCAACGCCAGCTTTGAAACCATCCACATACAATTTCGCATCGCCAACTTCGATCGGGCCGACAATGCCGATCACTTTGCTGGTGGAGAGAGTGGCAGCCAACACGCCGTTGACATAACCGCCTTCCTGGGAAGCAGCTTCATACGCGAAAATATTGGGCTGGCCGAATGTCTCAGCGGTGGTGCCCCAGGCGAAGCTGGTTTCGGGGAAATCAGGGGCAATTTCCTGCAAGGAAGAGCCGTATTGGGAACCATGTGCGATCACAAGATTGTAGCCCTGAGAGGCATAGTCACGGATGGCCGCAGCGGCATCATCCACAACGAACATGTTTTCGGAATAAACGATCTCGAAGGCATCGGGTCCGCCCATTTCTTCCTGAATGCGCATCAAGGCATCGTACATGCTCTGACTAAAAGCCAGGTCATTGATGGCGCTCGGCATCACAACCGCCACACGGAACGGTTCCGCGGGAGCGACAGGAGCTTCAGTGACAACAGCAGGGGCTTCGGTTGCTACAGGAGCTTCTTCCACCATGGGGGCTTCGGTCGCAGCAGGAGTACCACAAGCGCTGACAATGAGCGCGAGAGCGAGAACAAAAGTTAGTATCCAAGCAAATTTCTTCATCTTCTTCTCCAATTTATTGAAATATGGTTTATAGATTCGGTAGTGATTTTTAAGCGATGATACTCTGGACGTTCGCACCTCCTAGATATGTTAATTCTCTCGTTCAAAAGGCTTCGTCAAGGCAGACGGAGCACGGACTCTTGAAACGGTGGCCACCAAAACCAGGATGGTCAGCACATACGGCATCATGACCGCAATATCTGAAGGTACCGGAATGCCCAGCACCTGTATCCACAATTGAAGCGAATTAACCATGCTGAATAACAACGCGCCGCCCAGCACCCCAAACGGACGCCACGCGCCAAAATAAACCAACGCCACGGCAATAAAGCCCAATCCGCTGGTCATGTTTTGTTGAAAGACGTTCAACAAGGCAATTGAAAGCGAAGCGCCCGCGATACCGGAAAGCGTTCCGCCGAGGATGATCGTAAAATAACGTACACGTGCCACACTCACGCCGAGGGAATCCGCCGCATCGGGGTTTTCTCCGACCGAACGAATCTTCAAACCAAGCGTAGTCTTATTCAAGACGAACCATGCCAGCGGGACGAGCAGATACGCGCCATAAACAAGGATGTTCTGATTGAAAAAGATCTCGCCTACACCGGGAATACCGCTCAAGACGGGGATGCTGAGTTTCGGAAAACCTTTCACGGTCTCCACGGTTCCCATCAAACGCTGGAAAAGCAATTCGCTCATGCCCAGGCCGAACAGATAAAAACCAATACCACTGATGCCCTGTTGGGCCTGCAGGTTGACCGTGACATACGCCATCGCCAACCCCATCAATGCGCCGACAACCATTGCAGCCAGCAAACCAAGCCATAAATTACCGGTGGTCAATGCTACGTAAAAAGCTGCAAAACAACCAAGCAGCATTTGTCCTTCCACGCCCAAATTCAACACACCGCTTTTCTGCCCGAATGTTTCACCGATGGCAGCATAGAGATAAGGAGTCGCAAGACGGATACCGGATGCCAAAATTCCGATCAAGACAGTGGCAGAGAATAGATCGGTAATCATTGTTTCGCCTCTTCTGTCTGGGCTTGAGGCTGATCCTGCTTCGTTGAGGATTCCTCCTCTTTGGCAGATGCCAGCCTGCGGTGTTGTCTGCGGCGCCGCCAAATCTCACTGCTTACAACGAAGACAACGACCAGTCCATTCAAAACCGTGATCAGTGCCGAAGGAACCTGTACCGCCCTCTGCATCGTGTTCGCTCCAACGAGCAGCGCCCCAAACAGAATAGATGCAGGAATAGACCAGAGGGGATGCAATTGTCCAAACAACGCAGCCACGATCCCATTAAACCCAGCCGACCCAGTAAAGCCTGATGCAGAACCGTCAGTTATCATACGATAGTTGACGCCATAAACCTGCACCGCTCCGGCCAGCCCGGCAAATGCGCCACTCAAGAGCAAAGCCAAAACCACATAGCGCGGAACTTTAATGCCGGCATAGCGAGAGGCATTAGGATTCTGCCCAACCGCACGGATGCGATATCCAAGTACAGTGCGCCAAAGAAGGATATAAACAAGTATCGCCAGCATGACAGCTATCAATGCGCCAAGATGCAAACGGGTTGGAGCCAAACGCGGCAGATGGAAAATATCCAACAGACGAGCCGTCTGCGGAATTTTAGATGCCAGCTGTGCCTGAGAAGGATCGATCATCGGTCCACGCAACAGGAAATTCATTAATTGAACAGCAATGGCATTCATCATTACCGTGCTAAGAATTTCATTGACATTGAAATAAGCTTTTAGTATTCCTGGAATTCCACCCCAAACTGCGCCGCCGAGAAAACCTGAAAATAACGCCAGTGTAATGACAAGCCAGCCGGGTAAGCCAACGAAGGTTAGTCCGACCCAGGTTGCCAGCACAGCGCCGATGATCATCTGCCCCTCGCCGCCGATATTGATCACATCGCCGCGGAAGGAAATACAGATGCCAAGTGCCACCAACAGCAGCGGCGTAGCCTTGACCAGCGTTTCAGCCAGCGCATTGGAACTTCCAAAAGCCCCGTCCCACAGAGCCGCATAAGCCTCAATCGGGTTGACTTTGAGCAACAACAGCATTACCGCCCCGACAGCAAGGGCTGCCAGCGTGGCAATTACCGGCAGTAAAGCATCAAATAGGGAATTCAGCCTAGATCGCATTAAGACAACATCCTCCTCGGCAGCAACTCACGAATTCAGAATTCAAAAAAAGAGCGGTCAACTCCACGCCTGCACCAGACTCAGACGTAAAACAGAATCGTCAAAGATATTTGTACCCAGAGCAAGCGGCAGATTATTCTTTCCGTAGAGCGCCACTTGCAATTTCAAAATTGCCCTGTCGGATTCTCCGCCCAGATAGGTACAAGCCTCTTCCCCTATCACAGCAGAACGAATATCGGTGATGGCAAAGGCTATTTTTTGGTGAAAATACTTTTGGAAAATATCGCGGATATGGAGGCTGCCATCAATACTCTCAAATGGTTCACGCAAAAGAGACGAGGGAATGACATTATCTGCCAGAATGACTGCTTGTTGGTCTGCATAAAACAATCTGCGCAGTGCGATCAAATCTTCTGATGGCTCCAATGCCAGTGCAAATGCCTCTTTTTCTGTGGCGGGACGCCGTTCAATGGAAAGGAACCGAATGGAAGGTTTGAAGCCGTTACCCTCAATTAACTCCACCAAGTCCCATAAATTCCCCAAAAATGCGCTTGCATCCCTAGCACGCGCATTGACATAGGTACCGTCCCCTTGTTTCCGAAGAATTAATCCGTTAGCTGCGAGCTTGGCAAGCGCCGTCCGTACAGTGGCGCGGCTAACCCCCAATTCATCAGACAATTCACTCTCCGAAGGCATCCTGCTTCCAGGTGAGTACGTTTCATCCCGAATTCGTTCCAGGAGGATCTCATCTACTTGGTTTGCAACTGTTTTACCTTGAACAAAGTTCATAAGTGAGCCAACTTGTAGGATGACAATCGTCTGACGTTTCTTCTTTGTACCTTTTTCTACAAGCACCTTCAAGTGACATTCGTCCCGTAAATTAATACAAATGAGACGTTCCGCAGAAGTAAACCCTTCCTGTAGAACGTCTCATTTCCTCGTTTACATGCTTTTTCTACAACCTAATCCCTCTCAAACGGCACACCAAGAGCCGCGGGGGGTGATGCGCGCATAGCACGCAATAGTTTCGAGAGGAATTTGCGCGTGGTCTCCGGCATGGCAGCAAGAGCCCGCTCCACCCACTCGGCATTGCCTATGTTGACCAGCAGAAGTGTGAGGATCATCAACGGGAAGGGCGCCACTTGCAGAACCTGTGAAGGGACTTGAGTCAGCACGGGTTGTAGTACCAGACCCAGCCATTGAAGAAGCGCAAAAAGATACGCACCAAATGCCGCCCGGGATGGATTCCATCCGCCAAAAATGGTAATGGAAAGCGCGATCCAACCGATGCCATCAAGACCGGAAATAGTGCCCATCCAGCCTGCGCGAATGGCAAGTGAATAAGTCGGCCCGGCAAGCCCAATCAAAGCACCGCCAATGACCGTATAAACGTAGCGCATGAGGTTGACGTTCGCGCCTCGAATAAAAGCCGCGGCAGGTTTCTCGCCAATTCCCTGCAGCATCAAACCCGGACGAGTGCGGAAGATCCACAGCCATGCGAGATAGATGGCGATAAAACTGATATAGGTGATGGCTTCTTGACGGAAGAATAACGAGCCGATGATCGGGATATCGCTCAATACAGGGATTGGAAGAGCCTGCAAACGTGGACCCGCCTGCCCCATGTAAGGATTACCGAGGAAATAGGCAAGGTCACGGCAGGTCAGCGCAAGCACGAACCCAACCGCCACCTGGGATTGTTTGAGTGTAATGCTTGCGAAAGCTACAACCAATGCCACCAGTGCGCCAATCAACATACCCGCCAAAAAGCCCAGCAGGATGCTATCTGTATTGTACGCAACAGCAAAACCGCCCATCGCCGAGAGTAGGATGGTCCCATTCATCGAAAGGTTGATCACACCCGCACGCTCGGAAAATGTTTCACCCAATACTGCAAAAATAATCGGGGCTGCCGCAGCGAGTACACCTGCCAAACCAACCAGAAGATTTTCCTGATTCATATATCCCTCACGCCTTTTTCACGAATTTCTGCCGTACGCCTTCCATCAATAAAACGAAGAGCACAAGCACGCCCTGCAAAACGCCTGCAAGCGAAGAGTCCAGTTTCATGACGATGGGAAGTTGAATACTGCCAATGTTCAATGCCGCAAAGAACAAAGCGACTGGAATAGCCCAGACAGCCTGATAGTTGATCAACATGGCAACCATGAGGCCGAGATAACCATAACCGCTGGAGATGGACGGGATCAGGCGATGATAAACCGCAGCAACTTGAATAGCTCCTGCAGCGCCAGCCAATGCGCCACAGATGAGGAAGGAATACATGGAATATTGCCACGTGGGAATACCCAGCAAGTATGCCGCACGGAAATTCTTTCCGACTGCTTTGAGTTTCAATCCAAAATACGTACCCTGCAAAATAAAGTACACGATCACAACCCCTACCAAGGCGATACCCAATGCCCAGAGACTAATACGCAGGTCTGGCAATTGCGGCAAGGAAAAATGATCGGGAAAAGGCTCGGTGCCGCTCATGGACGCCACGCCTTCTCGTTTCCATGGCCCAAAAATGAGGTACAAGGTCAATGCAGTGGAGACAAAGTTCAAACCCAGGCCGCCAAAGATTTCATTGACACCGCCAAATGTTTTCAATGCGCCCGCAAAGGAAGCCCAGAGCGCGCCAAAAGCCATGCCCCCAAAAATGGCAAGTGTGATGATCAAACCTGCAGGAAGCGTGCTATCTACAAACTGGCGGAAGACCCATGCAGTGCCGATCGCCCCAAGCACGATCTGACCTTCCACGCCGATATTCCATAGTCCTGCGGAGAAGGTGATCAACAAGCCAGCCGTCACAAGCAGAAGCGGCACAAAAGTAACCAATACTTCTGCAAATTTCCGCATCGAACCAACAGAGCCCGTGATCATATTTTTATAGGCTTCCATTGGCGAGGCTTTCGCGGCGATCAAAATGAGCGAAACAAAAACAAGCGCAAGCACGAAAGCCAGCAATTGAAAGACAAAGCCGCTGAGACGTCCCTTAAGCATGGCTCCCTCCCTTTTCAGGCCAGCCCTTGCCGCCGATCAACTGCCCCAGCTGTTCAACACTTGTCGTCGCGGCATCAATGGGAGGCGAGACCTTCCCGCTAAAGAACACGAGCACACGATCACTGTATTGCAAAATTTCCTCCAGATCAGAAGAAATAAAAATGATGGATGCGCCCTGCCTGCAGCGTTCCTTTAATTTCGACCAGATATAGATCACAGATTCGATATCCAAACCGCGGGTGGGATGTTCAAGCAAAACAAGGGAAAGCGGGTCTTGCAGCAATGCCAATTCAGCGCGCTGCTGGTTTCCACCAGAAAGCGACTCAACCATACTAAGCGGCGTGCCTCGAATATTAAAGGATTTGATTCGGTCTTCAGCAAGGTTTTGCCCGGCTACCCGGTCGATAAAAATACCCTTCGGCTGCTCGGCAAGTACAAAATGGTCTGTCAAACTCAAGCCCGGGACAAGTCCCTCTTCAAGGCGTGCGGCGGGCAGAAAGTTGACTCCCGCATTTTTGTACGCGTGATAAGACTTGCCGGTCAAATCTTGACCTTTGAGCTTGACTCTTCCTCCAACCGGCCTGACCAACCCTGCACATGCACGAATGAACATGCCTTGCCCGGAACCTTCCATACCTGCCAAACCGATCACCTCGCCTGCGCAAAGGTTCAGGTCAACATTCTTTATTTTCAAACGGACGTCTTCAAGAGATACATTTTTCAGTTCGAGCATGGTTTCATTTGTTAAAACAGGCTGTCGCTCACCCAGGGTGACCACTTTACCAAACATCATCTCGACAAGTTTTGAGGTGTTAAAGGGAGGTTTCATCTCCCCCACCAATTCACCTGCCTGCAATACAGCTACCTGATCGCACAGGCTTTCCACATCCTCAAGTTTGTGCGAGACAAAGATGATGGTCATGGCTTGTTCTGGAAGTTTTTTGAGAGTCGAGAATAATTTACTTTTTTGAGATGCACTAATACCCGTCGTCGGTTCATCAAGGATAAGAACGCGTGCGCCGAGCCACAAAAGCCGCATAATCTCAAGCTGCTGGCGCTCGCCAACGGTCAATGAGTCTACGTAGCTTTCCGGGTCAAAGGAAAAATCAAACTCCTTGGCAAGCAGATTGAAATCCTGCGTGGCCTCCTTCCTGTTTGGAAAAAGCCCGCCGGTAAAACGTCCAAGTATAAAGTTATCCAGAACCTTCATTGGCGGGAAATCCAATGGATCCTGATGGAGCATGCCAACACCATGATGTATGGCGTCTGCGGGGGAATCAATAGTGACGGATTTCCCATCCAAAATAATTTCACTGCCGGAATCGGCTTGAATAAATCCAGAAAGAATCTTCATCAAAGTGCTTTTACCAGCACCATTCTCCCCTAAAATCCCTTGAATCGTTCCAGAGGGAATGTTGAGATTAATACCCTTATTGGCGTGTACATTTCCAAAATGCTTGTGGATGTTCTTGAGTTCAACGTTCATGGGCGATGTAGGTCTCCATGATGAAAAACGTAGGGGCGCGGTGACCGCGCCCCTACAAAAAACAGGTTTACCTTATTCAGCTGCGCTGAGGCCGTCCATGCCTTCGAGCAATTGCGGCAGGTACCAAACTTGCTGGTCGGTGCCAACTTCGCCGTCAGCGAGATAGACAGAACCGTCCTGCAGGTTGATCGGGCCAGTCCACAAATTCAGTCCTCCGGCCAGTTCAGCGACGAACGCATCCACTGCGGCGGCATCTTCGGCGCTCAACGCGGGGCCGTTCACGAAGCCAACGGTGGAAGTATCTGGGTTGTTAAGATCAGCCCAGTCGGGTCCAGCCCAAATAAATTGGGAAGCCCATGAACCATCCTGTGCAGAGGAAATCGCTTTGAGGTATTCAGGACCCCAGTTGAAGTATGGAACACCAATACACACATCGGGAGCAGCATCGCAAGCAGCCACATAGTCATAGGCTACGCCAAAGGCTTTCTTGCCTTCAGCAGAGAGTTTCTGTGCTTCGCCGAGGTTGACAGGATTATCGATACCAGAAATGACAACATCGTAGCCGGTGGTGTAGAAATCGTTGGAAACTTGAACGGGATCAAGTGTCACGCCGGGGATGTTGAACCAGAAACCAATCCATGTAACCTTGAACTCCAAAGCGGCAGGGTCATTGCCAGCGGTTTCCCAGCAGTGCTTCGCACCGAGGAAAGCTGACGCAGCGAGGCGGCGGGTTTCATCGTTGATCAATGGTCCAAGATAACCGATCTTGCCGGTCTCAGAGGTGAGGGCCGCGGCGCAGCCAGCCATCATCTTGCCGTATTCCATGCGTCCCATAATGTTCATGAGATTGGGGATTTCTTCGTAGGCTTTGCCGTCAGGCCAAACCTGGTCGCCGGAAGCCATGATAACGAACACATCGGGATTGGCTTTTGCGAAGGTGGTGGAGGCGTCTTTCATGTCATCAGAGTTGAAGATGACAAGTTTTGCACCCTGGGCAACCAATTCTTCAGCAAGCTGATCAGGGGTGGTGCCTGGGCGATCAGCGGGGTTAACCTTGTCAAGATATACCATCTTGGCGCCGAGTTTTTCTTCGAGGTACAAACCAGCTTCATAATGGGCTTGGCTCCAGCCGTTGTCATTGTAGGGGCCAACCATGAGCAAACCAAAAACGAATTGTTCCGCGGGGGCTTCAGTGGCAGCCATCGGGGCTTCTGTTGCAGCCATCGGGGCCTCAGTAACAGCCATTGGGGCTTCTGTTGCAGCAGGTGCAGGGGTGCCACAAGCAGCCAGGACGAACGTGAATGCCAACGCAAGGTATGCGAGGCGGGTGAAATTCTTACGCATTCTTCTTCTCCTTTTGAAAAATATGTTTTGAGACAGGGCTTGTTGGGTCAATTTTTTCTTTTGACCTCCTTTCAAGTTGTCTAAACAATTGTACCAAGTACAAATGTTTTTGTGAAGAAAGATACTACGAATCTCTAAGGTGAACACTCGAATTTACTTCGTACATCAACCAGCGCAGAAACCTGCTCCGGGGTACTTTGTGTCTCACGTTCGATGCGCTCCCACAATTTACACAAAAGCGGGCCCACATAATTTTTTGATATCTTAAAAGAAGTTGTTGACAATTCTACCGCTTTTTTCCAATCTCCGATATGAGCATACCCTTCGATAAAAACGAAACGCTCCAAGGGGCCGTTTGGATAATCATCCAGCGCAAAGGCAGCCTCGCCCAATTCCACGACTCGCTCCCAGTCACCCATCTGACGCGCCAGTTCAGCCTTGCCAAAATAATAACACCAACCATGTGCAGGCTCGCCTCCAAATAACGGACCTGGAAGCTGATTCTGTTTCTCAAACAGGATCACACTCTGATTCGAATACCCGGCTACATCCTTCACCGCTGGCGGGAGAAGACGATTTATTTCTTCCACCTCAGGGTCGATCACACGGAAACATCCCGGCGGCTCATAATCAACAACAAGGATATTGGATGTATTCCCATAAAATGTCGGGCCAATGTAATATAGCTGATGCGGCTGGCCGGGCTCAACGCTTGGTAATGTTCTGCCCACCCGAATGGACGCGAAATACAGCATCACATTCATTTCGCCCGGCGGACTGTAAATCCAATTCAGCGGGCCTGTCAACGAATTGTCTGAATAATAGGTTACAGGCAAATCATTCGAAAGCAGGATCGTCCCCTTTTCCAGCGCGGGAATACGCCAGGTCATTTGCCAGAAGAGATCCTGCTGCGCAGCCCAGTCATGGCGAAATATATCTTCAAGGCGGAAGTGCCTGCTCACCGCAAACCCCACCAACAGCGCGACCAGGATCATCTGCGCGCGTTGATTTTTGATAAACGCAATCATGCTCGCCAGCAGCAGACTTGCACCCAGCATAAAGGGCAGCATAAAACGGTCAATCGAAAAATTCAATTGGGGCACAATGCCAATGACCCACACCGAACCGCCGGCGAGTCCCCAAAAGATCAAGCCAATGAAACCAGCCTGCTTTGCAAAATCACGATCATTTCCATCGCTGGGAACAAATTTGAAAAGATATATTCCAACCAGGAGAATGACCAGGAATAACTGAACCAGCATCAAGGTAAGTGTGAGCGGACCCAGTCCAGTGGCGCCAATGGTTATGAAAGGATACAGCCAGACTTCGTACACCGTCCGCCAGAAACTCAGGAGAATGTTATTAAGCAGGAGCAACAATCCTGTCAAGAAGTCCGCGCGCAGCGCATCCAAAATAACATAGTCATAGCTGGCATTCTGAAAGGCGAAAAAGAACATGCGCCAGACAGTAACGCCTGCAAAAATCAAAAAATACGGCAGAAAATATAGAATGGATTTTTGAGCCCGCTGCCTCGCCTCCCCCGAGAGCATCAACCAAAAGAGGAAAATACGCGCAAACTCGAGGAAATAAAAATACTCCATCGTCAGCAGGTTGACTGCTGCAAGAAAATATGACGCGGCGAATAAAACCGCGCGGCGCTTTTCGTTTTTTATCGCAAGAAGGGAAAGATAAATTGAAAGCAGGAAGCAGGAGAGCACGATGTAAAAATGACTGTACATCATGGCAATGAAATGCTGTCCCATGCCCGGGTAAACAAGAAAAAACAAGCTTGCCCAAAATGCAGGCTTTGAATGCGCAGGCCAAAGCACCCGCAGGATCATCCACAATAAAAGCGCTGTCAGCCAGCGCAAAACAATTGCCAGCAACTGCCAAATCCACGGATTTGGTCCAATCACCGGCAATGTCAATTGATAGATCATGCCCCAAAAGGGGCGGCTGGTTGAAAACGTTTTGGTGAGGACATCCGGGCCCAATCGGAAGTAGATCCACGCCCAGGGGAATTCATCCCAATAAAAGCCGCGCTGCCAGAAGAATAAACCATAGGTCAGCGCGGCAACGAGAAGCATGAACCACACGACGCTGCGTGTTGTAAATTTCAGTGCGTTGAGTCGTGTGATCCAATTTTTCATTTCGTTATGGAACGATTCGGGTGCCTGTCTCGCCTTTGAGAGCGCGGCCGATGTTTTCGGGATTGGTGATGAGGGCTTCCTTGCCGCCATTTTCCATGTACCATATTGCCGCTTCGATCTTGGGAGCCATGGAGCCTTTGGCAAAATGGATGCCTTCATTTAGGTAGGCTTTGGCTTCTGCTACTGTTATTTTATCGAGCCATTTTTGTTCAGGTTTTCCGAAGTGGATGGCAACTTTTTCAACCGCGGTGGCGATCAACAGAAGGTCCGCCTGAATATTTTGCGCCAGCAAAGAGGACGCAAAATCCTTGTCGATCACTGCTGCGGTGCCGGCGAGTTCGCCGCCGCCCCGGTCAATGACCGGGATACCGCCGCCGCCTACCGTAATAATGACTTGACCGGCATCCAGCAAAATTTTAACGGAATCCAATTCCACGATCTCTTTCGGTAAAGGAGATGCAACGACTCTTCTCCACCCGCGGCCTGCATCTTCCACCACAGACCAGCCCATCTCCTTCTCACGGCGCTTCGCTTCAGCTTCGTCCATAAAGGAACCGATCGGCTTGGACGGCTTCTTGAATGCGGGGTCGGCCTGATCCACGAGCATTTGGGTTACGATCGTCGCAGTTTTCTTGTTTATGTTGCGTTTCAAAAACTCGTTGTGCAGGGCCTGCTGTAATTCATAACCGATTGCACCCTGAGAATCCGCGCCACAAACATCCAGCGGAACTTCATGCATTCCTTCAACTTTCGCGGCGATCTCGGAACGGCGCAAAATGAATCCGACCTGCGGGCCGTTTCCATGTCCGATTGCCAGGTTCCAACCCGCCTCGATCATATCCACAAGGTGCATGGATGTCTCACGGAGCGCAACCACTTGATCTTCCACTGTGACGCGTTTATCATCTTTAATAAGCGCATTACCGCCTATGGCGACAACTGCAAGTTTTGCCATCGATAAAATCTCCAAATGTAAAGTGAAATCAGGGACGGGATTACCCCGCCCCTGTAAATTTTAGGACATTGTCAACGCCATGACCGCTTTTTGCGCGTGCAGGCGGTTTTCAGCTTCATCAAATACGACAGACTGCGGCCCATCCAGAACGCTGCTGGTCACTTCAATATCACGGTCAGCAGGCAATGGATGCATATAGATCGCGCCTTCGTTTGCAACTTTGAGTTTGGCATCGTCCATGATCCAGTTTTTGTACATATCCTGGAGCTTCTTACCTTCGACCTTATCATTGGTGGTTAACAACGGTCCCCAGGATTTGGCATAGATCACGTCGGCATCTTTGCAGGCTTCGGTCATGCCGTCTTTGGTGTCAATGATCTCGAAATTTGTACCGGCAATCTTTGCCTGTTCCTTCGCCTGCGCCACAATTTCGGGCATGAGCGGGAATTCAGGCGGGTAAGCCAGTGTCACATCCATTCCGAAGCGCGGCATTTGAAGGATCAATGATTGAGGAACAGAGATCGGCTTGAGGTAGGAGGCGGCGTATGCCCATGAGACAACGATTTTCTTCTTACGCAGGTCCCTGCCTTTCTTCTCCATAATGGTCATCAAGTCGGCGAGACACTGGAAAGGATGATAGACATCACACTGCATATTCAGAACCGGTGCGCGGCTGGATTTCGCAACATCGTTCAAATACTTGTTGCCGTCGCCGAAGTCGCAATGGCGAATGGCGATCCCGTCAAAATAACGCCCAAAGATCTCGCCGATTTCAACGGGGGTATCTCCGTGTGAAATTTGAGTGGTGTTGCTATCTATGAAGGCGCCATGTCCGCCCAACTGCGCCATGCCCGCTTCAAAGGAGCCGCGTGTGCGTGTGGACGAAAAGAAGAACAGCATCGCCAGCACCTTGTCGCGCAGGTATGGATGCGGTTCGCCAAGAGCGCGTTTGCGTTTTAGATCCCATGCTACTTCCAAAACAGTTTCGACTTCTTCTTTTGTGAAGTCGAGGTCGCCGATAAAATCACGGCCGCGAAAATTTGTTTGCATATTATTCTCCTGTGTTTTTATTTTTATTTTCAATTGTTGATGAATACTTCACATCGAAACTCGAAGCACTTCACCGTTCACGAACTTGTTCTTATCCCAATACAGCCTTGCTCCTTCGCAATATTCCACGGGGCCTCCCCAGGGTGAAAAATCAAAGCCCGGCAGGCATCCAACCACGCCCAATTCCAAAACCCCGCCGTGATTAATCACCAAAGCAGAGCGGCTTTCAGCAATATAGCCCATAATGCCTGCGTAATATTTTGCCAGTTTGTGCGCATATTTTGTTGATGCGCCACCGCCCAGAACCGTTTCTGCATAATCGGCAAAAGAAAGGGGCCAGGGAGCCTCTTTCTCTACCTCGCGGCCATAGGTACTCATCATCTCGGACTGTTCATCCACGGCAAAGCCCATGGCAATGGCGGTTTCAAAGGCGCGCGGCAACGTGGATGTAACCACACGGTCAAACGGACCGATATTCTGCCCCACCAAGCGGGCAAGAGTTACACCCAATTGATTTAAGTGATCACCAGGCTGCGAACGGATCGAATGTCTGCGTATTTCTAAAGTTTTCATAGTCACCTGCAGGAGCGCGGGATCCCGCGCTCCTGTTCAAAACATTAAGGGATCAAGCTTGGCAATATTGTATAAAACTCTGTCGCCTTGACCATATCGTCGAGCGAAACAGAATCAAGAGTGGTGTGGGCAGTCTCTTCGTCACCGGGACCAAACCCGATGGACGGAATGCCCGCTTTTCCAGCCCAGTAAATACCGTTTGTGGAGAAATTCCACTTGCTGCTTGCGGCTTCAGGCAAACCGATTTGCTTGCGAGCTTCCTGGCCTGCCTTCACAAGCGGATGATCCGCTTCCAAAGCCCAAGCGGGGAAATATTTATCCACCGGGAAGACAAAGCCAGTATAGGAAGGTTCCTCGTAGAAAAGCTCTTCGACTTTGACAGAGTCCTTGAATTCAGCGGGGATCAGGTCTTCCACCTGTTTCTTGACCACTTCTTTTGTCTCGCCAAAGGTCATACGGCGGTCAATAAAAATAACGGCTTCATCTGGAACCGCATTAATAGACGGGGTCTTGACATGCATGTCGGAGACTGTAATCTTGCCATGACCTAAAAATTCATGGTCGCCTAATTTGGGCTCAAGATCGCGGATGCCTGCAATGACGGGGAGCAATTTATACACAGCGTTATCGCCGAGGTGATTGCTGGCTGCATGGGCGGACTTGCCTTTTGCCGTCACCTTCATTTCAAGACGTCCTTTGTGACCACGATAGACGAACATTTTAGTCGGCTCACCGATCACAACAAAATCAGGTTTTACTTTCGGGTCAACCTCGACGAAGGTATTGGGCGCAATTCCGTCGCACCATTCTTCCATATTGCCAAAGTAATATGCTGTCCAGCCATCCAACAGACCAAGGTCACGCGACATGGCAAGACCATAAACCATGCCAGGCGTGGATCCTTTTTCGTCACAGGCGCCGCGGGCATACAAAATGCCGTTTTCAACCTTGCCTTTGAACGGATCCCACTCCCATGCGCTTGGGTCGCCAACACCCACAGTATCCACATGCGAATCATAGACAATGACCCGTTTTCCGCTGCCGATACGCCCCATGATGTTGCCCATCTTGTCAAAACGGACTTCATCAAAGCCGAGTTTTTTCATCTCGGCGCCGATGCGTTCGCCCACATCCTTAAGCTGCGAATCCATCGAAGGGATGGCACAAATCTCGCGCATGAACTTAATGATGTCTTCGCGTGAGGCTTGCACACGCTTCTGGATTTCCTGAACTTTGTCTGTCATTTTTTTCTCCTATTACA
>JACZJB010000002.1 GCA_014860805.1 Anaerolineales bacterium
GCCTGAGCCTATGCGTAAACGCCTCCTTTATGCCCCGCCAAATTTTCTTGAATTTGCATAAGCCCATGCTATTTATTCCAATATTCTTTTGGCGGTTGATCCATATCGTCATTGCCTCCAGTTTCTACCTCACAACCGCAAGCGAATCTGCCCGGCGGGGTACATATCTGGTATACGGGTATAAATTCAGGCCACAAAACTTTGTACCCACCAGATAGAGAACAAAATAGCCAATAACAAGTGAACACCCCCACGTATAGGGGTGTTTTCTTTTAAAACATTCCCATAGACAATCAATCCACTTTTTCCTGTCTATCGACAGCTTGTCCAATCCCAGCCCTGCCTGCTTTATACTGATCCAATCAACTCATCACACAGGCAGGTTCCTATGCAGAATTATTCAACCGTTCTAGACCAAACCACATGGGGAATCCATCTCAACTTCGAGGGGCATTTCGCCTCCCCACCGAACCCTCCCCTCTGGTTTACACAACTACAGCAGCAAGATTGGCAACAGCGAGGAATTGTCCTATGGGATGCAGACCTCCACATCGTTACTCATCTCTATGCAGGATATGCGATCGAACTTCTTGAGCACCTGCAAGACAATAGCGTATGGAAGACCAAAGGTTTGGTGGTCGGCTCCCCAGCTTTCCAACTTTCAAGTAGTAGTGTAAACACTCCATCGACAAAGATTGGAGGAGATTTGATACTGAAAAATCAAATAGAACTTAGCACAGATCAAACACAAGCCCTTTTTGAATTCCTCTCAACGCAGGAAAGCTTCTTAAAACGTATTTCAGTGTACGACAAAGAAGATGCGAAACAAGCTCTCAACAAGGTATATCGGCTTATCGCTGACTACGGCAGAAAAGTGCGGGAAAGAAAAGGGGACAGAGAACTGATTGAGAACAGTAAACCGAAAATCATACCCACCTCGATCCCTTGCGGTAGGTATTTCACGGTTTATCAAGCCGCACAGGTTTGCCAAGCCACATCAAAACAGGTCAGGGCATGGATCCGCAACGGCAAACTTGAAGCACTCAACCTACCAGGATTAGGGATCATCATTGAGGCCGGAAAACTAAACGAATTCTTGGATCGGAGAAATTCGGAAGACAGATTGTTGCCGCAATGAATCCCTGCCCTTGCGGGTACTATCAATCGGACCAGAACCCCTGCACCTGTGCACCTGCTGTCGTTACCAAATATCAAAAACGGATCTCAGGACCATTATTAGACCGCATTGATATTCATATTGAAGTTCCACGTGTGGATTATGAAAAGCTAAGTGGAGATCGAATGGGGGAGACCAGCGAGTCGATTCGCAAACGTGTGCAAGCAGCACGCAACATTCAACAACAACTCTTTGCTAGCATGCAGTCCGATATCATCTGCAACGCCGATATGCGCGTTGGGGAGATAAGGCAATTTTGCAAGTTGCAGGACGAAGGTCAGAGTTTGATGCGTGCGGCAATGAGTCAACTCAATTTATCGGCTCCTAGTAGTCGTTGTGAATTTACTAATGTTGGATATTGGTCATTGTGAAAAATTCGCCAAGGGGTTTGACGCGATACGCTATAATAATTCTAGCATGACTACACCTTTGCTCTCCACCAAGTTCTATATCCCTCCAGCTCGCCCTGGGATAGTGTCCCGGCCACGGCTACTCGAGCGCTTAGACGCGGGGTCGCATACAAAGTTAATATTGATCTCTGCACCGGCAGGTTATGGAAAAACGACCCTGATCACGCAATGGATCCAACAAATTCAGTCCAACAAGACCGCGCAGATCTGCTGGTATTCGCTCGACGGAGACGACAATGGTACTCAACAGTTCTTCAGATATCTCGCTTCAGCAGTGGAAGCCCTGCCAGGAAAGCAGAGCACATTGAAGCAACTGATCCAATCGCCTCAACCTCCGCCTGTAAAAAACTTGATGAATGCATTTATAAACGATGCCGCGACCGTTTCCACTCCGTTTTTTCTTATTCTGGATGATTACCACGTTATCGAATCGGCTGAAATAGACCAGGCAATGGATTTCATTATCGAGAACATGCCGCCACCCATGACATTGATGGGAATCTTTCCAGATTTTGATGTAGATTCATAACGTGCTCTCAACCGTTATAGGCGAACAAAGACTAGTCTCGCGGGGTACATATCTGGTATACGGGTATAAATTCAGGCCACAAAATTTTGTACCCACCAAATAGAGAATAAAAATCTAAAAACGAATGAACACCCCCACGTATAGGGGTGTTTTCGTTAAAAACATTCCCGTAAACAATCAATCCACTTTTTGCAGCCAGCGAAAGTAGAGTATTCTCCCTATCGTCAAAGGTTGGAAGATTGGTTACTGAAAGCAAATAGAATTTAGTATAGATCAAGAATGGTTTTCTTCAATCTGGGTTATACGAAAAGCACTGTCCTAGCCTGATTTGGAATACCGCACAAAAAGAAGCGTGCTATTCCTCCATATTGGTGCGACAAGATCAACCTCGAGGCTAGATTTATATCACGCATAGAAAACTACCGTTAGGTGGATTCATTGGTGTTTTTTTCGATCCTCGTCTTTCTTCTCCCCCAACCCTTCGCGGAAGGACTTGAGCGCCCCATCAAATTCACCTGCAATTTTCCCGATGCGTCCAGCGCCAAAGAGTAGAATGATGATAACAAGGACAATAATCAATTCTGTTGAGCCAAGGTAAAACATGGTTACCTCTTTCCTAGTTAGATGCGATGATGATCGGAATACCCGTCATCATCAAAATGACACGATTTGAATTCTTTGCAAGTTGTTGATTCGCGCGACCGAGTGCGTCACGGTAGATGCGCCCTAATGGATAGGGTGGAACAAGACCCAAGCCGACTTCATTCGAGACAATGATCCACTGCGCGTTTGATTTTTTCATGCAGGCAAGCAATACGTCCACTTCTTTGCTTAGTGCATCACTCGCTTCTTTCTCGCTGGCGTTCTCAGGTAATTGCAGAATGACATTGGTTGCAAGTAGGGTCATGCAATCCAGCAAAACGATATCAGCGGGATGTTCCGCCAATTCTCGTTCGATGGCTTCACCGACATTGAGAGGCGCTTCCAGCGTTCGCCACTCAGCGGGGCGTTCGGCGCGATGGTTTGCAATACGAGTCTTCATTTCTTCATCGCCCGCTGTAGCAGTTGCAACATATAACACTTTGTCGCCATGTTCCTGTGCCAGATCTTGGGCATAGGTACTTTTTCCACTGCGTGCCCCGCCGAGGACGAAAGTTAGTTTTGGATTCGATTCGTTTCGTTTCAGGCTTTGCTTGATCGCTTTAATGGAGGAGAGAAAGTCGGGTTCGCTGAAAATCTCAAGGGTCAGCACGCCGCGATACTCATTCAATAAGGTTTGGAATAGTTCATCCAGTTCCTGCGGGTCAACATGACTGATCGATGAATGGTCACGTTCTCCAATGCCGTGCATATGGATGACGCGTGTACGGGGTAATGCTTTTTTCAGATAAGGCATGATCGGCACGCCATCCAGCCATAGATGACCCACATCCACACAGCGACTGACAGGGATGCGATCCAGCACAGGTTGGATGAAGTCTGGCGGATAATGTTCCAGATTTTCAACAGCAAGTTTTTCAGATCCGCCTGCCCACTCCGAGACAATTTCCAACGCACGGACGGCTTGATCCTGCCAGTGAAGTAGGCTATCTGGGTCTTTTGAATCGCGGACTTCTTTTCCTTCAAGATGCAATACATACGCCCACGGGTTTAGCTGTTTTGTCAGTTCGATGACCTTGTGTGCTTTGATCAGCGAAATATCCTGTTCGGAGCCGTCTGCGCCAAGTTTCAAGTCAAGGGGCAGATGAACCGTGTAGGTCAAATCATAGAGTGCAGCAAGTTTGATGAGTTCATCGATGACTTCGGATGTGGGTAGGTTATTTTGTCCATCGTCCACTTCAAAGAGGATCAACTCAATATCGCGCACTTTGCCAGCCAGATAATGCGCGTTGGGCAAAATATCAGCGGGGATGATGTAGGAACTTGTGCCAAGACGAAAAGGGAGGGAATGTATGTTCATGCGGTTAATGTGACCAATGTGATAATTTCGGTGGCTTCCACGACCAGACCAAAAACATCGCCCGTCACGCCGCCGATGCGGGCGCGGGCAAATCTCAAAAGGAAGAAGACACCGAGGTAAGTTAGCCCAAGAGCGAGGATGCCTTGAATGCCAAGAAAAATTGCCAACGCCAGCGGAATGAGTCCGCCCCAAACCAAAGCCGATTTACGCAAGCCAGAAGAAAAGTCTGCGCCCATGCCGCCAGGGCGAGCGAGCGGCTGGAAACCTGCCAGGATGATGAACCACCGTCCGAGGGAAGCGGCTAACAGAATAACAGGAACAGCTCGCTCGGTCGGCAAAGAGGCGAGTGCGGAAACTTTCAGAATGAGAGCCAGAGTCAATCCGATCCCGCCGAAGGCTCCCATGCGCGAGTCCTTCATGATCTCCAATCGCCGTTCGGGATTACTGGCATGAAGCAATCCATCGCAACAATCCGCCAGACCATCGAGGTGCAAGCCGCCTGTGAGAGCGACCCAAAGTGTGAGAGCCAGCGCACCCGTGATGAGCGGCGAAAAATGCAGACCAAGCAATGTGTAGGCGGTTGCAACCAACACGCCCAAGGCAAGCCCGACGAATGGATACCAACCTGCCGCGCGACCGCTATCCCCTTCGCGCCAATCGGCAGGCGCACGAATGGGAAGGGTGGTCAAAAGATTGAAGGCAATGGACAAATATTTCATCCACAGGACTGCTTTGCTTGTCATGCTTTTTCGCTGACGCCTGCTTCGCCAAAGGTTGCCATCTCGTCGAGAATTTTGCAGGAGGCTTCGACCAACGACATCGCAAGCGCTGCGCCTGTGCCTTCGCCAAGACGCATGTTCATATCAAGCAGCGGTGTCACGCCCAGCCATTCCATCATCAAACGATGACCAAGTTCCTGCGAGCAATGTGCGGCGATCAAATAATCCTTCACTTGCGGCGCAATCGTGGTAGCGATAATGGCGGCTGCGGTGGAAATAAATCCATCGATCACAATGGGGCGACGATTGGCAGCCGCGCCGAGGATCGCGCCCGCCAGCCCGCCGATCTCAAACCCGCCAACTTTCGAGAGAATATCCAAACCATCTTTCATGTCTGGTTGATTGACCTTCAATGCATTTTCAACCGCTAAAATTTTTCGGCGCAAGCCTTCATCATTCACACCCGTTCCGCGCCCCACAATTTCACTTGCAGATTTTCCCGTCACCACGCAGGCAATCGCCGCAGAAGGTGTGGTATTGCCAATGCCCATATCACCCGTAGCGAGGATGTCTAATCCTTTGGCGATTTCTGCCTCGACGATTTCGACTCCGCTCAAAATGGATTCTTCCGCCTGGGCACGCGTCATGGCTGGACCTTTGGCAATGTTTGCTGTCCCCAAGCCGACTCTGCGGCTGATGAGTTGTGGATGCGCGTCCATCGCTGCGGCGACACCCATATCCACAATGACCACGCGCGCGCCCACATGTTTTGATAACACATTGATAGCTGCGCCGCCGAAAAGGAAATTCAACACCATTTGTGGTGTGACTTCTTGTGGAAAAGCACTGACACCCTCCGCCACCACGCCATGATCGCCAGCCATCACAGTTACAACTTTATGCTGAATCTGTGGACGAACCTGTCCCGTAATGCCAGCCATTTGAATGGAAAGACTCTCCAACCGCCCGAGGCTGCCTTGCGGTTTGGTGAGCATATTTTGCCTGTCCCGTGCGGAAGACATGGCTGACTGGTCAAGAGGTTTGATGCGTGAAATAATTTCTTCGATGGACATGTAATTTTCCTTTTCTCTTTTTTTAGAATTCAATTCCAGGTTGTGCGTTGATCCCCTGATCAAATGGATGTCGGACAAGTTTCATTTCCGTCACCAGATCAGCCATATCCACCAATTCTGCGGGAGCATCCCGTCCAGTAATAATGAGGTGCAGATTCGAGGGTTTGTTTTCTTTCAACCATACCAGCACTTCGTCTGTTGCCAGCCAGCCAAATTGAAGCGGATATGTAAATTCATCCAGCAGGATCAAGTCATATTCATTGCTGGATATTTTTTCCTGCGCAAGCGCCCAGGCATGGCGGGCTTTGGCAATCGTTTCATCCATGTCTTTGGATGTCCAGGTGAATCCATCCCCAAGGCTATGCCATTCGATTTCCAATTTTCTGGCAGCCTTAACTTCCCCCCATTGCCCTGTCTCAGATTTCATGAACTGAATGACGCATGGACGCATTCCACGTCCCCAGGCACGCAGGATCGTTCCCAATGCGGCGGTTGTCTTGCCTTTTCCATCGCCAGTGTTGACTATCAAAAGTCCCTTGCGTTTTGACTCAGGCATAAGCGTGGGCTTTCGATTCGATAGGGGTTTCGATCATGTATCCACGGTTACGCGGTGCATATTCAAGGT
>JACZJB010000026.1 GCA_014860805.1 Anaerolineales bacterium
ACCTTTATCCGTCCTGGCACAGTCCGCCCCATCCTGTTCCTTTCAACCGGATGGAAGCATCATTTGCACCACAGGTGGAGGAAATGAAGGCGGCGGAGAGGAAGGCGGTGGAAATAACAATAACAACAATGGCGGTGGCGCTTGCACACCCGGCAATCATCTAGCATTCCAAGTCGTTGAATATTATTCGGAAAGCAGTTCCTGCAAGGTGTTTCCCATCCGGGTGGATAACTGCACCGGGCAGGTTCTGCATATCATCGAGCAGCCGGCAGTCATGCCTTGTGAACTGCCCAATACCACGCCGCCTCAACATCCCTGTACATCGTTCTCTGTGACGGCTGGCGGTATCACCTGTACCAACAATGGCTGGAACGTAAGTGCGCGTGTCACGTTTCCCGAGATCTATCTGGACGTGCGCCCTTATCCTGCGACCCTTGTTCGCTGGCCTACCGTTGTCCGAAATGGCGGTATGCCTGAATCCTCCGGATCAGGTGGCGTGAACTATATTCCCAATGGCGGCGGATCGCCCAGCCATCCACAGGTGGGCGACTGGCAAAATCTACGCCTGATCCTGACCTTGCGACCGGCGGGTCCCATGTTTGTGACTCTGCCTCTGATTGGAGACCTGATGTTATCCAATGGCGCAAGCCAAACCATTCAATGGGAAGTACCATCCCATCCGGCTGTGGGAGCTTCCACGCTCGCAGGCAGTGTCAGTGGACTGGATGAACTCCCCGGAGACATGCCCCTGTTCGTTGGCAACGGACGCGCCCCCTACAAGTTGTTCTGGGAGTTGCGTTATCAGGAGTATGAAGCCATCGAGGGCTGTCTTGCCGGTCCGAATGGCAACGGAAATTACAACTGCGGGGGCGGAAGCGGACATCGCGGCATCACTGGTTATGAATGGAAAACGAATTCCAGCGGAGGCGAGATTCCCCCGTCTGCTGTGGCTAATCTACCTGCCGCGAGAATGGCGGATATCAACAACGATGGAACCCCTGACGCCTACTGGGATACCAACCTGACCCTGCGACGCATGGATGATGCCGGCAGTATCAGCAATCCTCAATATCAGCGTTCCTGGAATTGGGGCGGGATCATTTATTGGGCGGTGCGTGAAGGACAGGGACAAATCGGCTGGCCGGGGCATTAATCCACAATTTGGTTATCAGCCTATAACATGAGATGGCATTTCGCATGTTATAGGCTGATAAATCGATCCAACAAGTTTATGGGGGCAATACTATATTTGGGGATTTTGAAATAACGTTTGCATTAATGGCTGATTTTGTTAATTTGATTTAGCTGAAAAATGCGTTGTTCTAGTGTTGGGCGGAACAACCTGCGAAATATTGATTGGCGCTGTCTTAAAGGAGTTTCTCTTCTGAAAACCAAATCAAGTTTTTTTAAACAATCAACGAGTTGCTCCACCGAAATTGCTGTGTTAGTTATTGCAAATGCATCCGCCTGATATTCTTCACAACGCGAACTATACGACAGCCAGGCAAATAGGATTAAAAACGATAAAGCCATGCAGAGGGACAATAACATGCTGTAGCACATAGAAACAAATACTGCAAGGAAAGCACTAAAACACAGCCACATTATCAACGTAAGTTTGCTGTTGGGGATAACATGCCCTAATTCATGGGCTACTATTGCATGAAGATCTTCTGAATTAAATTCTACAAAGTCAGATTCCCCCTTTTCAAATAGTCGTTGCGATAAAACAATATAGCTCGGGGAAAAGCTAAAGGTCACTGCTCTCGTCACCGATATTGAGCCTTTGACTATTTTCAACCTTATGTCATGATCGAAACTATCAATCATCGTTCGTAAAGTGGGTGGAAAATCTTCTAAATTGGTATTTCCTGGATTGTTGAGTTTGTTGGTTTGATCAAAATAATAAATAAAGTAAAGTAATATCCATCCCAATAAGGAGGTTGAACTCAAGATTAAAACAGGTAGTAATATTTGCATCGAATCAATCCAAGGCGTCAAAGCAACTCGGTTAGATAACGATAAATCAAATTCTTTGTCAACTGTTCGCCACGCCCAGCAAGTTTCCTGATCCATTCATCACTCATGGGTGCAAAATCAGTTGGATAATTCACAACATCAGATCTAGTAATAAAGTCCGAAGGCAAATTTATTAATTTAATATCTTGTTGCCCCAAATATGGCATGACAAAACCTTTTATCTGGCCCGTTTCTCTTAAGTGGTGAAGTCGGCGCATTGTAGATTCTTGAACTCGTCTATGGGCTATTTCCAATGAACGTGCCACTCTAGGGACAAAATCAACAGGTATGGATGAAACATCATCCTGTCCCCTTCCAGCATTGCATACCACCAAATATTCACATGGAAATGTATGGAGGCTAATATCGGGGTCTCTGCTTGGCTCTAGAACTTGGACGCCCAGGTTATCATAAACTCCGCCATCAGTCAGAATAACCCTATGAAAGGTGTTTTGTCCATTTTTTTGAAATCGCCACCTGCGATCGAGTGCAGGCAAAAGAAAAGGATATGCGGCTGACGCGGCAACCGCACAAGCCAAATCTATATCCCAATCTATAAGCTCACCATGTTTCCAGTCTCCCGCTCTCCTGTTGCTAAATCTAAATGCTGTTCCTGTACGTAACTCACAAGCGCCAATTACTATATCCATATCATTGCGGCGTTTCGCGCTCACCTTAAGACCAGCAAACAACTCACGATTTAGAACATCAATAAACATATCTGTGCGAGTTGGATAGCGAAGAAGTGAAGGATCTTTTTTGAGGATACTTGACACAAAACGGTCAAATTTTTCAACCAATCCATTCATGCTACTACGGATAAGATTCTTAGGTTTTAACACTTCAAGGACAATATCCTTTTGCAATCCTTTCTTTAACAGCATACACATATCTGAGTCGAAATCTGAGAAACTCTTATGAGGGGAATATGCAAAGTAAGCCCCAATGATCGACCCGCCGGAAATTGTCGAAATTACCTGAATGCGATCAATTAATCCTAGGTCATCAAGTGCTCGAAGGCAGCCAAGATGGAATGCAGCTGCACGCGAGCCACCACCAGAAAGAGCCAACCCTATCATGTTCTGTCCCCGTCAAGATCAAACTGTGCTGAGCCTACTGTTATCATCTCATGTTTTCTTCTGAGTGGCTGGCTCTCGTAAACATAAATTCCTGCAGTGTCCATCTCATGAACGCTACCCAGTATCATCATAAGAGACCTCTTTTGATTTTGCCCTACTGTCGAAACCAGATTAATCATGCTACTCATATCCACACTACTTTGATAAGAAGGTAAATTGGGATGTGTATGCCAATGTCCAACAAAACCACACAACCCAAAACTTTGGTCAAAGCGACGATTATGTTCTTCCAGCGTCCCTCTCACACCACATATGAAATGTCCGGGGTCGTGTCGGCTGTCCGATGGTGGACCAGATAAGTCAAAAATCCAAATTCCCCCAATTGCATCATCCCAAAATCCCCACAACAAGCCTCCTGTTTCATGTTGTTGTGAACGGGAACGGTGATTTTGCTTTATCCAAGCCTTGGCTTGTGTAAAGATATGCGGTGAAATCCTGACCCTGTAGTTGCCTACCTGTACTTCCCTAAAACGCGGTAATTCCATAACTTCCGAAGCATATTTGCTATTATGAACGGGAGTAGACAATGCCAATGCACCGCCTGGGTTTTTACCTTGCAAATTGCTGATTGCCCAATTTAGGGCATTGGAAGCTGATGAAAAAATATCCGCAGTTGAACCTACAAAGGTTGGGTCAGAACACCCAGGTTCTGGCTGAAACATGCCATCAGTTGCGCGAGTTGAATAAAAAGCTGATGTGATATTGGGCAAGCCGTTTTCGCTGGTAAGGCGCAATTTTAGCCCCAAGTAGGCATTCCAGATTCCTCCCGGCGCGTTTTTTGGCACAACAACACAAAGGGTGTGTTTGGCTTGCGAGTCAATGATCAGTGAAATCAGGTCGGGGGTTCGTGAATCGAACTTGGTCCAATCTCGTTCAAGTTTACTTTGGAATATATTTGATGCAGTGCAATCGATGACTACATCATATTCCTGAAAACGTGCAATATCATTTAATAAGAATTTGTGCGCTTCATCTGGATGCGGGACAACTGAGCACCCGAAAGTAATAGCACTTAAGCGATCAGCGAGGGCAATGGATTTGTTGAGACCTACGTGCCGAGATTCAAAATTCTGCCTGGCAAGGATGCCCGGTTTTACCAGTGAATCATCCACCAACTCAATTTGACGTGGGTTCGCTCTCGCTACGATTTCGGCAGTCCACGATCCTAATGCTCCGCACCCGAGAATTAGTACCTTTTTCCCATTGAACCAAGACATAGGAGTGCCGTTGTCACGGCGAACGACAATCTCTGCCCGATCTTCGAGTATTTTGCACCATGTAATATTGCTGAGTTCAAAGATTGCCATGATTGCATCCCCAAGATCTTTCCGGATATTCAATAACTCTTGAGAGTCTGATTCATCGGGTAGAACTTTTTTAAGATACCCGGCGGTTTCCGAACTTACAGTCCAGACCGCGATATGTTGACGTGGCGAACCATCAGATGCTCTCCTCATTGGCAGACCTACAACCAGATAGAGTGGTTCCCCCTCCGGTGTGAGTAACGCGGCCAATGCAAGGTCTCGGAGAATTTCCTTGCGATCCATACCCGCTTTTTCAAGTTCGCGGAATAAATTCCCTCCTTTGGTCGGAAATTCCATTGGCAAAGGATTCGGCAATACAACCGCAAATGCTAAATGCTCCTGCGTTTGCCATTCCTCCGAAAGGTTCATCCAGTTCACTAATTCCGTATAATTTTGATTCTTTCGCAACACAGCCAGCCCATACCATGATTCTCCCGGTGGACAAGGAGCATTAGCACGTATAACAAAGGGTTTCTGATTGCTGTCAAGATTGTAGTGGGGAGGTTCGAGAGGACCCTCAATTGGATCCATATCATTGATCGCTGCTCTTGTTAGCCAAAGCCTTAAACGATCAAAGAAACCATACAGCCCATCAGATGGATTCCATTCAATGCTACTTTGATACAGGCAGATGGAGTGTTTCCATGTAACATGGGGAAAACCAGCAAATCGCTCGTGTGATACAGTAAGGTGAGGACGATTAAAGGGAAAATCTGAAGGTATCCAAAGGATAAATTGCTCTCGTTCCCTTAGATCAAGCCCGCCAGCACGCTGTTCGATCAATCCGAGGCGAATGCTGACAGTTGCCAATAGCCAATTTTCATACTGACGAGGTTCGTCGATCAATTCAAATTCATTGGGATCGATTGAACTTAACCGTTCCAATTCCTGGATTGCACGCTGTTGCCCAGCCGTAGTCATAACTTTCCAAAACCTACCTGGGTCGATGGTGGCTGCGTGCCACCTCTTGCAGCAGTTACCGTAGTTGCCAGACCTGCTGGACTTTGACTCTTTGCTCGTTTATCGGCAAGGCCAAAACCATTCTTGTCTACAGTAAAAATTAGCGGAGAAGGTTTTTGTTCGGATGGATATTCATGTGTGCATATGAAATGTCCAGGCTTTACGATTCCCTCATATTGTTTTCTAGCTTTTGCATGCGGCGGATTCTTCCCTACTTCATCCGAGAAATCAGATTTCGAACTGGAAACGATATATCCATTGCTCTCAATAGAGTATTTTTCGAAATACTCCATGATATCTTTCTTAAAGCATTCTTCTTTATCACCTTCGGCTTGATAGTACATAACCGCTTTTGAACAATGATGTGCCGACAACATAACATTCCAGAAAAGATAAAGGGTGTTATCTCTTTTGGAATTCTTGGTGCTTTCGGTGGTCTCGAATATGCGCTTTATTGTCGTGTATTCCCGATCTCCAAAGAAAAAAAACTGTCCGTGCTTATCACCTTCAGAAAGGATTACGTTCATTGATAAGCTAGTTTTGTTCTTGTCCTTGGCTTGATCATCTTTAAATGGCGCGTGAATAAATGATTCGAAATGCCCTGTAAGGTCATGGCCATCGACAAAACGGATGATTTCGCCAGGACGTGATTTGCAGTTTTCAGGCAGACCTTTATACTTGTCATCTAAAAGAATATCATCGTGTCCGATGACACGCAAGCGATCACAAGATTTAATTGAATTCGGTGCCGCAAGTATGGCTTTTCTACGCCGATCTGCTTCTTTACGAAACACCTTTGCATCCTCACACAATGCTTCTTGATCACTTTGATCACGAAAAATCTTGGGCGTATGCCAGAGTTCCCCAATATCTACTCTCTTCAATAGTTCAGCAAAGCCTTGTATATGATCTTTATCTGGATGTGTCAAGACAAAAAGTGCCAAGTATGGTCTACCATTATCCTTCTTAGGCAACATCTTTACCAATTCATCAATGATGCACCATTCGGGTTCATTTGGATCGTTTGCTTTCTCAAGTTCTCGTAAATCAATCTGCATAACGATCTGCTTGGGTTTCAATACGATGGTAGTTGAATCCCCGGTCCCTACCGGCCAAAAGATCACCGATTTTGCATCAGGTAGTTTAAATTCATTACTCATTGATACCTCCTAATTTTGCCAAAGCGACGACTACTAATATCTAGAGACACTTACATCCAACACAAAAGCAATTCCCATAAAGATTATATTAGAACATTAGTTCATGGTCAAGTCTGGGATATTCTTTTTTGAAATATGCAGATAGTTTTTTCTAAAGCAGAATTTCACTGCTCCATTCAATGAATCAGCCCCAATCCTTTAGGTACACAAAATGGCTTAGATGGATCAAGAATAGTTTGCATTGCCCGATCCAGAAGCCTGCAATAACGTTTCGTGTCCAGCCTTCCGGAGTCCAATGTCTCCTCCAGTTCCCAGGCATGGACTCCGGAAGCATTGCGGGCAAACAGGAATTCCAGCGATTGACCTGGAGCGAACTGCCTGCCACGTGCCTGCAATTGCAGTGCGGCACGGGCGGCAGGCGACAGGGATTTGTATCCATCCAGGTTTCGACTCAACCTTTGACGGACGACTAATTCTTCCAATGGAACACGTCCAATTCTGAGGTCTCGTTTTGCACATTCCACCAACGCCATAACATCCGGAATGCGGTCGGCGAATTCATGCGGGGTATTCGCACCTGCCAGAACTTCCAGCGCCTTCAATTGAATCTTTCTCACCCATAGGGTTGTATCTCTTCTACGTAACTCGATGCCGCGATATTTGAGCGTGCCATCCTGGAAGGCGCCAAAGTATTGATTGGGGATCGGTACGCGTGCATCCCGTTTGGAAGCCAAGAAAGCAACCCACTTGAAGACACCCTCCAACGCAATGGGAATTCCTGTTTTCTCTTCGATGGCATTCATAAGTGACATAAATTCTGATGGCTTGCGAAACCCCTCCTGCTGGACGAACAAACAATCCACATACATATGTAAAATCGTGAATCCCATATCCTCTGCCACCTCCTTGGCTTGCAACATCAACTCGCGGCTCATGGCAGTCACGGCTTCATGGGATTCGATTTTCCCAAAACGGGCATTCTTGTATCCCAGGTATCCAAAGCACACGACCAACAACCACTTGAGCGCCACAGCACGGGCCTTGAGGATTTCGACTCTACAATCGCGCGGGTCGAGATCGGAGAGGATGTTCTTTAGCATTAGGCGTTTTTCCAACAGAGGTCGTAGGGTTTTTGGTATCAATCCCTCTGGCGCATTTTCCAGCCCAACGGTCTCCGGAGAGATATTGTGTTTCACCATGATCGCAGGATACATGGAAGAGAAATCGATCTGTGCCACATTACCGTGGAGTCCGATCAAGGGTTGGTAGATCAAACCGCCATGATCAGCGCGGATCAATTCGGACAGAGTCTTCCTCCCTTCAACTTGTTGCTTTTGAACAGGAACCATGATGCCATCACATAAAGCCGTCAGCATCTGCATGGCAGTGATGCCTGCGCCAGGAGACTTGCGCGCCATTTCCTGCACACCAATGCCCGTAACACGCGCCTGTTCCATTGCGCCTTCCAAACCATATTCGCCGAAAGACATTGCATTCTTGCGGTCGATATGCCAGCGACCAAACAAATATGACTGCGCACCGCGATACGTCACCTGTCCATAGGCGAAATAACTATCTGCCTTGCGCGTCATGACCTGTCTGTTCTCATCACGATTCGGATTCAACTCAATGCCGGTTTCCTCAGACCATGCACCAAGTTGCGGGAATAACCAGGTATCACCGTAATCGGTCAGGATCAGGTCGGGATCAAGTCGCTGCAGGTCGGCTTTCAAGCCGATCAGGAAGGGTCTGGGTGAATCAAGGGACAGACTGTATTCCCTTTGCCCGTATTTCACATGTAATCGTTTGGGTTTCCGGATCGCAGGATTACAGTCCGGTGCAAGAGCCAGAATGCGCAATGGGATGGGAGTCGGGTCGATCTCCCAAGGCGAGGACAAAGGCTCGATGGATTGAAGCCATTCATCATCAAACCTGAAATGGCAGCGCCCCAACAAATAAGTATTTGTCCGGGCAATAAAACGCAGGGTGATGGGAATATCCGCATCGTAGTAATCGAGGGAAGGGAATTGCCTTTGTAATTCCCCGAACATTTTTTGAAGACCGGCTGGATTGGATGTAGTAACTGCCATTACATCCCGTTCGCCGAGAAAGAGATCGCGACGAACGGTTCGTTCCAATTTAACATCTTTTTCTTTCAGGTATTTCCACGCCTGCCGTAATAAATTGAAGTCCCCCGCTGCATAAAACGTGATGTCAAATTCCATACGCAGGTGCAGGCGTTTGTCATCATCCGTCAGCAACCATAGGGTGATTCCATCCTCCTCCGCATATACATCCAGGAGCCAGCCAATTGCCTCAGCCATATTTCGACACGGCTCCGCCAGTCAACCCAGATTTTTCTTTTTCAGTTCATCAAGTTCCTGCTGAAGCACCGCGATTTCCTTGGATTGC
>JACZJB010000027.1 GCA_014860805.1 Anaerolineales bacterium
AAATTCTCTCCAAAAATCCAAAAAAGGTGATTAAAAACGAACCCGCCGATCCAAGATTGGATCGGCGGGTTATTCTGCGAAGGGGGGACTTACTTCTTACCCTTTGCTGCTTTCTTCACAGTCTTCTTTTTTACAGCAACCTTCTTAATCGGCTTTTTTGCCTTCGCCGCAGGTTTGGCTTTCTTCTTGGCGACAGGCTTGGGAATAGGCAACTGCTCCAGTTCACCCACCAGCTTCTCCAGCACATCGAAGCCGCCCTGCCAGAATTTCGGGTCACGGATGTTGATTCCCGCTTCGCTCAAAATTTTCTCTGGCGCTTCCGATCCGCCTGCCGAAAGGATCTTGAGATACTTCGGCTTGAACGATTCGCCTTCCGCTTTGAATTGCTGATACAAAGCCAGCACGAGCAGTTGACCAAAGGCATAAGCGTACACATAGAACGGAACTTGATAAATGTGCGGAATGCCGACCCATTCCCATTTGAACTCATCGCTCAGGTCAAGTGAATCGCCGAACTGTTCTTTCAAGTTTTCGAGATAGGCATTGCTCAAGTCATCGACTGAGGCGTTCTTCTGCACCATCTCATGCGCGGTCTTCTCGAACAGCGCAAAATAGGACTGGCGCATGATGGTTGCATACGCATCATCCATTTGCTTGAAGAGGATATCACGGCGCACGGATTCATCCTTCTCTTCTGCGAGCAGCTTATCGATCAGCACCATTTCCGCAAAGGTTGAGGCGGTCTCTGCCAACGGCAGTGAAGAATGAAAGGTGAACGTGGTGTGATGTGACGCCAGCATGGCATGAATGGCGTGACCAAGTTCGTGCGCCAGAGTCGCTACTTCGCGTCCTGTCCCCTGATAGTTGACCAGCACATACGGAGTCATCTCAGGTAGAACAGACCAGCAGAACGCCCCGCCGCGCTTGCCCTTGCGGATCTCGCTATCGATACGGCTCTCATCAAAGACACGTTTCGCCAAATCTGCGATCTTGGGCTCGAAGGCATTGAATGCATCCAAAACCATGGTCACAGCTTCGTCCCATTTGTAGGTTTTCTTGGAAGCAGCAACAGGCGCATAAATATCGTAGCGGCGGATCTTCTTCATGCCAACATACTTGGCTTTCATCTTGAAGTAACGCTGGAAGATACCCACGTTCTTGCGAGCCACACTTAACAACGCTTCCACAGCTTCTTCAGGGATGTCGTTGTTCAGGTTGCGCGGCGCGATCGCGCTCTTGAACTTGCGCAGGTTGACATTCTCGTTGTGCCAGTCGCGCAGGATCGTTTGATAGATCTGCCCAAGGATGGGACCATCCTCTACATAGACTTTGAACTGCGACTGATAGCTTTCCGCGCGTACTTTCGGGTCGGTGCTGTATCGGAAGGAGAACAACTCCGAGGCAGTCATTTCCTTCTCTTTGCCGTTCACCTTCATTTTGAAGGTGTAACGGTTCGTGATGGAGTCATACAAATTACCGAGCGCATTCACGCCTGTCACGTTCTTGATATTGACGACCTTTTCTTCTGCTTCGCTCAAGGTATGAGGCTTGTACAAACGCATCGCTTCGAGATAATAGCGATAATCACCCGAAGCCTCCATCAAACGCTTTGCATTTGCGTCATCCAGTTCCTTCCACCACAGGCTGAAGAACAGGGTACGGTTCTCGATCTCCGCCAGGAATTGCATCACACGCGCCTGCAAAGCCTGTGCTTTCTGGTCTTGCGTGTCTGCCGTGAAGGATAACCCGGCAAATGAATACATCTTGTTCCCGATGCGCGTCATGGATTCGCTGGCTTTTAGCACATCCACGAATTGCTCGGTGGGCATGTCTGGAGCAAGCTTATTACGCACGCCTTCAAATGAAGCGACCTGTTCTTCCATCATGTCGAACGCGTTTTGCAGTTCCGCGCTTTCATAACTCGGGTACAGCGGGGAAAGGTCCCATTTTGAAAGTTTATATGCCATGATAATCTCCTGTTTTATCGGGTTGGTAATTTGACAGGTCTTTTGAACCTTGTTTCAGTATGAAAAGAGGCGTTTAAATTATACCGATTTCTTTCTCTCTTTATAGGCAAGGAAAGCAAGAACCGCGAGAGTGATCGCTGTACATGCCAACCCTATAATTAAAGTGCTCACATAGGAAGGGTCAGAGTAATTTGCCACAGCCACTTCGATGATATCGGTGGCACGAGCAGAGTCGCTGTAATTATCAAGGCTCCAGACACGGGAATTGGCTAACAAATCATACGCCATCAACCCCATGCCGAAGAGCAAGGCAATTCCATTATCCAAACGTTTTCGATCCCAGTCATTGATGACAGATTGAAAACGGATACCCGCAAGCATAATCAGGAAAACCAGCGGGACGATCAAAAAACGGGTCGGTGCGCGCTGGGAATCTAAAAAGGGAATACCGGAGTTAAAGAACGGCAGGTAAATGGATCCCACGGAGAAAAAGACCATGGCCAGCGACGAAAGATAAAGCGGACGGTGGCTCAAATCTTTTACCCAATTTTTGATAATGCCAAAGTATACGAT
>JACZJB010000028.1 GCA_014860805.1 Anaerolineales bacterium
CTATATATAATATGTATTTAGTTTATTGAATAAAAATCAAAACAAGGAGATCGATCATGAAATTGAAAGTGTTATTACGAATCATTGGAGTTGTGCAATTGGTATTGGGACTGATGTATCTGTTCTTCCCAATGAATTTTCTGGGGATGATGGGACATTCCATACCAGAACCAGATATCGCCTACCCACTCGGAATGCTGGCCGCGCGCTTTTTGGCATATGGAGTGGGTATGTTATTCATTGCCAATGAACCTGAAAAACAACTATTTTGGATTAACAATATGATTCTGATTCAAGCTGTGGATCTGGCAGTAGGAATTTTCTACACTGCAACTGGTATCGTAAGTCTCGGTCATTCTGCCTTTCCAATGTTCAACGCCTCTCTATTCTTAATTTTATTGACATTATGGCGTCCTAAAACAACAAGCAGATAAACAGACGGAAAAGCGCGTGGAGAATGCAAGTCCTGTATTCTTCACGCGCTTTATCAACAAAGAGATTTCGCATGAACATGGCTCAGTTTTTCTATTATGTACAAAATGCTCCCTGGTATTTTCATTTCCTAAAACCTGTCTTACAAATATTGGAACCACTGCCAGATAATGCCAAAGTTTTGGATGTTGGAACAGGCGCGGGCAAGCTGCTTGAGTTGGGGAAGTCTCAAACCAGTTTCCATTGGGAAGGCGCAGATACAGACAATGAAATGTTATCCGAAGCGCGAAGGCGACCAACACTTCAGGATGTGCCGCTGCACCTACTAAGTCCTGACAGTCTGCCTTTTGAGAACGCTTCCTTCGATGCGGCAACATTTTGCTCGGTGCTATTTCTGATACCCGATCCCCTGCCCCTACTGGAAGAGACTGTTCGCATCCTGCGCCCCAACGGACGGTTGGTTGCCCTCACCCCAACAGGCGAAGGAAATATTTCACCAGAGCTTATTCGCCAAATCGGAATACACCCGCAAAACTGGACGTTCTTTCTTTGGCGGCAAATGACATCAGCCAGCGGACACGACTGGGCACGAAAAGGAATATTGGCAGAATTCGCCCGTCAAAAGAATGCAACGTACAACAAGCAAATCGTATTCAACGGGCTTGCAGCAGTTGAATGGATTCAATTTTGATGTAGTCGATAGCCACGGTCTGTCGTCCATCGTCCGTGGTCGTTTATTAAGTAGAATCAACCCACAGCTAGAATCCACCCCGTTTCCCCGAATCAACTGTCAGCAAAAGACGAGGCGGATTGTCCTATTTCGTGTATGACCTCCATCACTGGCAGTTAAATCATCGAATGATATACTCCTTATTGTGAAATTTATCACCATAGAGGATTAATATGACAAACGAAGATCCCAGAATTTTGGAATTGAGGAAGATACGCGCCAAAGCATTGGAAGGCGGCGGCGAGGAACGCAACGCAAAGCAGCGAGCCAAAGGAAAATTGACGGCGCGCGAACGTGTGGAGCTGCTGCTGGACCCGGGCACGTTCAACGAGATCGAGCCATTCATCACACATCAAGGCGATGAGATGGATTTGTTGAAGGAAAAGTTTTATGGGGATGGGGTGATCACAGGCTACGGACAGATCAACGGGCGGACAGTGTATCTCTATTCACAGGATTTCACAATTTATGGCGGCACACTCAGCGAGATGCAGTCACACAAGATTTGCCGCGTGATGGATCTGGCTGTCCGCAACGGCGTGCCATTCATTTCGTTGATCGATTCGGGCGGCGCGCGCATTCAAGAAGGCGTGCGTTCGATGGGCGGCTATGCCGAAATTTTCAGACGCAATGCGCAGTACTCGGGCGTGGTTCCGCAAGTGAGCGTGATGCTTGGGCCATGCGCGGGCGGCGCAGCCTACTCCCCTGCTTTGACTGACATAGTCATCATGGTGGAAAAATCATCCTTCATGTTCCTGACGGGACCCGACGTGATCAAAGCCGTCACAGGTGAAGTGATCGACGCCGAATCATTGGGCGGCGCGAATGTGCATACTTCCGTCAGCGGCGTGGCGCATGTGAGCGTGCAAAACGAAAAAGCTGCGTTGGATATGGCGCGTCATTTCCTTTCTTATTTGCCATCCAACAACGTGGAAAATCCGCCGTATGTTCAACCCACTGATTCTTTATCTCGCATGAATGAAGATTTGAATCACATGATTCCGCTCGAAGCCACCGAGCCGTATGTGATGCACCAGGTCATCGAAAAAATCATTGACACGGATTCCTTCCTTGAAATTCAACCCGATTGGGCGCGCAATGCCATCGTGGGTCTCGCGCGCATCGGCGGACACAGCGTTGGCATCGTCGGTCAGGAACCCGCCATCATGGCGGGCGTGATCGACATTGACGCCGCCGATAAAATGACTCGCTTCGTACGTATGTGTGACTGCTTCAATATTCCACTTGTCACCTTCGTTGACTCGCCCGGATTTTTACCCGGCATCGCACAGGAACATGGCGGCATTATTCGTCATGGCGCAAAACTTTTGTATGCCTATTCCGAAGCCACTGTGCCTAAGATCTGCGTCATCACCCGCAAAGCCTATGGCGGCGCGTATGTAGTCATGTCCAGCAAGTACCTTGGAACGGATGTCACCTACGCGTGGCCGTCCGCTGAGATCGCTGTCCTTGGCGCGGAAGGTGCGGCAAATATTTTGTTCAAGAAACAAATTGAAACTTCGAACGACCCTGCTGCCGAACGCAAAAAACTCGCAGCTGAATATCGCGAGAAATTCAACAATCCATATTACGCCGCTTCCACGGGTTATGTGGACGACATCATCGAGCCGCGCGAATCAAGGCCGAAGATCATCGCGTCGCTGTCTGCACTCCGCGACAAGTACGCGCCTGCACCTCCGCGCAAGCATGGAAATATCCCTGTCTAGTCAAAGAGAAAATTTTATGACAGACTTAATCCTCTCATTACAAATTACCGCCCTCGGCATGGGGCTTGTCTTTGGCGCGATTCTTTTGCTGTGGTTGATGATGGTGATCTTGACAGCACTGACTGCGGAAAAAGATGCTTCGACTACACTCAGCGTGGACAGCGCTTCTGACTCAGCCGCAACTGCTCCCGTTTCTGAAACAGACTACAAACTGCAAGCTGCCGCAATCGCTGTGGCGGTGGCGCTTGCAGAGCAAGAGTTATCGTCCGCGCACCCGCTGCCTGACCCACCCACGGCAATTGTCTCTGCATGGCAGTTGGGCATGCGGACCAGTCAACGCTCGCAAAAGGGCAATTTTAGAAGACATTAATAACCAGACTTCCAAGGTATTAAAAAACCTGGGAGGTCTCTGGAGACTCCATGAAATATAAAATCACGGTCAAAAACAAATTATACGAAGTTGAGATCGAAAATATCAACGCGAGACCTGTCATTGCGCACGTGGATGGTGAACGGTTTGAGATTCTGCCCGGGGACGTGAATCAGGCTGAAACAAAGAAAGAAGCGAACAAACCAGCGGAGAAGAAATCCTTTAATCCGAATCCTGCCCCAGCAGTGACTATTTCTCCAAATCCTGCAATTAGCGGAAATAACTTAACCGCTCCCCTGCCTGGCACGGTAGTGGATGTGTTCGTGAAGCCTGGCGATAAAGTGGAAGCAGGGCAGGTTGTGCTGATCATCGAAGCCATGAAAATGAAGAACAGCATTCGCTCGGTGTTCAGCGGGACGATCAGTGAAGTGCTTGTCAGCGCGGGACAAAGCGTGGCGCACAAACAGGCATTGGTCAAATTCGCGGATTTGGGCGAGGCCTCATGGATGTAGGTTCATTACTTCCTGATCTCATCAAAGGGTTTACCCATTTTACACTCGGCAATGCAGTGATGATCCTGGCTGCATTGATCTTGATCTATCTTGCTGTCTTTAAAGAGATCGAACCTGTGCTGTTGCTGCCCATCGGTTTTGGATGTTTGCTGGCGAATATTCCATTGGCAGGCATGACCGCCGCGGAAGGCATGACGAAGGTTCTGTACGATGCAGGGATCAAGACAGAATTATTCCCATTGCTGATCTTTATCGGCGTCGGCGCGATGATCGACTTCTCGCCGCTGCTTGCACAGCCGCGATTGGTCTTGCTCGGCGCGGCAGGACAATTTGGAATCTTCGGCACATTGATACTCGCAATTCTATTGGGCTTTCCACTAAATCAAGCCGCCTCCATCGGAGTGATCGGCGCAATTGACGGACCAACCTCCATTTTCGTGGCGACCAAACTCGCGCCTGAGTTGCTTGCTCCCATTGCAGTAGCCGCTTATTCATACATGAGTTTGATTCCGATCATCCAACCGCCCTTGATGAAGTTGCTGACCACAAAAAAAGAGCGCCTCATCCAAATGGAATATGCGCCCAAGCCCATTTCAAAAATGACGTTGATCCTTTTCCCCGTTGTGCTGACTCTGGTTGTCGGCTTGCTCGTCCCGGAAGCCACGCCGCTCATCTCCATGCTCATGCTGGGAAATCTGCTCAAAATGTCTGGCGTAGTGGACAGACTTAGCAAAGCCGCAGAAAACGAGATCATCAACATCTCAACCTTGTTCCTCGGTCTGGCAATCGGCTCCACCATGAGCGCCGCCGCCTTCCTCAATTTGGATACGGGCAAGATCATGGTGCTGGGATTGTTCGCCTTCGTGCTCGACACCGTCGCTGGATTGTTATTCGGAAAATTGATGTGTGTTATCTCAGGCGGCAAGATCAATCCACTCATTGGTGCGGCGGGCATCTCTGCCTTCCCAATGGCAGGACGTTTGGCTGCGAAAACTGCCAACGATGAAGACCCAAACAATTTCATCCTCATGCACGCCATGGGAGCGAATACCGCAGGTCAACTGGGGAGCGTGATCGCAGGCGGCATTTTGCTTTCGGTGGTCAGTAAGATGTTGGGGATTTTGTAAAACAAAAAAAGAGGCGGATGGATAACCATCCGCCTCTTTTTCAATTAACAGCATTCGTACGCGGCGTCCTCAACTTATTCAGAATCTTTGTCACCAGCATTCCACCAGGTACTGCAAATATAAAAGTCAATACTCCTGAAAGAATCAAACCGACCAAAGTCCAAATTCCGATCCAAATTAACGCGTACGAAAATGGATCCTCTTTAACTACAGTCCCGCTCGCATCCACGCAATGCAATTCGTATGCTGTTGTCGGCTGCTCAAAACCGTTCTGATCATGAGTGGTGGTTGAATACGAATAACTTTCGGGCGTTGTCCCCTCGGGACATAACCAGCCACCCGTAGTTTGAATCGCAAAATTGCTAAATGAACTGACACTCCCTACAACAAAAAATACAGGCATCACACAACTGCTTATTATGCAAATCAAAACGAACCAGATCACGCACCCAGAAACAGCCGTTGTTTTGGTATTGTTCATTTTCTCTCCTTCGTGGCTTATTTGGACAACTATAGTAGTATTCAGAGCAAAAAGATATGACCAGTTTGTACCAATTTGCGCTATAATCAAAGTTGTCTGACAACTACAATCAGGAGTATAAAATGACAACCATTGACCTGACTCTGCACAAAGATCGCCGCGCCCGCGCCATCCAACGCGCAAAAGAGCGCAACATCATCATCCCCACCTATGCCCAAATGAAAGACCCTTCCAAAATTCCTGCGAAAGTTAAAGAGGAATTGACGAAGATCGGACTTTGGGATATTCATCCCCGCAACCTTTTCCGCATCAATTGGCACAACCAACCCACCGCTTCAGGCGGGACGTATGGCGGAGTCAATTTCATTGAGCTTCCCTCTTCGCTGACGGGTGTCAAAGCCCGCATCATTGCCCTCGTTGGCAAGTGGATGCCAACCGGGTCGCACAAGGTCGGCGCGGCGTTTTCCTGCCTGGTGCCGAGACTGGTCACAGGTCAATTTGACCCGACCACTCAAAAAGCAGTCTGGCCCTCCACAGGCAATTATTGCCGCGGCGGCGCGTATGACTCTGCCCTGCTCGCCTGCGAATCCATCGCCATCCTCCCCGAAGGCATGTCAAAAGAACGCTTTGAATGGCTTGCCAATGTAGCGGGTGAAACCATCAAAACCCCTGGCTCTGAATCCAACGTCAAAGAAATTTTCGACAAATGCTGGGAATTAAGAAATTCAGGTCAAGACCTGATGATCTTCGATCAATTCCAGGAATTCGGCAACTATCTTTGGCATTATGAAGTGACAGGCCACGCCATGGAAGAAGTTCTCAAACAGGTCATGGGCAAGAATGACCGCTTCCGCGGCATCGCTTCCGCCACAGGGTCGGCTGGCACCATTGCAAGCGGCGATTACATGAAGCAGCTTTTCCCCGAGAGCAAGATCGTGGCAAGCGAAGCCTTGCAATGCCCCACACTTCTGGAAAACGGCTTCGGCGCGCATCGCATCGAAGGCATCGGCGATAAGCACGTGCCCTGGGTTCACAACACCAAGAACACAGACATGGTCACCGCCATTGACGATAACGCTGTGGTCAATATATCGCGTCTCTTCAACGAAGAAAACGGACGTGCCTACCTTGCTGAAAAGGGCGTGCCCGAATCCGTCATCGCCAATCTCGACCTGCTCGGCTTCTCTGGCATTTCCAATGTTCTCTCTTGCATCAAAGCCGCCAAATATTACGAGATGGACGAGAACGACATCATGATCACCATGCTGACCGACTCGATGGAACTGTATCGCTCGCGCCTGCATGAAATGCACCAGGAATTCGGCGAATACAGCGAGAAGGACGCCGCCGCAGATTTCGCCCGCTACCTGCAAGGCGAATCCACTGACAACATGCTCGAGCTCACCTACCCCGAGCGCCGCAGAGTCCACAACCTGAAATACTACACATGGGTCGAACAGCAAGGCAAGACCTATGAAGAAATTCAGAATCAATGGTATCAACCTGACTACTGGACCAGCGTCCAAAAGCAGGCTGACCAGATTGACGAACTCATCGTGGAATTCAACAAGGAAGTTGGGTTGATGTAAATTGCAAGGGCGGGTCATATCCGCCCTTGTTTTATAATAGCGGCATGCTCAAACCTACGGATCTGATACTTGTCTGTCTGCTGCCTACCCCAAGAGATTTGGAAATTGCGCGGCTACTAGGATGGTATCGCATCCCGCTTCGCACCGCGCCGAAAGTTGTTACCGTAGACTATCTGGCTTTTTACCAGCCTTCGGCATTTGGCGAGCACGGCGGAAAGATCGAATTCATCGCCCAGGTTAAAGGGCACGAACTCACCACCCGCGCTGAATTGCTCAAAGACGAAGCCGGCCACCCGCGAGCAAACGAGGAGTATTACAAGATCCAGCTTGGCGGGCTCGAAAGGTTGAAAGACCCTATCCGGGCGGAGAAATGGAAGCGTCTCACCTTCCTGTATTCCACTGGCGAGTATCTGGTCAACGCAAAATTATTGAACGACCTGGTCGTGCAAAATCAGGAACGCGAGATTCTCTGGAAAAACCTGCGCGAACGAGCCGAAAATGAGCAGCTTTACAAAACGGAACTGCCAGAAACAGATATTCCGCCTGAAATATTGATGGCTCTTCTGGGAATCAAAGACTTACAGGCAGATTACGACGTCCCCCAATAGTCCTCACGTGTCCTTGATTCCACCTCTACTAAGTGATAAACTTCTTACAAATGCCAGCTGACCTACTTATCGTCACTCCTTCAGCCAGCCTCGGCGAATCAATCCGCCGCACACTGGATGAGACCAAGCTATATCGATGCCATGTTGTCAACAACAAAGCTTCTGCAATAGTACGCGCAGACGAAATTGGCGTACCTCTTGCTATGTTGGACGCGGCACTGGGTGAAGATTGGGTCCTTGAGATCGGCAATGCATTGCGAACCGTTCGTCCGGGCCTCAATCTCATCGTTCTTTGCGACGAAAATGGTACTCCACCCGCTTTTGACGACTTGCGCCCCTGGATTCTCATCCGCAAACCATTTAAGATGTCAGGATTTATGACCGCAATTAGTCAACCACAACAACCCGCCGCATCTGCCCCGCAACCGAGCGCAACTGCTCCCTTGCCGTGGCTTAGTGATCAAACAAAAGCGGCGCAGCATCTCACCCGCCTCACTTTGGAATCTTCCGCCCAGGCTGCATTAATTACCCTGAAGAATGATTTGTGGGCATACGCAGGCGGACTTTCACAAAATGCAGCCAAGGAAGTAGCTCAGACCGTCACCCGCAATTGGGATGGGCAAAAAGGCTCCGACCTTCTTCGCTTCATCCGACTCGAAAGCACCAAAGCTGAACATATGCTGTACGCCACGCGCCTCACGTCCGAGACCGTGCTTGCATTCGTGTTCGACGCGGAAACTCCCTTCAGCACCATTCGCGCACAGGCAAGCCAACTCGTCAATGACTTTGGCAGCGACAGACCTGAGCCGCAAAAACCTGTCAAGTCTGCACCCAAACAGATCAACGATTTTCCCGATGATCTGGAAGAAAGCGACGCTCTGGATATCGCCCCGATTTCAAACATCCTCACCGATATTCCCACGCCAAACCCCGAACCCGCCTCTGCACGTGACCTTGGCATGCCGCGTCAAAAAGAAAAATTCGACCCCAACCAAACACGAATTTCCGAGTCGCTCTCAAACGCATCGGTTTTCAACCGTGAGCCCTCTCCTTCCATTCAAATGGGGCACCGGATGATGGATCAGACTCAGGCTTCAAAAACGAGTTCCGAGACTCAAACCGCGTTTGACGATGTGGAAGTCACAGCGCCGTCACGATCACAGCCAAGGCCGGAAACGCCTGTTGCCAAACCCGCCAGTGAAACGGACACGACTCGCGAAAGTCCATCCACTGAAGCGGCACGGAAATTGGTTGTAGAACCGACCACTGCCGGTTTATATCACCTGACATATGCCTGTCTGCTCGTACCAAGATTTTCCTCTCATTACATCACAGGCGATCTGGCTGACCATCTTGGCGAATGGCTTCCAAATATCTGCATTGCCTTTGGCTGGCGCTTGGAATATCTGGCGGTGAGACCTGAATATTTGCAGTGGGTTGTGAATGTACAGCCAAACACCTCCCCTGGGTATCTCATGCGCATCATGCGCCAGCAAACTTCTGAAAAGATATTTAGCGAATTCAACCGCTTCAAGAAAGAAAATCCATCCGGTGATTTCTGGGCGCCGGGGTATCTCATCATGGGCGGTACGCAGCCTCATCCGCCGCAACTGGTCCGGGATTATATCCGCCAGACTCGCCAGCGTCAGGGACAGGAATCCGCTCCGCCCCCTCCGCGCGGACACCAATAAAAAAATTAAGCGCAGAGTATAATCAACTCTGCGCTTCTTGCTTTAAAACTCCAATTACCTATCAAAGAAGAAACCATGCCCCCTACCCTTTATCTAATCGATGGACACGCACTTGCCTACCGCATGTATTTTGCCCTGACCGCAGGCGGAGGAAACAACTCCCGCTGGCAAACGTCAAAAGGCGAACCCACAGCAGGCGTGTATGGATTTGCGCGCGAACTCGTCCGCGTACTGGAACAGGAAAAGCCTGAATATCTCGCCGTAGCATTTGATGTGGGAAAAACTTTCCGCGATGATATCTTCCCCGAATATAAGGGTACTCGCGAAAAAATGCCTGATGACCTGCGCCCGCAGTTGGACCGCATCCGCGAGATGGTGGATGCTTTCAACATCCCGCGCCTTGAAATGGAAGGTTACGAAGCCGATGATGTTCTTGGAAGCGTGGCCAAAATCGCCGCAGAAAAAGGCTTGGGTGTAAAAATAATCACAGGCGACAGAGACCTGCTTCAGCTGGTCAATGAGCGAACGGCAGTTTATCTCGCAGGGGACGACCAGACTTACATCTCCGATGCGGATGTCATCAAAAAATTGGGCGTGCGCGCAAATCAAGTGGTGGACTACAAAGCCATCGTCGGCGACACCTCGGATAACATTCCCGGTGTGAAAGGCGTTGGAGAAAAAACAGCGATCGCATTGCTTGAAAAATTTCAAACGCTGGATGCGATCTATGCAAATTTAGACCAAGTGGAGAATCGCTGGAAGGGAAAATTTGAGGCGAGCAAAGAAACAGCCTACATGAGTTACGATCTGGCAAAAATCAAAGTAGACCTCAAAATCAATTTTGATTTCGAACACGCTGCGGTTAAACCATTTGACCCGACCAAGCTCGAAACCTTCTTCAAGGAAATGGAGTTCAAAACCCTGCTGGCAAAAGTCCCTGTCATCAGCGGTGGAACTGCGGCTGTAACAGAAGTTCTTGCAAAGCCCAAAAAGGGAAAGGCCGGCGAGCAGATTTCCATGTTCCAAAACCAGCCGCAAGTCGTGACCTTTTCCCAGCCTTCGAACATTGAAGTCGTACTCGTGGATACGGATGAAAAACTCAATGCGTTGGTAAAAGAACTTGCGAAGGCAAACGTTATTTCGTTTGACACGGAAACCACATCCACTGAAGAAATGAAAGCGGAAATCGTCGGCATATCCCTGGCGGTCAAAGACGGTCAGGGATATTACATTCCCGTTGGCCATTCAATTGGCAATAACCTGTCCATTGAAAAAGTCATCGAAGCGCTGACACCATCCATGACGGATGCAAAGATCGGCAAGGTGGCGCACAATGCCAAATATGATTACATCGTTCTCGCAAAGTATGGATTGATCGTTTCGCCGCTCACCTTCGATACAATGCTGGCTGAATTTATCGTTGACCCATCTTCGCGAAACCTTGGTTTGAAAAACCTCGCATCTTTCCGCCTCGGGGAAGAGATGACCCACATCGAAGAACTGATCGGGAAAGGCAAAAAACAAATTAGCATGGCAGACGTTGCCGTTGAGTCCGCAGCCCCGTATGCCGCCGCAGATGCGGAAAATACCCTGCGTCTCATGCCGATCATGCAAAAAGAACTGGACCGCGTAAACGGCACAAAACTTCTCGATGAAATCGACATGCCGCTGACCGCTGTTCTCGCAGATATGGAAATGACCGGCGCGCTGATCGATGTTAAATTCTTCGCTGAAATGTCGAAGGAATTGGAAAAACGACTGGCCGAAATCGAAAAAGAAATTTACGGACACGCGGGCAAGACCTTCAACATCAACTCGCCGCAGCAGCTTTCGGACGTGCTTTTCAACCACTTGCGCCTCGAACCACCCGACAAAGGACGAAAAACAGCAACAGGCTTTTACTCCACCTCAGCAGACGTGCTGGATGCGTTGCGCGATAAACATCCCATCCTCGAATGGATCCTTGAACAGCGTGAATTATCCAAGCTCAAATCCACCTATGTGGACGCCCTGCCCGCCCAAGTGGATGAAAACACAGGCCGCGTACACACCTCCTACAGCCAGATCGGCGCGGTGACGGGACGCCTTTCATCGAACAACCCGAACTTGCAGAACATCCCAATCCGCACTGAAACGGGACGGCGCGTGCGCAATGGTTTCATTGCTGACAAAGGCAATGCATTGCTTTCTGTGGATTACTCGCAAATCGAATTACGCATCGTCGCGCACATGGCACAGGATGAAGCCATGATCGCAGCCTTCCGCGCAGGAGAAGACATCCACGCCACGACCGCCGCCGCCATATATGACCTTGAATTGGATAAAGTGACCAAAGATATGCGCCGCCACGCCAAAGCCATCAACTTTGGACTGATCTATGGCATGTCGGCATTCGGGCTCACCCGCTCCACCGAATTGACCCTGGCTGAAGCTGAAGATTTCGTCAAAGCCTATTTCAGGAAATTCCCCGGCGTAAAAAAATATCTCGATGGCATGCGCAGACAAGCCGCCGAGATCGGCTATGTGGAAACATTGCTTGGACGTAAACGCTATTTCCCTGCCTTGCAGGGCAAGGTCAATGTACAAATGAAGAACCGAGAAGAACGCGAAGCTATCAACGCACCCATTCAAGGTACGGCTGCGGACATTATGAAAATCGCCATGCTGAAGATTCCATCCGCGCTGAAAAATGCTGGATTAAAAGGCAAAATGCTTTTACAAGTGCACGATGAACTTGTGCTCGAATGTCCAAAAAATGAAGTGCAAAAGACGGCGCAAGTCGTTCAGGAGACAATGGCAAATGCCTACCCGATAAGCGTCCCTCTCGAAACAGAAGCAAGAGCGGGCGCAAATTGGGGCGAGATGTCCGTATTAAAATAATCATGGAATTTAACGGTCCATATTACAAAATTGTCATGAAAAATCTGCAGGTACTTTTCAAGACAAGGTTATAATTCCTTATCCAATTAAGAATCCTCGCAACCGCGAAAGTAGAAAATCAACTATGCCCGGAAGAGATGACGTTTTCCAAAAAGCAATGAACGAAGGCCACTCCGCCGCCTGGGACCAGGAATGGGCAAAGGCAGTGAGTGCGTATCGCCGCGCCTTGCAGGAAATGCCCGATAACCCAAAAGCGCTCAGCAGTTTGGGGCTTGCCTTATATCAGTCAGGCAACATCGAAGAAGCCCTGCAAATTTACATGAACGTGGCAAAACTTTCTCCGGACGACCCCGTGCCAATGGAAAAAGTGGCACAGCTTTCCGAAAGACTTGGCAATTTAAAAAACGCAATGGATGCGGCCATCCGCGCTGGCGATCTTTTTCTTCAACAGCGCGATGCTGACAAGGCACTCGAGAACTGGGTGCGGGTCACAAACTTAAATCCCGAACATGCGATTGCCCGTTCGCGCCTCGCGCAGGTACATGAAAAACTTGGGCATACTCAGCAAGCCGTAACGGAATATCTTGCACTGGCAAGTATTATCCAACGCGCGGGCAATGCTGAAAAATCAAAAGAAATGGTGGATAAAGCCCAATCCATTTCACCGAACAGCCAGGAAGTAAAACAAGCGCAGACCCTACTTAAAACGGGACAACTCCTTCCCAAACCAATTCGTGGCAAAGGCGGAACGGGACCAATTCGCATGTCGCAAGTGAAGCAATTGCAGGAACCGCAAAAGACCGCCTCCGGTCTGGACCCGATTGCGGAAGCGCGCCAAAAAGCATTAACTCAACTGGCTGAACTGCTCTTTGAATTCTCCGATGAAAGCCCAGCCGCACAGGAACGACGCGGTCTCTCCGCCATCATGAAAGGCACGGGCGGAATTTCCCTCCAGCAAGCGGAACAAACCAAAGTTGTACTTCATCTCGGCCAAGCCATTGATTCGCAAAGCAAAGGCAAAGAAGCCCAGGCCGCCGAGGAAATGGAAGCCGCGCTGGAGGCAAATTTCAAACATCCCGCCTTATATTTCAACCTGGGATTATTGCGCTTCAAGGGTGACCGTTATGAAAGCGCGCAACGCTTTTTACAGAACGCTGTCAAGCATTCCGATTACGCGCTTGGAACCCGTCTGCTGCTGGGACAAATGCTCGTCAGGAAATCAGATTTTCACAATGCCTCGCTGGAATATCTTGAGGCATTAAAACTCGCCGACTCGATGACCGTCCCTGCCGACAAAATGGATGATATCCGCCAGCAATACGAGCCGATCATCGAAGCGCAAAAAAATCAAAAGGATGAAAATATCCTGCGAAAGGTCTGCGAGAACATCAACAGCCTGCTCACCCGTCCCGACTGGCGGGAACAACTACGCAAAACCCGCGACCAAATGCCGAAGCAGGATGGCGAAATGCCTTCTCCGCTTGCAGATGTGATCCTTCAGGCTCAATCCAGTTCCGTGCTTGAGTCGATGAATCGCATCAATCAACTGGCGCGCATGGGAACGCTGCGGTCCGCCATGGATGAAGCCTATGACGCCGTCATGCATGCCCCCACATATTTGCCCCTCCACACGCTCATGGGCGACCTCCTTGTGCAGGAAGGCCGCCCTGCAGAGGCCATTGCAAAATATATTGTAGTTGCGCAATCCTACAGCGCGCGCGGAGAGGTCTTACAAGCTACAAAATTATTGCGGCGTATCATCCAACTCTCGCCCATGGACCTTGGCGCGCGCAACCGTTTGATCGAACAACTAACCGCGCGCGGACAGGTTGATGATGCGATCCAGGAATATCTTGAACTGGCAGCCATTCATTATCGTCTTGCTGAACTCGATATGGCGCGTAAAACCTATACAACTGCCCTGCGACTCGTCCAGCAAGGCAACGCCAGCCGAGATTGGAACATACACATCCTTCAGCGCATGGCCGACATTGATCTGCAGCGATTGGACTGGAAACAAGCCCTGCGCGTGTACGAACAGATCCGCACCCTTGCCCCCGATGACGACTCAGCCCGCAAACAGATCATCGAACTTAACCTGCGCATGGCACAGCCCGACAAGGCTTTGAGCGAACTTGAGAATTACATCAATCATCTTGAAAACCAAAATAAAAATGACCTGGCCGTCACCTTCCTGGAAGAACTTATCAAGGAACATGAAGATCAGCCCCTGCTCAAACGCACGCTTGCCGCCCAACTCCATCAAATGGGGCGCACCCCTGAAGCTGTCACTCTGCTCGATGTCCTTGGCGAAATACTTGTGGAAAAGGGAGACAGAGAAGGTGCAATCGATGTCATCAACCAGATCGTGTTAATGAATCCACAAAACGTGGAAGACTACCGCCAGCTTCTGAAGCAACTAAGAGGCGGATAGGTTAATTCTGCGAAGGAAACCAAATGTCCATCGATGTATCGATGGACATTTTTTATTTCCCGCATCTGCCCTAATCTGATACTTGTCAGCATTCCATATAAATTTTCGCCATGCACAAATTCCCGCAAAGACAAATCACCCGCATGCTATAATCCCAGCGATTTCAATACTGGAGAAACTCAATGCCTAAAACCCAAAACAGCGCCGTAATGAAATGGCTTTTCATATTTGCCTTCATTGTGGCTTTTCTAGTCGTCTTCGGGGGATTTGTCCGTCTCACCCGCTCCGGGCTTTCCATCGTGGAGTGGAATCCCATCAGCGGGGCAATGCCTCCCATTGGTCAGCAGGCATGGGAGGAGGAATTTGCCAAATATCAACAGACCCCTGAATATCAACTGATCAACACTGGTATGACGCTGAACGAATATGAATTCATCTTCTACATGGAATGGTTCCACCGCAATATTGCCCGCCTTGCAGGTCTGTTCTATGCGATTCCCTTGTTCTATTTCCTCTTCAAAAAGAGCATTCCATTCAAGGAATTCGGCATCTACTTTGTGATGGGCATCCTGTTCATTTCGCAGGCTGTTGCAGGCTGGATCATGGTTGCCAGCGGACTCGTAGACCGTCCCGCCGTCAGCCATTTTAATTTGACCATTCACTTACTGCTGGCACTCACGCTATTCAGCCTGGCTATATGGACTGCTCTTGGGCACAAATATGGCTTTCCTGATTCCAGAAAAAAGAACGGGTGGTCACTGCCATCCAAGCTTTCATTAATATCGCTTATTGTTCTCTTCATCCAGATCACCTACGGCGGTTTCACCGCTGGGCTGAAAGCAGGTCATGTTTCTGGTACATGGCCCTTGATGCTGGGAAGTCTCATCCCGCCCAATCTCTTCGCGTCGTGGGTCAATATTTTTGAATCCCCACAGACAATTGTTTTCATCCACCGCTGGTTTGGCTGGCTGGGGATCATCCTCGTGCCTGTGGTATTTTATATTGTCAAAAAGCAAAATTATCCAACCGATATTCAAAACGGAATGAAGTGGCTTATCGGCGTGGTAGCTTTGCAAATTACACTTGGTATTCTAACCATTCTCTCCTATGTGAACATTGTCATTGCGCTCATTCACCAGGCCAACGCCATCCTCTTACTCGGACTGGCTTTATATTTCATTCACCGCTTCCGCGCGTTGGACACAAAATAGAAAGGTTGTTCAAACAATAAAAAGCCTCTTTTGAGGCTTTTTATTTATTCATCCAGCGGGTGAGCGCAAACCCCACCATTCCCATTGCCAGCCCCGATGAGGAAAGTCCCCATGAAAAAAAGTTCATAAAGAACGTGGATTCAATAACCTTGATGACCATCAAGAAGGGCAGGATAATGCCTGCGAACATCATAAGCAGGCCAAGGGTAAGGAGGAGGCGCGGATTCTTCATTTTGGTTGATACAGCCAGCAGGCGACAAAATGTTCAGGGACAGGTTCAAACTCCACGGGTTCTTTTTCATCACACAAACCATTAATAATCTTTGAACAACGCGGATGAAAACGACATCCCTTGGGCGGGTTTGCCAAACTCGGCGGTTCGCCCGGAGGCACCTCTTTATAAGAATCTGCATTGTGCGCGTCAGGATCGGATGTTGCAGCAAGCAATGCCGTTGTGTACGGATGCAGCGGATTATCAAGCAACTGGCGCGTATCCGCCTTTTCAATGAGATTGCCGGCATACATCACAAAAATACGCGCCGAAAAATATTTTACTGTTGAAAGATCGTGAGTGATGTAAATAACCGAAAGATGATATTTTTCCTGCAATGCGCGCATGAGTTTTAGGATTTCAACACGCACGGAAGCATCAAGCATTGAGACGGGCTCATCCGCAACGATCAACCTCGGCTGAAGGATCATCGCGCGTGCAATTACAATACGCTGCTGTTGACCGCCGCTTAACATGTGCGGGAACTTCGGCAGGAAATCATCGGATGGGTGAAGTTTCACCTCATCCATCGCCTTGCGGATTCTCTCCAGCCGCTCTTCCTTATTCTTGACACCGCTGATAATGAGCGGCTCCTCCAGAATTTGCTGCACCGTCATGAATGGAGGCAGCGCGCCGTAGGGATCCTGTTGAACATAACCGATCTCAAAACGATAATCCCGCAATTCACTGGCTTTTAATTGGGCGAGATTCTTCCCATCAAAAACGACCTCGCCGCTGGTAGGAATATTAAGCCCGAGGATGGTCTTCATCAAGCTGGATTTCCCGCATCCGCTCTCGCCGACAACTGCCACTGTCTCCCCTTCCGCCAGTTCAAAGCTGACATTATCCACAGCTTTGACATAACCCGCGCGCCCAAAGCCAAATCGGCGCAATTCATACCAGACATGCAGATCACGAATGGATAGCAAGGTTTCCCTGGATTCTTTGATTTCAACCGTCATGTTGTTACCCTTTCTTAATTCAGTGATCATATCGGCATTCATGGTTTTCCATCACTTTCTTTGCTCGGTGGCCGAGCCAAAACCTGTCTGCAAGCCTTTCAAGCATTCCATCATGCCGAGGTGGCGGCAATCATGAGACAGGAACACGAGCAAATTCAAACGTATATTTTCCAATTTCTTTTTTAACTCATCATCGATATTTTCAAAGTCCGGATAATGCTCATCCAATCGTTCGACGAATTGCTCCACAGCGGCATAGGAGCGGCGTAAATAATCGATTAACTCCTCTTTTTGAGGGATGGGCAGGGTTTGAGCCAATTCGTCACTCAAACCTGTTCCAACGGTGGCGTTTAATTCTGTGGGGAAGCCCCACTTTTGAGCAAGATTTTCCTTCGCCCAAATCTCATGCGGTTCACCAAATTCCGCGCCCAACTGCGGAGTGCGCTCCAAAATGATCGCTTTGAGAAAATCAGATTCACGCGCCAAATGCCATAAGTGAAATCCAATCGAGGTACTGTATCCACGCGGACGCCAGCGAAGCTGGTCTTCATCGATCTCTGCTGCAAAATCCAAAACTACCTTATGAATATCCTTGAACATGGTTAGAACATCGTAAAGAGCATGGGTCGGCATAATAATTCCTCAACCTAAACAAAATCTGATTTATTGATACAGCCAGCATTTAACCTTGCGGTTTCCTTTTTGGAATACAGGCGGTTCCTGGGAACATTTCTCAAATCGGAAAGGGCAGCGCGCCGCAAAACGACAACCTGCAGGCGGATTCATCAAACTGGGCGGTTGTCCCGTGATAAACATGGGATCTGAATCACTGCGCAGGCGTGGAACGCTTGCCATAAGCATTTGCGAATAGGGATGCAAAGGCGCAGGGAAAAAATCCTTTGCATCTCCATTTTCCACGATCTGTCCTGCATACATGATTGCCACTTCATCTGCCAGTTCACTCGAGGTTGCAATATCATGCGTAATGAGAATGAACGATGTGCCAAGTTCATGTTTGATGCGCTTCAAGACATTCATGATGTTGGCTTGTGTAAGCAGATCCAGCGCAGAAGTGGGTTCATCCAAGACGATGAGGCTGGGCGAAGTGACCAATGCCATTGCCAAAGCCACGCGCTGGCGCATCCCGCCGCTCAATTCAAAGGGATAGCGGGCTACAAAATCCGCCGGGACGCCGACATGCTGGAACATTTTGTAAACCAATCCATAGGCCTCAGCCTTGCTCAACCCCAAATGGATCATGGCAGGTTCCGCCACCTGGTCACCCACTTTCAGGACAGGATTCAATGCATTCATGGCAGCTTGCGGCACTAGAGAGATTCCCACCCAACGTACATTTTGGCGGTATTCCTCATCGTTCAACAGCATGACGTCCTGATTCTGCAAGAACACCTTGCCGGAGTATTTATCCACATTGCGCGGAAGCAGGCGCAGCAGCGCTTTTGAAAGGGATGTTTTTCCACAACCCGATTCGCCAAGAATCACCACGGCACGGTTTGTGCCCAATTCAAAATCCACACCATCCACTGCCTGAACGGAGCCGCCGGATGTCTTGAAATGCAAAACAAGATTCTCGATATTAAGAAGTTTCTCTGATGTTGTCGTCATACATCCCTCAATCTAGGATTAAAAATACGGTCCAATGCAAAACCGAGGACTGCAAAACCAAGCCCTGTAATCATCAACAAAATAGCAGGCTCCAAGACCCAGTAATAAAGTCCCTTGTAAAGCGCGCCATTGGAATTGGCATCCTGAATGATCTTTCCCCACGTGGGGAGGACCGGATCACCCAAGCCGATAACTGCCAGCGACGCTTCCAGGAAAACAAACGCTGGGACAGCCTGAACCAGGCTTGGTATCAACAGCGGGATCATGCGCGGGATAAGATACAGGAAAATAATGCGCGAGCTGCTTGCTCCATAGGCCTTCGCCGCCTCGATGTACATTGATTCTTTTACCTGGATGAAAACAGCCCGATAGCCTTTGATGGCTCCTGTAAAAATGCTTAACAGGATCGTTGCACCTAAAATGACCCAGATACTGCGGGAATAAAAGGTACCAATCATGATCAAAATCGCAAGGAAAGGCAATACCAGATTGATCTCAGTAATACGCTGGATCAGTTCATCCACCCAGCCTGCATACCATGCTCCAATTGCCGCAATGATCATGGTAAGGACAGATGTCCCAATTGAAGCCATCAACCCAAATGCCAAAGCCACAGGCACACCCCACAACAAGGGCAAAGTCAAATCACGTCTGGCATGGTCAGTCCCAGCCAGCCCATACACTTGTCCATGGAATACAAATTCGACGTCCATGTTGGAATCGGGCTCGAAAGTAGTACCTGTCAAAATGAGTTTATAAGTCCCTTTCAAAGGCTCTTCGCTGTCCGGCAGCGAGAACAAGGCCGGGATGGCTTCCTCTGCCCGTAGTTTGGTGCGCAGTTTCTGGTCTTGAGAGAAGCGGTATGTAAATTTATTCCCGATGGCATAGTTTGCGATCCGGATCGTCCTGTTATCCGGGGTCAGTAATTCAATCGAAACAAAGGGTTGTTTTTCCTTGAAGCTGGATGTGAAATAGAAAAGCATTTCCTGCGGATAGTAGTCATAGTTGAAATCAAATTCATAGGTCATTTCAACTGTAGAAATGCCGTCCTTTCCGGGGATAACCTGTTTGGTAATTCCACCATCTTTTGTGTTGACCGCAAACGACTCGGAATATTTTTTGCTTGAGAAAAGGTTGATCCATGCCGGCGGTGCGAACCGCGGGTTCTGATACCAGACCTCCTCCCCGCCGCGCCACAAAGTGATCGCTTCGGAATAAGGGATGGTGATCATGGTGTAGATGGCGACAACAACCAGCGCAATAATAACGAGTACGCCAACCATCGCCGACGGATAGAGCATTAACTTGCGGAATGTGGTCCGTAAATTATTCATTGCATTATTCGCCTATCTTCACGCGGGGGTCAACCAACGCGTACACAAAATCAAGTATGAAGACGGTCAATGCCAGCATGTAGGCATAGATAATCGTGGATCCGACAATGATCGGAACATCATACAAGCCGATCGCCTGGAAAAGTGTTCTACCCAAACCAGGCCAGAGAAAAACGGTTTCTGTGAACAAAGCGCCTGTCCACAAGCCGATAATGAGCAGGGAAAAGTTTGTGATGATGTTGGGTAATGTGGGACGCAAAATATAAGTGCGTTCAACATCGCGGGTGGGCAGCCCTTTCGCTTTGGCCATCTCCACATAATCCTCGCTGGAATAAATGAGGAAGAAAGTCCGATAGTTGTACACACTTAAGAAGAAGGAACTTAACACAAGGGAAAGTCCCGGCAACATAAGATGCTTCAAAACACTGACAGCATAATCAAAGGTATTTGGCGGCGGCGGAGAATCCACCATGCCGCCGAAGGGAAGTACGCGCAGCCCGGCGGCAAAAATGAGGATAAGGAAGATGCCATAAAACCACGGTGGTACAGCGGAAGTTGGGGAAAGCGCAATCACCAGCTTGTCCCAAAAACTTCCATAGGAACGGGAAAGGGTAAGCGCAATGAACACGCTTGAAAAAAACAGGAACAACTGTGAAGTCCCCATTAACAGAAGAGTAGCAGGAAGTCTTTCAAGAATGATCAAACGGACTTGCTTTGAGCCCGCATCGCTTGTCAGGTTAATGGCGCGGCCAAGGTCCAGTTGAAGGGCGTTGACCAGATACCGGGCATTACGCACGGCAATTGGCGTGTCCAACCCGCGGCGTTTTTCCTCTAAAGCGATTCGATCCGCAATCAATTTTTTTCGAACTTCGGGATCCATCTGCTGGGCGTTCGGGCTTGCCGCAACAGACTGTGTGACGCTGTCTCGAATCTGGTTCTTGATGATCTCATCCACATAGCCGCCCATATTGGCTATCATAATGGTCAGATAAATGCCAATGACCACTGTGATAAACAAAGTCAGCAAGCGTACCCCCACATAGCGGGCGACTCGAAAAAATGTGTTGTTGGCGCTTGTTCTTCTAATTGCCAGTTTTTCAGAAGGGGTATGCGTGGTTACAGACATGTATGACCTCACAAACAATTTGTCTCAGGGCGGGGCACATTATGCCCCGCCCTGATTTCTAATCTTGCTTTACTTTACAACAACGAAATCAATGGAAGTGAAGGCTGGGATGGCAACCGGGATCGGGACGATAGCCACTTCCAGTTTGGCAGAACCAGTTTCCAGTTTGGATGTGGAAGCCGCATCCAACGTCACTGTATACTGTCCCTCGCCAACAGCAACTCCCTCACCGACAGCTACTGTAGCTCCAGTGGTATCGTAGAGGATGTATTTCACCTGCTTGATATCTTCGTTCAGGTATGCTTCATCCTTGAAGTTGACGATGACATCGAATACCGCTTCCTGCCCAGCTGTTACCTGGCCGGGACCATCAAGGGCAACGGTGGCGCGTTTCGGGTCACTGAACTCAGACCAGCGGTCGGCAAAGTCCACAAATTCTGTATTGTTCTTGAGAACAAGCGATTTCTCGGTGGTGAAAACCTGATCCAGATAGTACGGACCAGTTCCGAGCCAGAAATGACCGTGATCCGCATACCACTTGGAGAGATTTTCATAGCGCTCTGCTACTTCACCATCGGCAAGGAACTGGCTCATGGTGGCTTCGTAAGGCACAAAGCTTTCCGCCTGAGCCTGGTCGAGATACTTCTTGAGGATCTCAAGGCTTGGGCCGCCGACCCAGCTCATCTGCTCGATCTGTTCGACATCAGCTTTATCAGAGGAGTAGGCAAGCTCGCCCGCAGCTTCAGCAAGGTTGGAAACAGCCAGAATATCCCAACTATTTTCACCAGAAAGACCGGTGGGAGAACCAGGCCAGAGCGGGAGAATGTTCAATTCAGCATCCGCATTGTAAGAATCTGAGTAGTATTCAATGGTCAATGGGTTTGTGGAGGTAATGCGCCACCCCTTGAAGGATGGAAGGAACGCATCCACTGCGGGAACGGCAGCTTCATCATAGACCGGGCTTGCTTCTTTTGCCCGGTCAAGGAAAACGATGAAGGACATCACAAAATCTGCAGCAGAGATCGCGCTGCCATCATGCCATTTCACCGTATCGTATAAGTCTGAAGGGAAGATAACCGTGCTCTTTGTTTTGGCAGTGGTACCTTCAGGGAATTTGTCACCGGCGGTAATGAAAGTCTGAGTGGCAGCATCCCAATCCACCCAGGCATCGGCGGGTACGTCAATCTGGTCCACCTCTTCTACATCCAGCCAGTCCAGGTTGTGAACAATTGGCAAGCCGCTTTGATATTGTAATGAAGCGCTTTCAATGCGCTGGGGCCAGGCTAAACCAGTGTATGGATCGCCCATCAGGCCTTGACTGCCGCCTACACCTGCAGCACCCATACTGGTGGCGCGCATTATATTTGAATCCCAAACCCAGTTGCTGCCTGCAATGGTATTCCACGGCTGGGTGAAGAGATCATTTGTACCGACGCGCATGGTACCGCCCTCTTCCCCAACAAAGCGGAGGTTGTAATTACCCATGAAGGCTGCTTCATATCCAGCCGCAAGATCATATGTGACTGAAACATTGGAGTTATAGGGCGCATAGACCAGTTGGTCAACAACCCACACAAAGAGGGAATCTTCCAGAGATAATTCAAGCGCTCTGGCCATCATGGCATCACGCTCTTCTTTGGTGGCGAAGTTCCCCTGAGCAAGATCATCACCAAGTTTCTGGAATTCAGGATCCGCCACGTTGGAAAGGAAGGGCTGGGAAGCCTGAACGCTTGTCGGCAAATAATATTGCTGGAGCTGGCCGCGCTCATCGCGTGTGAGACCGGAAGGCAGATACCCGGCAGTATATAAGTTCCACTGACCATCCACAGGATCAGAACCAATCCAGATTGGGAAGGCTTCGGAAGAAGTCTTATATTGGCGGTCAACAGTAAAACCAACCGCCTCCAATTGATTGGAAACGTAATCGCCCATTGGCTGACGCGTACCATCACCATCAGAACGGATCAGGAAAATCAGGGTGACGGGAGCGCCGTTGTATTGCCACTTGCCGTCGCTGCCCATTGTGGCACCCATGGCTTCCATCTCAGCTGTAACCACTTCCTTTGCCTTTTCAAGGTTGTAGGCATACTTGGTTTCAAGCGCGCGCGCAGTTTCGATCAGGTTGGTATATTCCACCAATTGGGTGGTGATCGGCAAAAGTTTCGGCAGAGAGCCGCCGCCATAGATTTCCTGGTTGATGTAGTTGCGGTCGATCATCCAGTTCATCGCCTCGCGGATCTTGCGATTCGAGAAGGGGTTGAGCACTTTTGTATCAGTCAACGTGGCAGGGTTCAAACTGATGCCATAATTTCCGCCAAAAGACTGGGTGTAGTTCAAGCCCGCAGCCTTGATATCCGGCAGAGTATTGGAAGACAGGTTAAAGGAATAAAAATCGATTGCTCCAGCCTGTAATTGGGAAACAGCCGAGTCAGATGAAATTACCGAGAATACAATTTCATCCAGCCAGCCGCCTTTCCGCTCAGTGGAAGCCATGGGCTCTTCCGTCATGGCGGGTTCTTCCGTCATAGGTGCTTCCGTCATAGCGGGTTCATCCGTCATGGCAGGCGCTTCCGTCGCTGCCGGAGCAGCAGGCGCACATGCCGCCAACACCATCCCAAGCACAACAAGCAAGCTGAAGGCTACATAAATCTTGTTTTGTTTCATTTCTCTATATCTCCTTTTTAGATTTGAGCAATAAAATCAAGGCACGTGTCTTAAATCTGCCAACCAATCACCTCCTTGTCATTCATCTCACAAGAAACAGCAGGCGGAAAGCCAGTTCATCAGTCTGGCATTCCGCCTCGCCAACCAAACGCGGCCTGTCTTCTTTGGAGGAGAAAATACATTCCATTCGTTTGTGCCCTCATCATATAGACCTTAAGGGAATTCGTCATGCGCCTGCTTGCGTGTTTTTAATACGGTACCTGAATGGTTTATTCCAACCCCTTAACCATGGGCGTTATAATTCCACCCACGCAAAAAAACCCCTCTACAGGAGGGGGTAAAAATGAGCGTATAGTATGTAAACCTCGCTAAAAGTGCACTATACTAACCGTCCATGAAATACAGTTCTGGTAAATTCTTTTTTCTTCTCTTTACTTTAGTCTTGTCCGCCTGCGTTTCCAGCACGCCTAGTGTCGCGCCGGAAACGCAAAACTCTCCAGCCTACACACAAGCCCCCCAACTTGGTTCCACCAACTTCAATCGTTCCATTCGCTTTGAACATATCAGCCTTGAACAAGGCTTGTCGCAAAGTGTAATCAACGTAATTTTTCAGGACAGCACAGGGTTTCTTTGGGTCGGCACAGAAGATGGATTGAACCGCTATGACGGTTACAGCTTCAAAGTCTACGAGCCGGAAGACGAAAATGAAGGCAGCCTCAGCAACCGCTGGATCACATCCATTGTGGAAGACAAAGATGGATTTGTTTGGATCGGCACCCGCCAGGGTGGATTAAACCGCTTCGACCCACGCTCGGGCCTGTTCACTGTATTCAAGCATGATCCAGCCAACAAAAATTCGATCAGCAACAACCGCATTAATGCACTTTATGTCAGCGAAAACAACACCCTCTGGGTCGGCACAGATTCGGACCTTGACCGATTCGACCGGGTTAGTCAAAACTTTGTCCACTACCTTGGTGATGAAGACGGTCTAAAAAATCCCATCACCACCCTCTTTCAAGACTCAAACAAGTTACTATGGATCGGCATCCGAGACAATGGTTTGTATCAATTGAACGAAAAAACAAATTCCATTAAGGCTTTTACAACAGGCGATAGCGTCAATACCATAAGCGACAACAACATTACCTCGATCACCGAGGATGCGGAAAACAATTTATGGATCGCAACTGAAAACGGGCTGAACCGTTTCAAGTCGAATACCCAAACATTTGCGCGGTACAAACACCGTCCGGATAACCCGGAAAGCATTTCCAGCAATACCGTAAATCAGTTATATGTGGACCATAACAATGTCCTTTGGGTGGGAACCAACGAAGGTCTCGACATATATAACTCACAACTCAATCAATTCATTCATTACCGCCACGAGCCGGAAAACCCCGGCAGTGTCAGCAACAACCTCATCTTATCCATCTTTGAAGACCGCGGCAGCGTCATGTGGATCGGCACGAACGGCGGCGGCTTGAACAAGTACAACCGCAAACAGGATGAGTTCGCTTATTATCGGGGAGATATCTCCAACCCAAAAAGTCTAAGTGGAAATTTGATCTCTGCTATTTTTGTCGCTCCCAACAGCACAGTGTGGATCGGCACGCTGGACAGCGGACTCAACCGCTTCAGCCCGGCTACAGGAAATTTCGATCAATATCATCACGATCCATTAATCCCAAACAGCCTGAGCAGCGACCAAATCTACTCCATCCTGGTCGATCGGCATGGCTCCTTATGGGTGGGGACGGCAAAAGGACTCGATCTTTTCGATCCCAACACAGGCACATCGCGCCGCTTCGAACCGCAGCAAGACGGCAACAGCCTTTCGGGACTGCCCGTTTATACAATTTATGAAGATCGCAAAGGAAACATCTGGCTTGGTACCAGCGAAGGCCTCGATCAATTCAACCCTGCCACTGAAACTTTCATCAACTTCAACCATGATCCTTACGATCCAAACAGCCTGAGCGACTCTCAAGTGGTAGCGATAAAAGAAGATTTACAAGGCGATCTTTGGGTCGGCACAATGGATGGAGGGTTGAACCGCCTCGAATATAGTACAGGGAATTTTATTCACTATCAAAACCGCCGCGGCGATCCCAAAAGCCTTGGCAACGACTCAATTCTTTCACTTTATGAAAGCAAAAACGGTACCTTGTGGGTCGGCACTGCAGGCGGCGGGCTGAATCGCTATGATGTAAAAACCGATTCATTTACCTCTTTCACCGAAAAAGACGGCCTCCCCAATAACGTGATCAACGGGATTCTTGAAGACAAGGAAAACAACTTATGGATCAGTACCAACTACGGGTTGTCCCGTTTCAATCCCTTTACGAACGAATTTCGCAATTACACCGTCAGTGACGGCTTACAAAGCAACGAATTCAACTCCAATGCGTATGCCATCACCACTCGCGGCGAGATGTATTTCGGCGGCATCAACGGCATAAATTTTTTTGACCCGCTGACCATCTCAACAGATACATACGTGCCCCCTATTGTGCTAACCTCCCTCACTCAAAACGGCGAACCATTGGCCGCTGATACTCAGGTGGAAGCTCTGGAAGAATTTACCCTGCAATGGCCTAATAATTCCTTTGAATTTGAGTTTGCAGCTCTTTCCTACAGCCAGCCGAACAAGAATCAGTATGCTTATAAATTGGAAAATTTTGACAACAGCTGGAACAATCTCGGTTCAAAACATAACAGCCTTTACACCAACCTGCCCGGCGGAACATACACCCTGAAACTCCGCGGCTCCAATAGTGACGGTATTTGGAATGAAGTTGGGCGTTCGATTAATATTACCGTGATCCCTCCACTTTGGGAAACCTGGTGGTTCCGCAGCCTGTCCGTACTAATTCTTGGCACAGCGGTTGCGGCCGGGTATCGCTGGCGAATCACATCCATTGAAAGCCGCAACCGCCAGTTGGAAAATCTTGTTCAACGGCGGACATCTGATCTCGAAAAACGAACCCGCGATATCGAAGCCTTATACGAAGCTGATGAACGGATCATCCGAAATGTTACGTTGAATCAAGTCTTCCAAACACTCGTGGATGTATCTGTATCTGTGCTGAAAGCAGATCGAAGCGTGGTCTTCGTATGGAACGAAGAAAAGAAAAAGATACTGCCGCGCGTTAGCCAGGGATTTAAATCCGAAACCTTGTACGCGCTCAATTTCGAAGACGGGGAAGGCATGATCGGTCAAGCAATGTCCAGCGGCGAGCCTGTTATTATTTCAGACTTGAAAATCAGCAAACTGCGCGGCGACCTTCAAACTGTCATCCGCAATGAAGGCATTCAATCCTACGCCCATTTCCCCATCGTTGTAGATGGCAGGGTCGTCGCCATCTTCAACGTGGCGTATACGCGGCCCAACGCGCTCAATGAGGACTCCATCCGCCTTTTCACTGCGCTGGCAAATCGTGCATCCCTCGCCATCGCCAATATGGAGTTGTTTGAACAGACCAAAGACCTCGCTGTGATGGAAGAACGCAACCGCCTCGCACGTGACCTGCATGACAGCGCCAAACAAAAAGCATTCGCTGCGCTGGCACAGTTGGGGACCGCCAACGGCATCATCAAATCCAAGCCAGATGAAGTTATGCCCCACCTGAGCGAGGCGGAAACGCTCGTCTATGAGGTCATTCAGGAACTGACCTTCTTGATTCAAGAGATATATCCAATTGCCCTGCAAGAAAAGGGATTACCGACCACTCTGCGAGAATATGTTTTCGAGTGGGAAAATCGCAACGACGCAGTGGTCAACCTTACGATCCAGAATGAGCGTTCTCTTCCGCTGGATGTGGAGCAGGCTGTGTATCGTTTCATTCAAGAAGCGCTTGCTAATGTGTCACGTCATAGCAAGGCGCAGCGGGTGGACATTTCATTGGTTTATAATCCCGAGTCGCTGCAAGTCGTCATCGCGGATGACGGCCACGGGTTTGACATGAACCAAAAAGCCAAGGGCATGGGGTTCCGTTCGATGCGCGAACGCATCAGCAGTATTCGCGGCACCGTTCAAATTCAAAGCGCGCCCGGGCAGGGAACGCGCTTGATCGCACAATTACCTATCAAAGGTTAATCGCAGGAGAATTAAATTATGAAACATCATCGTACAAGCATATTGATCGCAGACGACCACGAAGTTGTGAGGAATGGGATACGCGCCTATCTCGAGACGATCCCTGATTTCCAGGTGGTTGGAGAATCGGCTTCGGGAGAAGAGACTCTAAGCATGGTCTCGGAGCTAATCCCTGATATTGTTTTGCTGGATTTGATCATGCCGGGCATGGATGGCATCGAAACCACCCGGCGGGTAAAACAGGTCAGCCCGCGTTCACAGGTGGTGGTACTCACCTCTTACCACGAAGATGTACATATTTTTCCGGCCCTCAAAGCAGGCGCAATTTCCTATATCCTCAAAGATATGAAAATGGAAAAGTTGGTGGAAGTCCTTCACCGCGCTGTTCAAGGGGAGGTGACACTGCACCCGCGAGTCGCTGCCAGGGTTCTGCAAAACATCCGCGGCGAAAACAGCGGTGAACAGCCGTTGTTCACCGAATTAACAGACCGTGAAACGGATGTTTTGAAATTGATCGCGGCGGGGTTAACCAACAGCCAGATCGCTGAAAAGCTTGTCATTAGTGAAAATACAGTAAAGGGACATGTCAGCAATATCCTCAGCAAACTTCACCTGGCAGATCGTACACAGGTGGCGGTCTATGCGTGGCAGCAAGGGATTGTCAACAGGAACAACACGACAAAAGAATAGCAGTACGTTTAAACAAAAAGGACACTGTCCCTGAGGGACAGTGTCCTTTTTGATGCGTTATCTAACTTTATTGACCCATTTCTGCAAGGGCTGCTTCGATCTGCTGTTGGAAAACATCAATCGACTGCGCGCCTTCAATCAGTGCGGTTTTTTCCTCGCCATTGACAGTATATGTCAAAATAAACGAAGGAGTGGCCGTAATACCGGCAGCAACGCCGTTTTTCATATCTTCTTGGATCAAGTCCTTATACTTGCTCGCGTCAAAACATGCATTGAATTCATCCATGTTCAAATCAAGCTTTTCCGCAAAGGCGACCAAGCGGCGGTCTGAATATGCGCCGACATTCTCACCCGTTTGATTGGCGAAAATGATATCGTGCATTTCCCAGAACTTTCCCTGATCTCCAGCACAATAAGCAGCTTCGGCTGCCTGCCCGGATTCTGTTCCAATGAAATCGCCGAAAGAGTTGTACACAAAATATACGGTCCCAGTAGCGACATATTTTTCGATCAAAGCCTCCTCTGTATTTTCAAAGAAAATACGGCAGAAAGGGCATTGGAAATCAGAATATTCATCGATTCGTATGGGGGCGTTTGGATCTCCAACGGCATTGAAATCCACAGACGGACGGACGATCTCCGGCGCAGAGAATACTTCGCCAACCGGCTTGAGATTGGGGTATATGAAAAGAAACGCCACAAAAAGGGCGCCAATGGTGATCAGGCCAATTCCCAGAAGGCGCGATCTCTGTTCTTTACGCCTTAATTGTTCCTTGCGGGCCTGACGCTTACTCATCTCTTTATCCTTGTTACTCATGCTAACTCCTGTATATAAGGTGATTGACCGAAGATTGTCCCATGTGAAAATGGTTTTGTCCAGTAAAGGGTTAATATGTTCTTAATTTATTCACGCAAACGGGCATCCATCCACAGGGTAATAGCTTTGAGCACTTCAGCCTGCTCCGGTTCATTGTGGAGTTCATGATAGCAGCCTTCCCACAACATCAAAGTGCATTTTCCCTGCAACGGGGCGGCAAATTCCGTGCTGCTGGACGGGAATGCAATCATATCTGCCTTGCCATGCATCAGCAACAAGGGCAGGGGAAATTCACCTGCGTGCATCAACGTCCATTTCGTAACACCCAGCATGACCTTCCCAAAGCCAAGTGAAACTTTATCGTGTACCAGCGGATCTTTCTGATAGGCGTCCACCACTTCCTTATTATGAGATATTGCAGTGGCATCTAGTCCACTGGCAATGGTAGTTCGAGGCATTAATGCTCCCAGCACTTTTGCAGCCCAAACCTTTACAGGCTGTTTTTCAAGAGCAGTATGCAGTCCCGAACTGGTTGCAATAACACCTTTCACATTCGGTTTGCGGAGCAGGCCGTAGTGCAAAACCTGAATGCCGCCAAGGCTGTGACCGTATAAAAAGAGCGGCAAGCCCGGGTAGCGTAAACGCGCCTGCTCAAACATCACATCAATGTCCTGCATAAAATCTTCAATGGACGAGATATGTCCGCGCAGACCGGCAGAACGCCCATGTCCGCGCAAGTCGTATGTGAACAGGATAAATCCTTCCTTTCCAAGTGCTTCAGCAACATGGGTATATCGAGAACTGTGTTCACCCAAACCATGTACCAGACAAACAATGGCTTTTGGCACGATGGCGGATGGTTCCCAGGCTTGTGCAAAAATATCCAAGCCGTCACGGGTCTTCCAACTTAATTCCTGGTGTGTCATTTCACCCTCCAATGGTGATTTTGAATTCGCATTGTTGAGCGCCCGTCGCATGGCAGGCGCGTTCTTCGATATCATGCTCCATCCCATCCGCCCAGTACAGGCACTCGCGTATCAAGCCGAAGGTCACAAAACAAATCGGGGTATCATCAGATTGATTCAAGGTGGCGGGGGATGTTTGGTCAACTAGGAGCAGGTCAAGGTCCAAAGTATGAACCGTTATTCTTCCATTCGCTGCATTTAGGATGCGCGCAAGTAATTCAAGCGCGGGCTTGCGTCGCATGGATTTTGGAAGTCCTTGAATCAAAGCAGCCTGCGCTTTGGTGCCGATGGGAGCATCATTCAGCAGGCGTTCCCAAAGTTTTGTTCCGATACGCATTAAGATCCCGCGCGCGCCGCGCCCGTAATAAACACGAATGGCTGCCTGCAAGGTCGAATATGATTGTGCAATACGCTCTTCGTCTAATGCTAAAAAGTTTTCTGAATGTGCCCATTCTTGCGGCAGCCCTGCTTTTGAAAGCACGGCAGTAATCGTCTCATGGCCAATCTCTGTTGACAGGGTTTCAACAAATTTTTTCATGATGTGCGAAGGGAAAGCAATTCGGCTCATGAGATACCATTTGGATAAACGAGCACGGGAAAATATTCCCCTGTGCGAACAAATCCGATCTTCTGATAAAGTGAAAGGGAGGCATCATTATCCGACTGTGTGTTGACGGAAAGTTTACCTATTCGATTTTCGATAAGATATTGAGTAAGATCATCCACCAGAGATCTGCCAATTCCCCTGCCCTGCGCTTCAGGCCGCACCCCAAGCCTGGCAAGGTGTGCCCCAAACGGATTCCCCGTACTGATCTGATATCCGACCAAGCCTGAATCATCTTCCGCAACGGTTGCGTAAAGGGCCTGTGCATGTGCCCGTTCAATGGACTCGTAGGTGTTATGCCAAAACTCGCCAAATGCAGCCAGGTCCAACTTTGTTACGACAGGCAAATCCGCCGCCTGCATGGAACGGATTTGCACCCCCGGCGGCAATGCCAAATGGGGGGCATTCTTAACATCCAATTGCAGTAATACAATGTCCTGCCTTAATTCAAATCCGCTGGAAATTAATATATTTTGAAACCACTGTTTGGTCACAATCGCTGTCACTTGAACTTTTGGATCAGCGCGCAGAATTTCATTCCTGGCCGTTTCCCAAAGGACAGACCAGGTTTCAAAACCGGATAAATTCTGATGATAAGAAAATAGCCTGATCCAGGCTATTTGGCGCGGGTCTTCGGGACAAGCCAGGGCGGCGGCGATGCGTCCGTTATCCTCCAGCACCCAATAATTTCGCGAACCAATCCATTCCAGCGCAGAACGCCAATCCAAATGACGATGAGTGTTGGCTTCATAAAAAATGAGGTTCGCAATCTGATTGTGATCCTCAATGACCGCGCGCCGAACCTTTAAATTGAGGTTGATCATTTGATAAAACGAAGGAAGAATCTCAAAATGCGTTCAAAAAATCCAGGGGTTTTTTTGGCATCCAGCGATCCCATCATCTTAAATGCAGATTCTGTGACCTTGCCTGTTTTTAGTTTAATTGCAGCAGCAGATTTCATTACCATGGCACGCATGTCGCCTTCATCAACCTGCCTGAACAACTCGGCAGAACGCTCATACGCATCTATGGCTTCATCGTAACGGTTAAGACCTTCCAGCGCAGCGGCAATATTCCCCAGTGCCATTGCCTGTCGCTTGACATCCTTTGCCTCTTCAAACGTTTTCTCGGTTCCCAAAACAGCGGTCAGCGATTCCTGCGGCTTTCCCGCCTGTAACAGGGCAACACTAACATTGTTCATCATTTCAGCAGCCATCAGCCCCGCACGTCCAAGGCTGTATCCTTCGGCTGCCTGTTGGAACAATTCGGCAGCTTCATCAAATCTTTTATCAGCAAAAGCGCGCTTGCCTTGCGCTTCGAGTTGAGCAGGTTCATTCGTCATGGCAGTACCGTTGTGATTCTAGGGTGAATTTCTAAAGAGTGATATCGAGCAGACCTTCTGCAACGGAACGTAATTTTTCCCTTGAAAGGTCGCTTAGTTTCATTGCCAGTTCTATGTAGGGACGATTTACAGGCTGACAGACAAAGTTTTGCATCTCGGCAGATAGCTCAAGGAACTTCTGCATGGCGCGCTGGTTATTCAACCATTGTCCCACCGGCCCGCTTTGGTCGAAGAACGTCTCAATGCGGCTGCCCATCACAGAAAGGATACTTTCAAGCTCGGGCACTGTGATAGCCCGCTCACCCAATTCATAGGACTTCAATTTCGATTGTGAAATTCCAGTCTCGGTTGAAATATGACGAATGGACATGTTCGCATTCGTGCGCTCCTGTCGCAGCAAGGCACCTATCATGCGCTGGCGCAGCGCGATCAAACGCGTCATATCCACGGTTTCCATCGCAGAGGATGCATCCGATTTCGTCTCATTGCCCCAGAAATGCGAAATCGGCAGTTTCAGAAAATAAACCAAAGTCTCAAGTTCAGGCAGGGACGGAGCGCGGCGTCCTTCTTCGTACGCGCGAAATAAACCGGGCTTGATGCCAATCGCATCTGCGCATTCCTTGACGCTGCGTCGTTCCGCCATGCGGGCATCGCGAATCAACAAACCAAGTTTCTTTTCTCGTATGGTGATCTGGGCATTATTCATAAATTCCTCGTGGATGTTTAGATGACTAGATTATAGCAGAGTGTTTCAGCGACGAGTATTCTGGGCGGAAGCCTTCGGCGCGAAGATGTCTGCGCTGAGTTTGAAGCCAGCCGCTTCAAGCCGCGGCGTGAAGTTGGGGCGAATGCCTGTGGCATTTACCTCGCCTAATACTTTTCCATCCTCAGTCACGCCCGTCTGATTGAATTTGAATATGTCCGTCAGGACGATAATATCACCTTCCATGCCTGCAACTTCCGTCACGGCTGTTACTTTACGCTGACCATCCTTCAAGCGTGTCTGCTGGACGATCAGGTCAACCGCAGAGGAGATTTGCTGGCGAACCACTTTGAGAGGCAAATCCATGCCAGCCATCAACACCAAAGTTTCAATACGTGACATTGCATCCCGCGGCGTATTCGCATGCACGGTGGTCAGGGAGCCGTCATGTCCGGTATTCATGGCTTGCAGCATGTCCAAAGCTTCGCCGCCACGCACCTCACCCACCACAATGCGGTCAGGCCTCATGCGAAGCGAATTCTTGACGAGATCGCGAATCGTGACAGAATGTTGTCCATCCGTATTGGCGGGTTTCGTTTCCATCCGCATGACATGATCCTGTTGAAGCTGTAGTTCCGCCGCATCTTCGATGGTGATGATGCGCTCATTCTCTGGAATAAAACCGGACATGACATTTAACAAGGTTGTCTTGCCTGAACCCGTTCCCCCGGAAATAATGATATTAAAACGGGCCTTTACACAAGCCTGCAAAAAATCCGCCATTTGACGGGTGAGTGACCCAAAGTTGATCAAATCCTCCGCCTGCAGTTTATCCTTGCGGAATTTGCGGATAGTGATGGAAGGTCCATCAATGGCAACTGGCCGTACCACAGCATTGACACGCGAGCCGTCCGGCAGGCGCGCATCCACAGTTGGTGAATCAAAATCCACGCGGCGCCCGAGCGGCAGAATAATACGTTCGATCACACGAATGACATGGTCATCATCGTCAAAAGTTACACTGGACTTGCTGAGCTTTCCATTCTTTTCAACGAAAATTTTCTTTGGGCCATTTACCATGATCTCCGAAACTTCGGGGTCATCAAGCAAAGACTGGATCGGTCCATAACCAAGAAGATCATCCAAAACCTGATCGAATATCTGCTTTCGAAGATCATCCGGGAGGCGCAGTTTTGTCTGCTCATAAATTTGAATGATATTCTTCCTGACAAAAGCGCTGCGATCTCCAGCAGGGACTCCCTCCATTTCAAGGGCGCGCAACAGATTATCTGAAAGATACTTTTTCAGGCGCGCAAGGTCTTGGTGCGTAAAACTTTTCGACGCAGGTGACGGGTTGGGGGATGTCATTCCTGTGATGCCTCGTGGTTATTGCCTGCAGGCATGACCCAAACGATCTGGGAACGTCGAACTGCTATAAAGGGAGAAGTGTATAGAACCTGTTCATCCGCGCCAAGGATACTGACATTGGTAATCGCAAGAAAGGTTTCCTCCCGCTCCAGTTCATTTTTAAAACGCTCCCCCTGACGCACATGTACAGACCCGCGCATCAAATGAGTTGTTGTCTGAACCAGGCAGGAAACAGGCAGTTTCGTAACAACATCGGTATAGAATTTACCCTTCTCATCATATTCAATTGTCATAGCAATTCTCCATTATAGGGTTGGTAAAAATAGCTTCCAGACTAGATTCATCCCAACCTGACTTTTTGAGCCAATATGGCCATCTCTTTCGCGGTATCCTGAAAGATAATGGAAGCCGTATCCTTCGGGAACTTCAAAGAAAATGGTTGGTGATGGCTGTTCGCAAAGGCAAAATTTGTACCGAGATACGGCATGGACATATTGATCTTGATCCCCAACTGGTTTTCCGCATCCGTCTTACTCAAGCCTTCCAGACCAACTGCGCGATTCAATATCGTGAAAAGTGAGTTTGGCGGAACCCCCTTACCTTTCAAATAATCCCATAATGTCTTTGTCAGAGATATGGTGCTGACATCCGTGCTCACAATCAAGGTAACAAGGTCAGCGTGCTGGATGAGCGGCAGAGTGATCTTCGAAAGGGAACGCCCTATATCGATCAAAACATAATCGTAGGATGCTTTTAATGCGGTCACAACATCCCAAATACGCCCCACCTTCAATTGATTGCTGCTCTCAGGATCCGGCGAACCAGCCAGCAGATTGAATTGCCAGACACCCATCTGCGGCAGCTCACGGTGAAAAAAGTCAGGAGTGGTTTTGGCAGGCGGCATGTCTGTGATCGTGACAATATTTTGACCTCCTTCATATCCGACAATGGGTGCGATGGAGCCAATCGGAAGCACCAAATCCAATACTGCCACATTTGCTTCAGGCTGGTAATGTGCAATGTTCATGGCAAGATTCGCGCACATTGAAGACGTCCCCGTCCCCCCCTTTGCACTTATAAAGATAATCGATAAACCACCCTGTTTCATCTCATCCACAGTCAAGCCAAACAATCTGCTAATGGTATCGTTTAGAGTGGCCACAGCCTGCCCGGATTTAGTGATGTATTCATTGAAACCTGCATCCAGGCAGGATTTGATCCTGCCATGAGTTTGATCCCCGCTTAGAGCGATCAGCGGCACATCTTGCGTACGAGGATCCTGCTTTAGCCTTGCCGCGATTTCCTCCCCTGCAACATCTGCCAATACCGGGTCAACAATTATCAGGTCCGGGTGATCGCGCCACGCAAAAATTAATCCCTCTTTGCCAGAACCTGCCTGCATCACATCATACTTCTGTTCCAGCAATTTTCGTGCTATGAAGTTTCGACTGGCGACATCAGCATCAACAATAAGGACTTTTTTTCTTGACATGGAATTAATTCCCGCGCATGTTTGCACATGCGATCCTGTCACGTTTCAATTGGAGGCATCAAGTATCCCAAACCAGACCGCGTGACAATATGGTGAGGACTGTGAGCATCCTCTTCAAGTTTTTGGCGAAGACGGGCAATGCTCACCCACAGAATTTCCTTATCCGTTTTATATTCTGCGCCCCATACGCTCGTTAGCAACTCCTCCGAGGTAAGGATCTTGCCAATGTTGTGCGCAAACTGGAGCAGGAGGCGGTACTCTGTTGCAGAAAGGGAAATGGCTTCCTCACCGCGCCATACTTCCGCACGGGCGAAGTCGATCTTGAGGTCATCATGAGTGAAAAAGCGCGCCTGCCCCGGCTCAGCAGGGGGCTGGGCACGACGCAAAACTGCCCGCACACGTGCCAATAACTCTGTTGCTGAAAACGGTTTGACCAGGTAATCATCAGCTCCCAGGTCCAATCCGCGGACGCGGTCCTGCTCTTCCCCGCGCGCTGTCAGGATCACGATGGGCACATTCGAGAATTCACGCAAACGCTGGCAGGTTCCAAAACCGTCCAAACGCGGCATCATCACATCCAACAATACCAGGTCAATCGGCTGCGCCGAAAATACATCCAGCGCCTGCACACCATCCTGAGCAGTTGCCACTTCGTAACCTTCCGTTCGCAGGTTTGCCTCCAAAAGGCGAAGGTAACGGGGTTCATCGTCTACGATCAAAATACGCTTTGCCATAATGATCTCCTTGATGAAAAATAATGATAACGGTCAAAGCGTTGGATCTGCGGGCAGTTCAATAAAAAAAGTTGTACCCTCATCCAACACCGACTCTACCCAAATCTTACCATGATGTGCCATAACAATTTGCTTGCAAATATACAATCCAAGCCCTGTTCCTGTAACAGTACGCTCGCCCGGGACACGGTAAAAACGTTCAAATAAGAATGGCAGAAAGTCTTCTGGAATCCCCTCGCCCTCATCAGCAAAGGAAAGAAGCACGCGCTTGCCAAGGGATTTGGTTGTAATTTGCAGCTTCGAGCCGGGGGCGTACTTAATCGCATTGCTGAAAAGATTTTCAAAGACCTGCGAAAGACGGACGCCATCACCCAGTACCGGGGGCAGGGTTTCCAGGTTGAACTCGATCTTTAGTTCCGGGTGGTGTGTATTGACCCGTGTGGCAACATCACGCACCAACGCGTCAATTCGGACGGGTGAGAATTTAAATTGCAAAGTCTTGCTTTGCAAACGGGCTGACTCAAGCATGTCTTCGATCAATCTTGTCAAACGGTCAGCCTCCTCGTCAATAATATTGAGGAACTCGCGTTGTGTAGCCTCATCCCAGGTCGTATCCTGCCGCAAGAGGCTGGTACTGTACCCTTTAATAAAACCAAGCGGCGTGCGAAGCTCATGCGAGATCGTGGATACAAAATCATCCTGCAGCCGCATTTGGCGCTGTACAGAATCGAGTTCAGCGCGCGCCTCCAGTAAATCCCTGCGTTCGATCAACGCCGCCGACCAAAAAGCCTGCAAGGATGCGATTTGAATATGCAGATCGGAATACTCCGGTCCTCCAAACCGAATAAAGACGAGAGCCCCGCGAAATTTCGAGCCGATATTTAATGGCATCCCCAATAAATACGGCTGGGCCATGCGGTCTCGTCCCTTGCTCTTTGGCTCCTTCAATACCAATTTTTTTTTCGCCAACACTTCCGTTGCTACAAGCTCCCCCCAGGCGGCATCTGCTTCCGCTGTTTTTCCACGCCCCATGGCACGCGCATACGCAATATCCATGCTTTTGGTGCGCGAGTCTTCAAGAAAGATGGCTACGTTATCGTAAACAAAAGAACCACGCAATGATGTAAACAAAGCATCCAGAGACGCCTTCCAGTCGTGCTTGCTCTGGACCTCATTAAGAACAGTATGCAAAAACGATAACGTTAAATTATCCATGATTATTCCCGCACTGCCAGCAAGGGAAACTTGAAAATGGAGCCTTTGCCTTCCACAGATTGTACATCCAACAAAGAACCGTGTGCTTCGATGATCTGGCGGACAAGGGAAAGCCCAAGCCCCGTGCCCCCAAAATGCCTTGTAGATGAGCCATCCAATTGATGGAAGGGTTCGAAAATTTCCTTCAATCGACTCGGCGGAATCCCAATACCTGTATCCGTGATGGAAACCTGGACAAGATTATTTCCCTCTTCTTTAAGACTAATGACCACGCTTCCGCCCGACGGGGTGAACTTGATCCCGTTATCAATAAGTTGATTCATCACCCAGCCGATTTTTTCAGAGTCTGCCTGCACGGCAGGGATGCTGTCAAGCGCGCTCGCGAGGACCTTCACCCCGCGTTCCTCCGCCTTGTTCAAAGCTGATTTCACCGCGAGCGAGACCAGCCGTCGAATATCCATCTTCTCCATTTTCATGCTCATCTCTCCGCGTGAAGCGAGCGAGAACATGATCAGGTCTTCGATCATGCCTTCCAATTTTGTGGCAGCACGCTGACTGACCTGCAAGGCGTGGCGTTGATCGTCTGAAATTTTCCCCAAAGAATCGGTGACCAAAAGTTCGAGGTAGCCTTTAATATGCGTTAATGGAGTACGCAACTCATGCGAAATATTCGCTATAAAATTTGCCTTCATTTGGCTAAGCTCAGAAAGCCTCGTCAGAGCTTCGTTCAAATCTGCGGTGCGATCTTTTACCCTTTGCTCAAGGTTGCGGTTCGATGCCTGCAAAGCGGAACGCAGTTGAATGATCTGTTCGGTAACCACCTGGTCAAGAGCATCACGGTTAAGCAGGCCCAAATCCATCAACGCCTGACCTATCAGACAGGGAATCTCTTTTGAGATCTGTTCCTGTTGATAGGCAAGCGCCTTTTGCAAATCTGCTTCGCTGATCAATCCCTTTTGGACGATGTATTCGCCCATGCGGGGAATCAGCATTTCGGGGGTGAGTTTTGGGAGATTTTGTGACATGGTCACCTGCTATCCATCATACAACTGTTTCGCGAAAAGCGTCTTTTGGCAAAGCCAAATGGGCGGCTTCGCTCAGGATGAAGTATAGACCCATTCTCCGTTTATCATCGTTGCAGTTGCTGTTAATTGCAACAGGTCGTTGGGGGGGATTAGGAAAGGGTCTTGATCCAATACGATGAGGTCAGCCAGATAATTTTCTGTGAGTTTGCCAAGACGATTCTCGGCGTTGGCGGCATAGGCGGCGCCGAGGGTGTAGGCTGATAATGCCTCAGCCAACGTCAATTTTTGTTCGGGGTACCAACCTTCGGCGGAAGGTGAGCCGTCCGCTCGCTGCCGCGTCACTGCTGCATGCAATCCTAAAAATGGATTGGGTGATTCGACGGGCGCATCTGATCCAAAAGCGATGGACGCGCCGTGATTCAGTTGAGTCCGCCACGCGTAGGAAAATTTGGAGCGCTCGCCCCAAAAGCGATCTGCGGCAAACATGTCCGAAGTGGCGTGGATGGGCTGCATGGAAGCGATGATGTTGAGCTTGGCAAGGCGCGGCGCATCGTCGGGATGAATGATCTGCACATGCTCAATGCGGTGGCGCAAATGCGGCAGTCCTTTTTCGGTTTCGTATTTGCGAAGCTGTTCGTAGGCGTTGAGGACTTCATGATTGGCGCGGTCACCAATGGCGTGGACGGTCATGCTCAATCCCACATCGGCGGCTTTACGGCAATGCTCAAAAAGTTCCTCGCCATCCATGTTGAGAATGCCTTTGTTCTCAGGTTCGTTTTCATACGGTTGGAACATGGCGGCAGTGTGCGGACCGAGCGCGCCATCCATAAAGGCTTTGACGGAACCGATCCACAACCACTCATCGCCGAAGCCGGTGCGCAGCCCAAGCGCGTTTGCCTGTTCAACACTTTCAACGGGAATATTTTTATTGACGCGCAATTTCAATTTATTGCTGGCGCGCAATGATTGCAACGCCATGAACGAATCACGGCGGTCAAAATCATGCACGCCTGTGATCCCCATCTTCCATAAAATGGATTGGGCATTTTGAATGGCTTGTTCAATATCTTTGATGGTCGGCTCGGGAATTACGCTTCCGACCAAGCCCATAGCTGTTTCCAGCAAAATACCAGTTGCCTGTCCTTTGGCATCTCGTTGGATTGCTCCATCTTTCGGGTTGGGAGTATCCGTAGTGATGCCCGCCAAATTCAACGCAGCAGTATTTGCCCACGCAGCATGCAGTGACTTGGCTGTCAGATAAACGGGGTTGTTTGGGGCAGCGGCATCAAGTTCGCTTGCTGTGGGCCAATCGCCGCCCACCACTCGTCCAGATGACGAGTGCCATTCATTTTGATTCCAACCATGTCCGAGTACCCATTCGCCAGGCTTGGAATTTCTGGCACGCTCCGCTACGCGGCTCAGGCATTCGTCTTTCGTTTTTGTTTCACAATCCACTTTGGATAAGCCGAGCGAATAATACTGCAAGTGGATATGTGCATCGGTCAATCCAGGCAGAATAGTCTTGCCTTTCATATCCTGCTTTTCGAGTTTACCATGCGCGAGACTTTCAAGTTTATCCCTATCCCCTACAGCGATAATGCGTCCGCCTGCGATCAGAATCGCAGAAGCGGAGGGATGATTTGAATCAAGAGTGTGAATGTTGGCGTTGTAGAGAAGTTTCATGCTTTATCCCAAGAACGTAGGGACACGGCGACGCCGTGTCCCTACAAAATTATGCTATGTTAATTTATTCAGCAGGGAATCCAGTTCTTCATTCGAATAATAATAG
>JACZJB010000029.1 GCA_014860805.1 Anaerolineales bacterium
GAGATGGTGATGCCGGGCGACAACGTCAACCTGACCGTGGAATTGATCGTGCCTGTGGCTCTTGAACAGGGTTCCAAGTTCGCCATTCGTGAAGGCGGTCTGACCGTCGGTGCGGGTGTCGTTACCAAGATCATCGAGTAATCAGAAAGTAAGGTAGTAAGATGGCTTCCAAGAAGAAGGATGTCCGCCCGGTCATTACGCTTCAGTGCAATGACTGCAAAGAGCGGAATTACACCACCGAGAAGAATCGCCGCAACGATCCAAACCGGTTGGAGTTCAACAAGTACTGTTCGCGCTGCAGGAAGCACACAGTACATCGCGAAACGAAGTAGTTTTAAGGGTGAGGATAAAACCTCACCCTACCTTAGGCCAGTGGCTCAATTGGCAGAGCTCTCGTCTCCAAAACGAGCGGTTGTGGGTTCAAGTCCTACCTGGCCTGCCTGAGGCAACAACGCCGTCCTCATAAGAGCAGGCGGCGTTTTAGCCGTAAAATGAAAGTAAGGAGTATTGCCTTGGCTGAGAAAGCAAAGAAAGTCAAGAAAACAGAAAACGCTATTCAGCGTTACTTTCGTGAAACCACGGGAGAACTTCGTAAAGTGAGCTGGCCTACCTGGCCCGAAGCAAGACGCCTGACAGCCCTTGTTTTAGCTGTGATGGTTGTCGTGGGTCTTTTCCTTTGGGTAGTGGATTTATTTGCCGGCAATCTGTTGAATTTGGTGCTTGGCATTTAGTTTGAATTGAGGATCTGATGGATTTACCGGAACCGCAAGAGCAAATGGAACAGGAACCGATGGAAGAAACAACCGAGGAGCAGATTGCTCCTGCGGATGATTCCGCTTCTTCATCAGAACCGACGCCTGCTCCCACCTCCGAGACGCAGATCCCCACCGATTTGCCTCCCGTTGAGGCAGTTGTTGAAGGTCCCGCCTGGTATGTGATTCATTGTTATTCGGGTTACGAAAACAAAGTCCGCCACAACCTTGAACAGCGCATTGAGACCATGGGCATGAAAGATAAGATCTTTGACGTGGTCATTCCCACACAGGAAGAGATCGAAGTCAAGGATGGCAAACGCCGTACCGTGGAGCGTCATATCTTCCCCGGGTATGTGCTTGTGAACATGGCTCTCTCTGAAGATTCCTGGTATGTGGTTCGAAACACTCCCGGTGTGACAGGCTTCGTGGGAATGGGAAATAACCCTACACCCCTGCGCCCCGAGGAAGTTGCTCAAATCGTCAAACGCATGGAAGCTGAAGCGCCCACTGTTAAAGTCACATATAAGGTGGGTGAGCGCGTGCGTATTGTGGATGGTCCTTTCAACGATTTTCGCGGTGTGGTTTCCGAAATTGATATGGAACGCACCAAAGTCCGTGTGATGGTAAGTTTCTTTGGACGCGAAACGCCCGTTGAGCTGGACTTCCTGCAGGTAGAGAAAAGTTAATTAGACAGTAGCAGGCTTCCGTTAAGCCTGATGCGGTGGGAGGGTCTCCCAAATGACCCGCTAAAACCACGAAGGAGTTAAGTAAAAATGGCAAAGAAGTTAAAAGCAATCGTTCGTTTGCAGCTTGAGGCTGGCAAGGCAAATCCTGCGCCTCCCGTCGGTCCTGCGCTGGCAAGCCATGGTATCAACATCATGGCCTTCTGTAAGGAATACAATGCCCGTACATCCAATCGTCAGGGCGAGGTTCTTCCTGCGGAAATCACCATCTACACCGATGGTTCGTTTACGTTTGTGTTGCGCACTCCGCCCGCTGCAGTTTTGCTTCGCAAAGCCGCCAAGGTTGAGAAGGGTTCCGGCGTTCCCAATAAGGAAAAGGTTGGCAAGGTGACCCGCGCTCAGGTGAAGGAGATCGCTGAGTTGAAGATGAAAGATCTCAACGCGATCAACATTGAAGGCGCAATGAAGCAGGTTGAAGGTACAGCCCGCTCGATGGGTATTGTAGTAACCGATTAATTTTGTGGGAGGATGGCTTGCGCTGTCCGCTTGCACCACGGAGGATAAAATGACTACCAAACACGGAAAGAAATATACGGCGGCTGCCGCCAAAGTTGAAGTTGACAAGGTGTATTCCGCCCGCGAAGCTGTTGCTCTCGCGAAGGAAACCTCAATCACCAAGTTCGATGCGACAATTGAAGTTCACATGCGCACCACGCTTGACTCACGCCAGGCGGATCAGCAATTGCGCGATGTGGTGGTGCTTCCGCACGGCCTCGGCAAGACAGTCCGCGTGCTTGTCTTTGCCCAGGGCGAAGGTGCCGCAGCGGCTCGTGCAGGCGGAGCTGATCTTGTTGCCGATGACGACGAGACCATGAAGAAGATCGAAAGCGGCGCTCTTGATTTTGATGTTGCCATTGCCACCCCCGATGCAATGGGTAAGGTAGGTCGCTTGGGTCGTATCCTTGGTCCCCGCGGTCTTATGCCGAACCCGAAAGCTGGTACAGTGGTTGCTGCTCAGGATATGGAACGTGCCATCAAAGAAGCAAAAGCCGGCCGCGTAGAATATCGCCTCGATAAGACCAATAATATTCACGTTTCCATCGGCAAGGCTTCTTTCTCTGCTGATAAACTGTATGAAAACTATGTAGCTTTGGTGGATGCGGTTAACAAATCCCGCCCATCCGGCGCGAAGGGTAACTTTGTCAAGCGCATTACCGTTACCTCCACCATGGGACCTGGCGTAAAAGCCGATCCTAACGAACATATGCAAGGTGCCGAGTAGCAATACTCGTTTATCCCTAAAATTCCACTTCGCCGATGAAGGCGGGTGTCCCAGCAATGGGACTTAATTTCCTGCTCAGGTGGAGACTACTAGCATATTTCGGTGCTTTATTGCACTGGTTCCCTTTGGGAATTGCGAAAAGTCTTTGCCTGCGTTAAGTGGCAAAGACTTTTATATTGAAAGGAGGTGAAAAACCTTTGGCAATTTCTAAACAACGCAAGGAAGAAGTGCAGGCTCGTTATGCAGATTGGGTCAAGCGCAGTGAAGCAGTGATCCTTGTGGAATACAGCGGCGCAAACATGAAGTCCATCGATGCGATCCGCGCGAAGATCCGTGAAACTGGCGGCGAATTCCACATCGTAAAGAACACACTTGCCCGCCGCGTATTTGCAGAGCATGGTATGGAATTTCCTGCCGACTATCTCGTAAAATCCACGGCTATCTCGTTTGCGTTCAAAGACCCGGCTTCCACAGCGAAAGCATTGACCGATGCGACAAAAGGCAATGAGTTCGTGAAAGTAAAAGGCGGTTTGATGGGCGGCAAGTCTTTGAGCCCGGCGCAAGTGAAAGCCCTTTCGGATATGCCCCCGCTGCCCGTCATGCGCGCGACGTTGCTCGGCGTTTTGCAGGCCCCCGCCGGCAAACTCGTCCGCACGCTGGCAGAGCCCGCACGCGGTCTCGCGGCTGTCATCCAGGCACACGCAGAAAGCGCACAGGCTTCGGCCTAGCTTTCAATTATCCTCGCGGGGTTTTCCCGCAGGAATGTTCAAATTCAAAAACTATTACTTAGCAAGGAGTGCTAAACAATGTCTGACAAGCTCGAAAAACTCGTGGAAGAACTCTCCACACTTTCCGTCCTCGAGGCGGCTGATCTCGTGAAGAAGCTCGAAGAGAAGTGGGGCGTTTCCGCCGCCGCTCCCGTAGCCGTTGCTGCTGTTGGTGGTGGCGCTGCCGCCTCCGCTGAACCTGTCGAAGAGAAGACCGAGTTCGATGTGGTCATCAAGGACGCTGGTGCCAAGAAGATCGATGTCATCAAAGTCATCCGTCAATTGACCAGCCTCGGCCTCGGCGAAGCCAAAACCCTCGCTGAAACCGCTGGCGGCAAGATCCTCACCGCTGTTGGCAAAGATGCCGCTACCGACGCCAAGAAGAAGCTCGAAGAAGCTGGCGCCGTCATCGTCGTCGAATAATTTTCGGAAAGAACAAAAGAGACCGTCCGCAAGGATGGTCTCTTTTTGATTTAACGCCTCTTTCTTGTCCCAGCTTGATTCTGAGACGAAATACCTTTTCTACACTGTATATCGTTTGTTCCAACTGTCCGGGAAGGTAAGCCCATTACCATAGACAAAGCGAATAAGCTGACCGTGATGCTGAATTTCATGCTCGAGGAGGTTGAAGGCAAGGTCAGCCTGTGTATCGGTCAGGCTTGTAAAACTGATTTTACCCAGTTGCTGATAGGTTGCTTCGAGGGCAACCAGCACAGAATCTTTGACATGTGGCTCTGCGAGGCTGCAAGAGAAACCCTGCCACCCGCCGGCCAGAACTGCCTTGATGTAGCTTTCACGTGCTCCTACAATGCACCAAAGTTGACCTGATATTCGATTCGATGCGATATTAGGCAAATCTAGGCGCAGTGATTTTTCATCAAGATGGGTGACAAGGTCATGCGTCAGTTTGAATGCCCGCTCTAATTTTTCCTTTAATATCTTGTCCATGGATATATCCTTAATAAAATACAGCCTGTAAATTTACAGGCTGTATTTTATTCGTTTTTAGTTATATCGGTCAACTTTGCGTATGACCATCACCACTTTTCCTTTGATCTCAAGCGCTTCGGTCTTTTTGAGCATGATCGGTTTCATGGTTGGATTGGCAGGCTGCAAACGGTAGCCATCTTTTTCCTTGAAATAATACTTGAGCGTGGTTTCGTTGCGATCTGAAAGCCAGACAGCCACCATATCGCCGTTGCGTGCTTCCTGTGCAGGCTTGAGAATAACGATATCTCCGTCATTGATCATGGCATCGATCATTGATTCTCCCTGGACCTTCAGGGCAAACAGGTCCTTGCCTTTTTCCCTGGTTGGCATAAGGGACATGGCGACTTCAATCGAATCTTCAGCGGTGAAGGTGTTGAAATCAGTGGAGGGGATTGGAATGGGTTCACCAGCTTGAATGACACCAGCCAGCGGCACACGGAGCATATCACCGAGCGGGGTGTTGCCAGTCAGGCGCATTCCGCGTGAGATCTTGCGGTCACGTTCGATGTGACCTGATTTTTCAAGCTGGTCGAGGTAATAATTCACCACGGAGGTGGACGAAATATCACAATGCTCGCCGATCTCGCGGATTGAAGGGGGGTGTTTGTGTTCGCGTTGATAGGAAGCAATAAAATCCAGAATTCTCTGGTGACGCTCGCCTAAACCTTTGCTTTTTCTAACCATCATCATCATTTTGGGGCCTCCTGCCAGATTTCTGGCACGGTGAGCATTCTTCGCTCATTTGTGCTAGGAATGATAACCGAACGCCTGTTCTGTGTCAAGGCTGTGACGATGTCAGAATTTGAGGGTTACACCCAGGTGCGGCGGCGCATCCAGAAGAACATAAAGACCGGGGTGAGCAGCATCAGGCCCAAGGTCCCATAAAAGATCGTGGGCATGGTCCAGCTTTCGTAGGGTGGATTTGCGGCGAAGAAGTTCATCCCAAAGAAGCCTGTGACAAAAGTCAACGGCATGAAAAGGGTGGTGATGATGGTGAGGGTCTTCATGATTTCATTCATGCGATTGTTGATGACGGAGAGGTAGGTGTCCAGGGCGCCGCCGACGAGGTCGCGCAGGCTTTCATTGACATCGTGCAGGCGGACGAGGTGGTCGTAAATATCGCGGAAGAAGATGCGGTCTTTGCGGTCGATGACCTGGTAATCGTCGCGCGCCATTTTATTAAGCACTTCACGTTGGGGGAGCAGGATGCGGCGCATGGCAAGCAGGACACGTTTTAATGTGAATAGTCTTGTGAGCGTTTCTGAACTGGGGCGGTCAAAGACTTGATCTTCGATGATGTCTATTTCATCGTCGATCTTCTCAATGATCGGCATGTAGTCCATTACGATTGCATCTATGATCTTGTATAACAGGTGGTCTGCGCCATCTCGCGCATACCGTGGATCGCGCTGGCTGGCATTCCATGTTTCATCTATGGATGGCACGGGGTTGTCATGGTGAGTGATTACATAATTCCTGCCGAGGAAGATATCCAATTCGTCAATTTCCGTATCCCAGGGTTCGGCGGCTTTTATCAGGTGCATATAGTTTAGGACGATGTAAAGATAATCGCCCCAATCGTCTATTTTGGGGGCGTGCGTTTCTTCCAGAGCGTCGTCTATGGCGAGAGGGTGGAACCCAAACCCTTTCAGAATGGGAAGGGATGCTTCAGATGATTCTGATGTGAAATCTACCCAGAGCAAACCTCTTCGGTCCCGTAGGAGGCGAGGGAATTCGGATGGGGAAATATCAGTGCGGACGGGCTTGCCAGGGGCAAAAAAGAGTGATCGGATCAAGTTTGACCTCCAAAAAGGCGGATTCTTTACTATTTTCAAGCACAAAGTCAATTATCTTTAACGAGATATTGAAAATATTAAATTGATACTTGACAAAATTGAAAAAATGTCTATAATTTTATTAGAAACGTAGAGAAAATATTGATTTTTTGGATTTGGTGATTGTTTTCCTTTTGTTTACTAATGGAGAAGTACCATGAACAATTTTCAGACCGATGATTTGCTTAATATGGCCAAAGAGAAAAATCAGGAAGACGTTGATTCTCAATTATTCCTGAAAGCCACGCAACTTAATGGGACGCGCTGGCTGGCTGCTCTTGGCGCCTGGATGGTCGCAAAAGGCGAAAAAATACAGGCTCGTTATACTACATCTTTGCGGCCAAACCGGCTGGGACTTCCATTAAATAAGATCAAAAAAGCCAGAGCCCATTAATCATACAAAATATAACTCACAAAGTCGTCATCTCATAGGAGAAATAAAGCCATGCGACCAGCGCCTACCATCTGCCCGATCTGCCAATCTGAATTGGAAGTTGCCCGATTACACTGCAACTCGTGCGATACATCCATTGAGGGTCATTTCGCAATGGGGCAGTTCTCAAATTTAACCCCCGAGCAAATGGAATTCATATTCACCTTTGTACGCTGTGAAGGCAAGATCAACCGCATGGAGCAGGAACTCGATTTATCCTACCCGACCATTCGCAATCGACTGCACGAGGTAATCCGCGCCCTGGGGTATGAACCCGGCAAGGACGAATCTGTTGAGATCAACGCTGAAATCAGAAGCAGTGCCATTGCCGACCTTGAGGCTGGCAAGATCACTGCGGATCAAGCCATGCGCATTCTGCGCGGTGAGGAGTAAACCATGTCTAAAACCATTTCTGCAGGTCATACACCAAAGATCATGATTGAGTCCATCGGCGGCGATCTCAGCCTTGTCGGTTGGGAAGGGGATGAGATCCTCTTCAAAGCCGACGAAGAGGAAATGCACACAAGTCAGGATGGCGACCAGGTCAATGTTTCTTGCGGTGACGATCTTTCCCTGCGTGTCCCAAAATCTTCCTCCATATTTATTGGAAGTATTGGCGGAGACGCTTCCATTCGCAGTTTGGTCGGAGATATTGAATTAAAAGAAATTGGCGGGGATCTTTCCATGCGCGACGTGAATTCCGTTTCCATAGACACGGTTCGTGCGGACTTTAGCCTGCGCGGCGCGAAAGGAAATTTGTTCATCAAAAACGCCAACAGCGATGTATCCATCCGCGATGTGGACGGGCATGTAACCTTGGAAACCGTTGCTGACGACCTGGCACTGCGCGATGTGCGCGGCAATGTCAACGCGAAGGTGGCTGAGGATATCGTCATGTATTTGAACCCGCAGGCTGGTAACACATATTCTGTTACGGCAGGCGATGACATTTTGCTGGTGATGCCCCCGAAGGCGAATGCAACGTTGACCCTCAATGCCGATGAGATCGATATTGACTGGAAAGGTATTGAAAATGATGAAGAAGCCACCAGCCGCGTTGTCACACTGGGCGACGGCTCCGCAACAATTAATTTAAGCGCAGGCGGAGATATCCGTGTAAGCAATCAAGCGGACGCTGGGGAATCGGCTGAAGACTTTGGCAACTTTGCAGGCATGGGCATGGACTGGTCTGGTTTTGGCGAACGCATCTCACGCCGTGTGGAGGCTGCGACTCAACGTGCCCAGCGTAAAGTGGAGGAGGCCGCCCGCCGCATTGAGCACAAGGCACGTGATGCAGAACGGCGTGCTAGCGGCCGCGGCAGAGGCTTTTTGGAAGTTGGCCGATGGAACTGGGATTTTGCTCCCCGGGGCGTGCCGATGTCTCCCAAATCTCAAGCCTCCGATGAAGAACGACTTGCCATCTTGAAGATGCTTCAGGAAAAGAAGATCACTGCCGAAGAAGCAGATAAATTATTAGCCGCGTTGGAAGGAGGCTCTTAATGTCATCCGAAGAGCGCAAGAAGATTTTACAAATGGTGGCAGATGGAAAGATCAGTGCGGATGAAGCCGCCACGTTAATGCGCGCATTGGACGACTCTGCCGAAGAGGAGATCGAAATCGTTGGCGAGGCATCAGGAATGGGCGGGGAAAGAAGCGATGGGCCGGAGTTCGATCAAGTTCGCAGGCGTGCCAATCGCTTTTCTAGCGCATTCCTTTGGATCGGAGTCATCTTCACTGTTTTGAGTGCATGGGCGATGTTTGGCATTCAACAAAATGCAGGCACCAACTTTTGGTTTTATTGCATGAGCATGCCGCTCTTCCTTGGAATTTTATTTACAGCGATGGGCGCAGGCAGCAGGACTTCCCGCTGGATGTATGTGAACGTGGATCGCACCCGCTCGAAGGATTCAGACGGGCCCCGCAATATTACAATTGCGCTTCCGCTCCCGCTCGGGCTTGCCAGCTGGTTTCTGAGAAATTTCGGCAGCCGAATCGATAAGCTGAAAAATACGAACGTGGACGAAATCATACAGGCGATTGCAATGGCAAAGAATATGACCGAGCCGTTGATCGTGCATGTGGATGATGCGGATGATGGTGAAAGAGTGCAGGTCTTTATAGGATAAAAAATGGAAACGATTAAAAAGAAACCTTTATTAAGTGGATTGCTGATCCTGTTCTTAACGGCAATGGTCTTTGCCAACATCGGCGGGAGCATGTATGGCTCGCTGATGCCGCTTTATCTTAAAGACCTGGATGCTTCGATCACGCAGATCGGGCTGTTCTTTACGCTTTCACAGATCGTGCCTTTGCTGCTGCAAATTTTAGGCGGATGGGTTTCCGATACGCTGGGGCGCCTGCGCGCGATTGCGATTGGCAGCGTATTCGGAGTGATCGGCTTCATCCCCCTTGTCCTGGCGGATACCTGGCAGTGGCTTTTGCTGGCAGTGGCGATTGGCGCTGTCGCCCGTTCGCTGGTTGGACCGAGTTTCGACGCCTTCATTGCGGAACACTCCAGCGAAGAGAATCGCGGCAAGGTCTTTGGTATTTCGCAGGCAATCTTCATGATCGTCTCCGTGCTGGGACCTCCGCTGGGCGGGTGGATGGCTGGCGCGTATGGTTTTAAGATCATGTTATTGGCGGCGGGTATTTTCTACTTTATCGCGATGATCATGCGCTTGAGCATGGCGCGCGAGGCTGCAAAAACCGCCACTGCAAAGACAGAGAAACTTTCGTTCAGCAGCTTGAAGACCAATCTGGTTTCGATGTTTGGGCTGGTCTTTTCAGGCGGACTCATCACCTGGATGCTGGTGACGGATGGAATGCGTGATATTTCCTTCCAGTTTTCAGAAAACCTTTTCCCTGTTTATATGCAGGAGATCGGTGGACTTTCCCTTCAACAGATTGGCTGGGTCATGTCATTCTTTGGTATGGCGATGATGGCAACCACCATCCCCGTCGGCTGGCTTTCAGACAAAGCTGGGGAGCGGGTGGGGATTGCGCTCGGAATGGTGTTGATGTCCAGCGCGTTGTTTGTTCTGGTCAATATCCCTGCCGGCAACCAGTGGATGTATTACCTCGGATGGGGATTGGCTGGCATGGGCGCGGGCGTTTCGGCTCCTGCGTACCAATCATTGATCAGCAAGGCAGTACCCCAGAAAAATCGCGGTATGGCGTTTGGTTTATTCAGTACCAGTTTGGGAATTTTCTCCCTGCCCGCCCCATGGATCGGCGCGCAGATGTGGGACCGTGTCGGCCCAACGTTTCCTTTTACTGTAACTGCGGTCGTTTTATTGTTATCTGTGATTCCGATTTGGATCAAGTTCAAACTCCCCAAGGATGGGGTAAAAGTAACGGAAGAATCAGCGGATGAGAATTTATCCGTTGTGACAGGCTAAAATAAATGGATTCCGGATTTGGAGTTGGACTCCGAATGAACGGTAAAGGAGATAAACATGGCAAACAGCGAAGAAAGAATGAAGATCCTGAAGTTGATCGAAGAGGGAAAGATCAGCGCGGATGAAGGTTCAAAACTGCTTGCGGCGTTAAGCGATACGCGCCGTGGCATTCCCACACCTCCACGCCCGCCTGGGGTGGGCGGTGGAGCGCGCTGGCTGCGCGTCCGTGTAACGGATGTCCGCACAGGTCGCTCGAAGGCTTCCGTACAAATTCCGCTTGCGCTTGTGGATGCGGGCATGAAGATCGGCGCCCATTTTGCCCCCGAAGTACAAGGCGTGGACATGAGCAACGTGATGGAAGCCCTGCGTGCAGGCGTGACAGGCAAGATCATCGATGTTGTTGACGAGGAAGACGGCGAACACGTTGAGATATTTGTTGAATAAATCAGCCTGAAAGGCGAGTGTGAAATGACATTTTACTTTTATAAACTGTTGCAGTAGCCTGGAACTTGATGTGCGTGGATAATGCCTGGTTTTTCAACTCGGGCTTGTCTTCTTTACATTTATAGTATCTGATAAAAACAAGGAAACCATTCATGGAAGAAACATCCACTAAACGCCCCAGCGGCATGTTCGGCTTTACCATTGTCTGGATCGGTCAGATCGTGTCCGTGCTTGCCAGCGCAATGAGTCAGTTTGGCCTCACTATTTTCATGTTCCAAAAAACGGAAAGCGCCACCGCGCTTGGGTTGATGCAGGTATTCTTCATCACTCCGTTTCTGATCATTTCACCGATTGCCGGCGTAATGGTCGACCGTCACAACCGAAAGATGATGATGATGGTCAGTGACCTCGGTGCAGGCATTGCCACCGTTGTGATTCTCATCTTCCAATCTTTGGGGATTCTGGAATTCTGGCATTTGTATTTTGCGTCCATCATTTATGGTCTTGGCATGGCCTTTCAATGGCCTGCCTATTCTGCCGCCATCACCACCATGGTTCCAAAAGAACAATATGGGCGCGCCAATGGCATGATGTCCCTGATTGAAGCGGGACCGGGCGTTGTTGCCCCATTACTCGCCGGCGCATTACTTCCCATTATTGGTTTGACCGGTATCCTGATTTTCGATGTTGTCACCTTTTTGTTCGCCATCGGCGCCTTGCTGGTCGTGTATATTCCGCAGCCTCCGCGCACAGAGGAAGGTGCAAAAGGACAGGGCAGTGTTTGGAAGGAAGCCGCTTATGGCTTTCAATATATCTTTTCCCGTCCGAGTTTGCTTGGTTTGCAGCTGATCTTTTTTGCCGGCAACCTTTTTGCCGGCATCGGTTTTACCCTGCTTGCCCCGATGGTTCTCTCGCGGACTGCAAATGACAGCCTCATGCTTGGTTCAGTGCAAACGGCGGGCGCGGTCGGAGGGTTGATCGGCGGGATTATCATGAGCGCCTGGGGGGGCTTCAAACGCCGCGTGCATGGCGTTTTGGCGGGTTGGGCAATTTCCGGGCTTGGCATGGCAATTTTCGGCTTGGTCGGAGGCTTGCCCATCTGGATCACAGGCATCATTATTACGGCTCTCGTCGGACCTTTGGTCAATGCATCCAATCAAGCTATCTGGCAGGCAAAAGTTGCGCCAGATGTGCAAGGACGCGTCTTTTCTGCCCGCCGCCTGATTGCCTGGTTTACCAACCCCATCTCCCCGATCATTGCAGGCACCCTGGCAGATTTTGTGCTTGAACCGCAAATGCGCGTGGCTGACAGTTCGCTCGCTCAAACATTTGGCTGGCTGTCTGGTACCGGTCCCGGTGCAGGGATGAGTTTGATTATTTTCTTCTGCGGCTCGCTGAGCATTTTGGTTGGGCTGGCTGGATATTTCATCCCCGCCATTCACAATGCAGAGACTATTCTTCCCGACCACGATCAACTTCCAAAAGCGGATGCTGTTCCTGCGGATTAAATTGACGAAAAGACGGGCGATAAAGATCGCCCGTCTTTTTTGATTCTCGCCTCTTTCTTAATCTGAAATCTGAATAGCGTACCTGAACATTTCCATCCCGAAATAGGATGCGCTCCGCGTAAACACAAGCCCGCTTTTTTCCAACACGCGCTGTGAAGCGATATTTTCAGGGTCTGTCAACCCGATGATCTCTTTCAGCCCAACTCGCTTTAATCCGAATCGAACGATCGCGCTGGCAGATTCTGTGGCGTAGCCTTTCCCCCAAAAATCTCTGCTAAATAAATAACCTACTTCTGTTTCATCTGTATCAGGCAGGTACTCCAGTCCACTCCAGCCGATGATCTGGCCGGTCTCGCGCAGTATTGCCGCCCAATGTCCATAGTTGAATTTTCGCCAATGGGCTGCTTGATATTGAATATATCTCTCCACCTTTTCCATCGGCCACGCATCCCTTGACGGAAAATAGCGAAGGATATCAGGTTCCTGCACGATATTGAACAAGGCTTCGCGGTCACTCAAGGTGAATGGTCGCATCACAAGCCTGCCTGTCGTGATCATTGGAATTTTAGGCTGGGTTTCCATGTTCATCTCATCGTGTAATATACTTAAACCGGACTTCTATATTGTATAACACTACATTGGCACTGGAGAAAATATGAAAATAGTGATTTTTGGTTCAGGAGGCGTCGGCGGATATTTTGGCGGCAGACTTGCTCTTGCAGGAGAAGATGTGACGTTTATTGCCCGCGGCGCACATCTCGCTGCAATAAAAGAATCAGGTTTACGCGTTGATTCGATTGGCGGCGATTTTGTAGTGCGCCCTGCCAAAGCGACGGATTCTCCGCAGTCCATCGGCGCCGCGGACTTAATCATCCTTGCCACCAAAGCCTGGCAATTAGATTCGGCCATCGAGCAGATGAAACCTCTGGTAGGGGATAACACAATGATTCTTCCGCTGCTCAATGGCATGGAGCACATGGATACATTGCTCTCCGCATTTAAACCTAACCATGTGCTGGGCGGGTTATGCCGTATCAGTTCTTTTGTCGCCGCGCCGGGACATATCCGCCATGTGGGTGTGCCGCCTTTTATTGCCTTTGGTGAATTGGATAATTCCAAAAGCGCGCGTGTTGACTCGCTGCGTGAAATGTTTACAAAGATAAATGGTGTTACTGTGGATATTCCCGCAGATATCAACACCGCCATGTGGGAGAAATTCATTTTCATCTCAGGCACGAGCGGAGTCGGCGCATTTACCCGCCAGACGATTGGGCAATTTCGCGCCAACCCGGAAACCCGCGCCATGCTCGTCAATGCCCTGGAGGAAACCGCAGCCGTTGCCCGCGCTCGCGGTGTCCCACTGGCGGCGAATTTTGTTGCGGATACAATGCAGCGAATTGATACGACCCAGCCTGATGTGATGGCATCGATGCAAAAGGATATGATGGAAGGACGACCTTCTGAATTGAATGAGCAGACCGGTGCAGTTATCCGCATGGGGCGGGCAGTAGGAGTTCCAACTCCTACCCATGAAACAATTTACGCAAAACTGCTTCCGTTGGAAAACAAGGCACGGGGTTTGTAGCCGAAATACACGGGAATCAATAGTGCCTCTGAAGAATTCTTCAGAGGCACTTCACCTTTATAAGATAAAACTACAACCCGGCAGCCTTTTTCAAAGCGGCGGCCTTGTCAGTGCGTTCCCAGGGGAATTCGATGTCATCGCGGCCGAAATGACCGTAGGCGGCGGTCTTGCGATAGATCGGGCGACGCAGGTCAAGGTCGCGGATGATCGCGCCGGGGCGCAGGTCAAAGTGCTCGTTGACGAGTGCAGAAATCTTTTCATCGGCGATCTTGGCAGTGCCGAAAGTCTCCACATTAACGGAGAGCGGATGAGCCACACCGATTGCGTACGCTACTTGCACTTCCACGCGGTCAGCCAGGCCTGCGGCGACAATGTTCTTGGCAACATAGCGTGCAGCATACGCGGCGGAACGGTCCACTTTCGTGGGGTCTTTCCCGGAGAAAGCGCCGCCGCCGTGACGACCCATGCCGCCGTATGTATCCACGATGATCTTGCGGCCCGTTACGCCTGCATCACCCATGGGACCGCCGATAACGAAGCGGCCGGTGGGATTGACGAAAACTTTCAGGTTTTTATCAACCAATCCCTCTGGCAGCGTTGGGTAAATAATATGCTCGCTGACAAGCTCCATGATCTCGGCTTGCGAAATCTCAGGTGCATGCTGGGTGGAGATAAGGACAGTATCAATGCGCTTGGGCCTGCCCTGTGAATATTCCACAGTTACCTGACTCTTGCCATCGGGACGCAGCCAGGGGAGGGTGCCGTCTTTGCGAAGTTCGCTCAAACGGCGGGATAATTTGTGTGCCATGTAAATGGGCATTGGCATCAGGGTGGGAGTTTCATTGCATGCAAAACCGAACATCATACCCTGGTCGCCCGCGCCGACATGTTCGATGCCGGTGTCTTTCATTTCGCCGCTTTTGTCTTCGAGCGCATGGTCTACACCCAGGGCAATATCCGCACTTTGGCTGGCGACTGCGGAAAGAACGGCACAGGTGTTTCCGTCAAAGCCTTTGTCGCTGCTGTCGTAGCCAATTTCATTTACTACCTTGCGGACGAGCTCATCAAAATTGACATATGCATTGGTGGTAATTTCACCAAGCAATGCCACGAAACCGGTCTTCACTGCAGTTTCACAAGCAACGCGGGACATTGGATCCTGCTCGAGGCAGGCGTCGAGAACTGCATCGGAAACCTGGTCGCAGATCTTATCGGGGTGGCCTTCTGTCACCGATTCTGATGTGAACATCAGGCTGGGTGAAGTCATAAAAGTATTGCTCATTTTTTGTGTTTCTCCTTAAGAAAATAAAATTGCCCTTTCGGCGTGAAAGGGCAATTTGCATGATGCTTGTCTACCCTCTCATCTCCCAGAAATATATCTGTCGGATTTGGCACCATATTCAACTTTCGTTGACTGGTTGTCGAGACATCGCAGGGCCGTTCCCTCCGTCTCTCTGGATAAGAGCGCCTTATTGGGGCTATTGAATTGTGTCGGGAGTTTACCATAGCTGAAAGTGTGCGTCAAATAAAAAGAGCCGTCAGAGAAGAAGAATCTCTGACGGCTTGAGAATCAACTATCCGTTTTAGTCTGAAGCGCAGCGGAAACCGATTTTGGGTGAAACTTCACCGAGATATTCCTTGGAGTAAATATCCTTGGCGCTGGGGTTGGATCCTTGTACGGAAGCACGGTTGGCAAGACGGACGTCCACAAAGGCATCCTGGAACGAGCCGCCGCGGACTACGCGGTTGAAGTATTGGCTGCGTTCGCCGGGGCCGGGGGGATTCATCGTCACGCCCTGAGCATAATAATTGCCGTCATAAAAGTCATGTACCCACTCTGCCACATTGCCTGAGAGATCCAATACGCCGAACGGGCTGGCACCGGCGGGGAAACTGCCTACGCGGGTGGTGTCTCCAACAAGGTAGTTGAAGTTGCCGCGGGAGGAATCCGGTCGTTCATCACCCCAGGGATAGGTGCGGAAGTCGTCACCGCGGGCGGCTCGTTCCCATTCTGCTTCGGTGGGTAGGCGGCGCGCAGCCCAAGTGCAGTAGGTGTCGGCTTGTGCCCAGGTAACATAAACGACGGGGAAATCATTGAATTCTGCGTTATTGAAATAGGAGTCGCGAGTCTGGGATTTGAAGTACTGCGGCGGCTCACAAGCACCAGCTTGCACACATAACGTATACATGGCATTGGTGACTTCCAGTTTGTCCATCCAAAAACCCTTAAGAGTTACGTTGTGAGCGGGCTCTTCATCTTTGTTGACATCCGTATCCATGCCGCCCATACGGAAGGTTCCATCAGGAATGTAAACCTGAGGCATGCCGTCCACGGAGGATGCTCGCTCCTGGCCAGCTTCGCCGCCTTGTTCGGCGGGGGCATTAATAGCCGGGGGAGTGTTGGTGGGGAAGGCGGTAGGAAGCGGAATTGCAGTTGGCTCTGCCTGCCCGCCCATTTGACAAGCCGAGAGGAACAAAATCAAGGCCATCACGATCGGAAAGAATTTTTTCATCTTGTCTCCTTTTGTAATATGTTTCCAGTATACAAACGTAGGACTTAATACCTAATCCCCCAAAGGTAATATTTTGGTTTAAAAATACGACTTTCTACGACTTTATGGTGTAAAATTAGCTTACATAATTGTTAATCAGCCGTTTTTTAACGGATTTTCAAGGCTCACTATAAAATTTGGAAAGATTTTATGACCATAAAATTATCTCCCATCCCGCCCAATACCCCCCGCGTCTTCATTGTTTGTGACCAGGATGCCACCGCCCCCATCTGGGGGTACATCATCCGCGAAAAGGGATTGGTGGCTATTCTTGAAACGTCGGTTCAGCGTGCAATGGAACGCTCCATTGAGGAGATCCCCGACCTGATTGTCATTGACCTCAACGCGCCGCATTCCCAACGCATGGAATTATGCCGCAAGTTCCGTTCGATGAGCGCCAGCCCGATCCTGTTATTCCTTCCATATAATAATGAAACCGAAATTTTGGAAGCCTATCAAAACGGAGTGGATGAATGTGTGGTCAAACCGATCAGTCCCGCCATTTTCCTTGCCAAAATTATCGCCTGGTCGCGTCGCAGTTGGACCGAGCCGATGACTCCGCGTCAGACCGGGCGCCTGCGCCTCGACCCTTCGCATCGCTCGGCAACCGGCTCGAATAAACAGGAAATCAAACTAACCAATCTTGAGTTTCGATTGCTGCATCTCTTAATGAGCCGGCCTGGCTATGTATTTCCCGCAGAGGAGATCATTCAAACCGTGTGGGGTGCCGAAGGCGATGTGATTTTGCTTAAGAACGTTGTCTACCGCCTGCGAAAGAAATTGGAAGAAGAAGTTGGCGGTACGCAGCTTATCAAAACCTGGCCCGGCGGATATAGTTTCGTGGAAGACTAAAACGCCTCCTTCGTAACTGTCAGTTGATTCTGTTCAATTGTCATCGGCGCATCTGAAGCCGATCTTTGCAGAACTCTTCCCGTAATATGCCCCATCCGTTGGCTGCGCAGATGGATTCGGCCCTTCCAGAAAACTGCGGTTTGCCAAACGCAAGATCACCCAATCATCCTGAAAAGAACCTCCGCGAATCACGCGTAAGGTGCTAAAGACTTCGTTATCAGCGGGTCCCGTTGGATTTTCCGACGGGGCTTTTCCATAATAATCAGGACGATAGCGATCTGCCACCCATTCCCAAACATTGCCAGCCATATCCAGCGCGCCAAACGGACTTGCGCCTTCTGCATATGAGCCTACACGAGTTGTGTCACCAACGAGATTGATCGAATTGGAATTGAATTGATTGGGCGGCTCGTCTCCCCACGGAAAATTCCTTTTGTCATCACCGCGCGCAGCGCGCTCCCACTCTGCTTCAGTGGGGAGGCGCCGTCCCGCCCATTGACAGTAGGCATTCGCATCGTACCATGCGACATGTACAACAGGATAATCCTGAAATTCTGGATTGCCAAAATATACATCGCGGTTATCCGAGCTTAGCTTTGCAGGCGGTCTGCATGTTCCCGCTTGCACGCACAGGTTATACATTCCATTGGTCACTTCTACTTGATCAATCCAGAATGCATCGAGCTTCACTTCTCGCGCTGGGAGTTCATCGCTTTCGCGGTATACGTCCATGCCGCCCATGAAGAAAGTCCCGGCGGGGACGAAGAGTTGCGTCATCCCGTCATTTGCGGAGATCTTTATGGTTTCAGGTGCTGATGTTGCAGTTGCTGCCACTGTTGGCGGAGGGAGGATTTCAGTGGGTGCAGTGGTTACAGTTGCCTGTGGAGTTTCAGCTGCAGGCAGGGTTGGCGCGGCAGTTGGTGTAGCCTGACAGGCCGCAATGAATAGAAGGATGAAGGATAGAGTGAAATATTTTTTCATTGTTCAATTAATTATTGTACGAGGCTGATGGCATTCTGTGCCTGATCTTCAAAGAAATTTGGATTGATACTGTCTGCCTTTCGCCAGGCTTTGAGCGCGCCCTCATAATCGCCTTTACGGTATAAGCCGTAGCCGTACCATAACCAGGTCTCTTCAGACATTTCTGTAACTCCGCGCGCGTAATCGGTTAATACGAGCAGATCATCATTGCGGCCGGAATGGAAATATGCAAGGAATGGACCGAACTGATAACGGAACATGCGCAGGGGAAGCCCCAATTCGCGGGCTTTATCGTAGGCGAGGGCAGCTTCTTCATAGCGTTCGAAATAGACGAGATTACTGCCATAATTGAACCAGGAGAATCCATCCGCGGAGTCAGTTGCAGTGGCGGCCTGGGATGCGGCTAATGCGTTTTGCCGATTCAGGTTCGGATCCCAGTCTGAGGCGAGCAGGGTCTTCATCTCCTCTTCAAATTGCGGGAAATACATCACCATATACACGTTGTTGAATGGTCTCCATTCTTCTTCGAGCTGGGTATAGGAGATTTTTAGGTCCGCGCCGTGATAGGAATCCTGAATGGTGAATTCCTGTGCCGCATCATCGTATCCAGTTAATAGAAGGTAATGCGCCGCCCATAGATCGTCTGTAGGACCAAGCGCATCGCCGGGATTCAGCGAAGTGACGCTTTCTACGATAACAGGATAATTTGCCGCGAGCAGGCGTTTGAGCAGTTCAATATTTCCGCCGACGCGATATTCGAGGTTGAGCCAGCCTGCCTGAGTGCGGACGTAGTAACGAAGCTCTTCAGGGTTGACATTGCGGTCCTGCGAGATGGGTTTGACCAGGTCGGAAATATCGCTTTGATCGCCTTCCCAGCCGTACATATGCAGCGCCATGGACAGTGTTGCGGGACCACAGTTATTGGGAGTTTGCTTCTCGTATGGGGGAGAGGTCATGAATGCTTGTGCAGGCAGCGGAGGGAAGGTGGCTGTGGGTGTGGCAGATGGAGTGAGCTGCAAGGCAATCGGCGTACTGGTCTGTGCGATTGTCGGCGTGGCTGGGATGGATGTGACAGGCAATGCCGTAGGCACCGGGCCCGGTGGATTAACTGCATTCTTTACATAGATCTGAAATACTTCCAGTCGCCAGGAAAGGCGTGATTTTACGAAGGGAATTTGATATACCAAAACCGTCAGCAGGAGGATGCCCGCAGCGGAAATCAGGATGTTTCTGGTTTTCTTGGACATGAGTGGGAGTGTACCACGCGTATATGAAACGGTTTTAAGGTAAGGAATTGCCCTCCGATTGAATCAAATACTAACATTTCCTGAATTATCCAATTTTTGCCTTGACGCGGCTCTCGCTGTGAGTGTATGATGAAATTAACCATGGAGAACTCAATCCGTATGACCCTTGAAGCTGAAAATTTACGCGCTGCCATGCGCGCCTGGTCTGCTGGTGTGACGGTAGTGACCGCGACCCACGAAGGCCATACACATGGCATGACCGTGAATTCGTTTACATCCATTTCGCTTGACCCTGCCCTGATCACCATTTCATTAAAGACCGGCTCACGTACGCAGGAATTGGTCGCCGCTTCGCGCGCCTTTGGTTTGACCATCCTTTCCACAGAACAAGCTGCTATCTCGGACGTTTTTGCAGGACGTTCCACAGAGACGGAAGACCGCTTTGCCGGCCTGCAAGTGGAAACGCTGGTGACCGGCTCGCCATTAATTACCGGCGGCCTGGCATGGCTGGACTGCCGCGTGGTGGAATCGTATCACGCCGGCATGAACACCCTGTTCATTGCCGAGGTTGTCTCAGCCCGCGAATTTGGCACAGGGCAGCCGTTGATCTATCACGATAGGAAATATTGGCAGTTGTCTCAGTTGTTGTAACCCGTGTGGAAGAGCGGTTTATCTGGAGGGCAAAATGTCTCAAACCTTAACGGACGCGGAGAGGCAAACCTTGTTGCGCCTCGCACGCGAAGCCATGGAATGCGCTGTCAGGGGGAAGTCCTTGCCGCCGCTGGATGTTCACTCGCTTGCGCCAGCGTTAAATGAGAACGGCGCCTCCTTTGTCACACTGACGATTGATTCTGAACTACGCGGCTGTATCGGCGCTCTGGAAGCACATCAACCGCTGGCGGAAGATGTGCGCGAACATGCCATTGCCGCTGCCATGCAGGACCCGCGTTTTCCCCCTGTGAGAGAAAATGAATTAAACAGGATCAAGCTTGAGGTCTCGAGGTTGACCGCTCCTCGTTTGCTGGAATATTCTTCAAGCGACGATCTGCTCAAAAAGCTGAAGCCGCACGTGGATGGAGTCATCTTGAAGGATAATTTTCGGCGCGCAACATTCCTCCCCCAGGTTTGGGAAAAAATTCCCGACCCCGCTGAATTTCTCAGCCATCTGTGCCAGAAGATGGGAGTGAGGGCGAATTTATGGCGGGAGACAAAATTACAAGTTTATGTATATCAGGTCGAAGAATTCCACGAAGCGAATTAAGACAGTGCCGCTCTTTTTGCTTTCGTGCGATTTTGTTGCTGTGCTTATAAAAATATGTAACAAGCGGTAAAATCAAACCATGGCTGACGAATACAAGGAAGAGCAACCCAACGATACGATTTTCCAGGATGCAGTGGAGGCTCTGCGCCGTGGGGATAAACCGCGCGCCAAGGAACTTTTTACCCTCTTGTTGAAAACGAATCAGACCAATCCAACCTATTGGATCTGGCTCAGCGCCGCCGTGGATAATTCCAAGGAGCGTATTTACTGCCTGCAAACGGCGCTCAAACTGGACCCTGAAAACGGTACAGCCAAACGAGGGTTGATCCTGTTGGGAGCACTGGCTCCTGATGAGACCATCCAGCCATTCCCGATGAACCGTCCACGGGTGTGGGAAGATAAGTTATTGCTGGCAAACGAAAAGCCCAAGGAAAAGGGGATTCGAGCCATTGCAAAAAGTCCCGTGGTGCGCTTGATCGGCATAATGCTCATTGGCGCGGGTCTGCTCTCCGTTTTGGTATTTGGATTCGTGCTGCCCAGCCAGACAAGAGTTGCCCCCACATTGACCAATACCCCCGGGCCTTCACCAACCTTTACAGCGACCCCAACTTTGTTTGGCTCAACCGCTGAACCGACTCGCGCTTTCATTGGACCCACTCCTTTGTGGATGCTTGTCCCTGAAACGTATACCCCGACTCCTGTTTATGTTAATACCCCGCGCTCGCCCCAATCCAGAGACCAGTATCGCGTGGCAGAACAGGCATATAAGGCTGGCGATTGGGATGCGTATATTTCCAGCATGGAGCAGATCCTTGTTCTGGAACCTGACTCCGCCGATATTTATTATCTAATCGGCGAAGCCTATCGTTTTAAAGGCGAGACAGCCAACGCCCTGGCCGCTTATAAGGATGCCCAAAATGTAGACCCGAATTTCAGCGCGCCATACCTTGGCGAGGCACGCGTACGCCTGATGATGTCTCCCGGGTACAATGCCCAGAAGCTATTGGATGAGGCGGTTGAACTGGATCCAAATTACGGCGAGGCATATCTCGAACGCGCAAAATACCTGATCTTGCGTAAAAAGCCTGAAGCCGCGATCGTGGATCTGAACCGTGCCGCGGCGCTGCTGCCCAACTCTCCGGATGTGTACCTTACCTATGCCAGCGCATACCTTGCCCTCGGTGAAGATGCAAGCGCGCTGGAAGCCGCAGAGAAGGCGCTCTCCATGGACATTACCTCTCTGCCGGTGTATGAAATGCTGGGCAGGCTTTACCTTGAAAATGGACAATATCAACGCGCTGTCGAAGTGCTGGAAGTCTACACCATCTATCAACCGGAAGATGCGCTTGCGCTTGCCAGGCTTGGGCAGGGTTATTATGAGATAGGGGAGTACGAATCCGCAGTAAAGACATTGGACAGGGCGACTACCATCAACCGCACGGGATTGCGCAAATACCTGCTCTATCGCGGTCTTGCCCACCTGGAACTTGGAAATATCGATCAGGCAGTTGAAGACCTTGAAAACGGCAAGGATGCGGATGATGAATCGTTTAATGCCAACCTTGCCATGCTGCGCGGATATTTCGCCGCGGAAAAATATGGCAGTGCCTTCCTGCAAGTGGAAGCGCTTAAATCCCTGGCAGAGACGGACGAAGAGAATGCCCTCGTGTTCTACTGGCGCGCATTGATCCAGGAAAACCGCGATGAAATCAAGGACGCGATCAAGAATTGGAACGAATTGTTGAAGATGGATGAAGATACCATGACCGCTGAAATGCGCGATGAAGCGGAAGCCCACCTCAAAAAATTGGTACCCGCAACGGTTACCCCCACCATGTGGACGTTAACGCCATCGCCGCGTGTCAGCGCAACCCCCGCCCGCACCCAAACACCGGCAAAGACGCCGACCCGAACACCGACGCCGACACCATAAGAATGCTGAATCAAAAAGAGACTGGTTGAAACCAGTCTCTTTTTATTTACTTCTTTCCCGCGCGGCACTCGTCACAAGGACACAAAGCCCGCAAGTAATGCCAGTTATAGATCCCATAATCGTGACCATCCTCCCAGACGATGGTCAACGCATAAGAGCCTGTTGCCACGATGTTCGAGATCCTCGTGGAAGGGCTATCTTCCATTTGTCTGCTGAATACATCCGCATCGGGTTCGGACTTCATGTTTTCATGTCCGCCGCGGCATTGGGCACAGGGACAGGCAGCGCGCAGCAGCCCAAACGGATAAACGCTGGTATGCCCGCTGTCCCATGTGACGGTAAATTCACGCTTGCTTTTGTTGGCAGTTACGCCGGTTGGTTTTTCAGCCATGATTATTTTCTCCAAATATGGAGATCCTAAAGGTTTCAAAAACCTTTAGGATCTATTAGTTATGTTACGGGGATGGGATGACCGCCAGAAAATCTGCTGCAGCCCAGCCAGCGCGGGTTTCATCATACGGAGCGACGAGATACCACCAGGTGTAACCGTCTGCGGATTGGGGACCGTCTTTTACAACGAAGACTTCCGCTTCTTCCCCGCGGAAAACTGTCTCGCCGTTCAAGCCGGGCGCCAGGCGGATTCTTAATCCTTCCCCTTCCGTTCCGCTGATCTGCACATAACCGCCTACATTGATGGCGGTCAGGTCGGGCGTGGGCGTGATGGACGGATCGTTGGTCGGGACAGCCGTTACGTTGGGCGTGTGAGTCGGGGCGGGGATCATGGTCAGGTCGGCAGGAGCAAACCCAACTTCAGGAGAGAAGCGCGGACTTGTCCAGCCGATGACGACGAGGGAGGTGAGGAGCAGGATGGCGGCGAATCCCAGAGCGCCGTAGATCACGACGCGGGTCAGGTAGGGTCGTAGGTTCATATCATCTCTTTGGGTCTTTCAACAATTGTAAAGCGTTTTCGGGCATCAGCACTTTGAGCGCGCGGTGCTGAATGCTGATCTCGGCAGTGTTGCCGCCGAGGACGGGGTCGCCATCCACCTGAATGGAGAAGTTCGCGTCGGACTCGATGCGCGCCCTGCGGAAGGGCAGGCGGCGGGCGTAGTCTGAGGTGAGGTGGCGGCCAGAGACAAGTTCAAAGAAATGACGAAACGCATCTGCCACGCTGTCGCCGCTCAACAGCCACATATCCATTTCACCGTCATCGAGCAGGGCGTCTGGTGAAATGACCGACATGCCGCCCGCATAGTGGCGAATGTTCGTGGCAACGGCGACAAGATAATGCCCTTCCACCAGTTGACCGTCTGCATAGACGCGCAGGTCCAGCCCGTGCCAGAAGGTGGCTTCCCAAACGGTGGTGGCGAAAAAGTGCGGGACGGAAAGATGTTTGAAGATGCGGTGGCGCGGTTCGATCTTGCGGATGGTTTCTGCATCCAGGCCGATGCCTGCCCACAACAAAAAGGGACGCCCGTTGCAGATGCCTACATCCACATATTGCGGCTGGACGTTCGCAAGGATCCTTGCATTCTCGCGCAGCGCTCCCCATTGCAGCCAGCTAAAGGGTTTTTGTCCCTGCTCGATTGCCCAGACGTTGGTGGTGCCAGCAGGCAGAACCGCCAATGCCGTTTCGGTGTGGACCAATCCGCTGGCGACCTGCCCAACCGTCCCATCGCCGCCGATGGCAAAGACTGCGTCATATTTCTCCTGCGCGGCAAGGTGGGCGGTTTGGGTGGCATGTGTGCCGCTTAACGTCTCTGCGATATCCAGGTTCCAACCCGCCTCTTTGAGCGGATGAATGATGCCGCGCACAAAACGCCCCACGGGGTACCGCCCCGCTGTTGGATTGTAGAGTAAAAGTCCCTTGCGCATGGGGGGATTATACCTGAGGGGATTCGGGAAGAGTGAAACGGGATCCATATAATATATTCATTGCGTCTAGATTCTATTTTTTTCCTATATACGATTCTTAACAAAGCTGTAAAGGAAAAATAAAGAGAGTCAAGGTAAAATGCAAAAAATCACAAATGGGAGGGAAAATAATTATGCCTTTTAACAAAAAAGACTTCATCAATCCAATTCACATCTTTCTTGCCATTTTAATTGTGGCCATTGTTTGGTTTGCACCGGTTGCAAAAACTCCAAAGGAGTCCGCTAGAAAAGAAAAACCAACTCTTCTTGAATATGCGGCCAGTCCCAGTCTTATTTTGGCGGTTCCAGAAGTTGAGGCTGGTTGTCCCAATCAATGCCAGATTAAAGTGTGTGTAGATTGGGATCCTAACCCTTGTGGCTCAAAACCCTGGGATATTGGCTGTTGTATGGCCTATGCAACGGAGTGCGACCCAGAATGCGATGTAGAACCACCTGCTAATCAATCTCCAGCAATCTCGCATGTTCTAACCTGTAGTCAATATGGGAATAACGGCTGGTGTATTGGTAATCTTAGCCTTGACCTCTCAGCTTCTGACCCGCAAGGTTCGCAAATCATCATCAGCGGGGATGTAAATGGGACACCCTTCATTTGTCCCGTTGGAAATACAACGTGTTCTATCCCACTCCCCGAAGGTGCCGGCAGCATAAGTTATAGAGTAGATGCAGCAGCCACTGGACTAGCAAGCAGCGGGACTACGACCTATCTATTGGATTCCTCCACACCGCAACTCGAGGGTTCAGTCAGCGGTGTGACAGGAACCAATGGCTGGTACAGGTCAGATATAACTTTTACTGTTGGGACGAGTGATTTTGTCTCTGGGATTGCTTCTACAACTATGACTGTTGATGCCGGGTCGCAGATTCCTTACACAAATCCGATTGTGTTGTCTGATGGAATCCATACCATCACTCTTGTTGCCAGGGATAATGCAGGGCATGTAACTCAGAGTATACAAACCTTCAGTATTGATACCGTCACTCCCGTTGTGGATGTTTCTCTTTCGGGTTCAATGGGATTGAATAATTGGTATGTTTCAAATTTGACTGTGACACCTTCTGCAAGTGATTTGGGCTCAGGCATAGCTTCTTTGGAAGCGGCAGTGGATGGCGGACCATGGATATCAGCGGTTAGTGGGGAGGCCTTGGCTTTTACAGATGGCATTCACAGTATTCAATTCCGCGCAATGGATAACGCGGGCAACCTAACACAGACTGTGATACAGGAAATCAAGGTGGATACCACTACACCCGTGATTAGTTTGAAGATCAATGGTACAAGCGGAAAAAATGATTGGTTTGTTTCTAACGCAACTGTAACACCTATTGCAGACGATGTGACATCGGGAATTGCCACTCTTGAGGTAGCTACGGATGGTGCGCCGTGGGCGGCAGTCAATGAGCCCTTATTTTTCTCGGATGGTATTCATAGTTACCAATATCGTGTTACTGACAATGCAGGCAATGTTACCCAAATTCCACCTCAGCAGATCAAAATAGATACTGTATTTCCGGCCATTGCTATGGCTGGGGAGTTAAAACTGGGCGAGACCTTATACTTCGATTTGGAAGACCCAGTTATCCGTTCCAGACAGGTGAGTGGATTATGGATTAATCGTCATGTAATAGAAGATGATGATGAAAAATATAAAAAATTGACCTGGCAGGAAATTATCAGCGGGGAAAAATTCCGCGGTGAAATTTTGTGGGATGGCGTATTTGCTGATGGAATAAAAGCGAAAGCGGGTGATTATTTTATTACCCTGAAAGTTTCTGATGCGGCAGGCAATGAAACGATGCAGAGTGCAATTGTGAAGGTTGATGCCCTAAGCTTTTTGCAAATCATCCCGCCTTTTATTCTACCTGTCAAGGCGGTACCAAGTAATGAGTTCGCAGACCCTCCAGTATTATCTGATTCGACTTTTGGCGGGACGAATAATGGGGCAATAGGCGAGGAATCGAACTTCATTTCCACAGGTGGGATAATCGCCCATCACCGTGAAACAGAATATGTGAAATCTGGTTTTATGCAGGGGAATCAATCTACGAGTACGCCGATCACAAATTCCAATATTCTTTGGGGCGCTGTTGCAATTGCTACCCTTGGAGCAACCTTGGCTGAATGGCAACGCCGCCGTGAAGAAGAGGAAGCCAGAAAACGAGCCGAAGCTGCAGCACAAGAGAAGGAAGGCGGGAGTGGAAAGCAGACCCCCGGGCAGAGAGCCTACGAAAAGATGATGCGGCAGAAGCGTATTGTAGGCGAGTCACAGGCGTTATTGAATGAGAAAGCTAACGGAAAAGAAGTTGTCTACATCCCCAGCCAGAAGCTGGAGGATGAGGAAACGAACTGGTTGAAGAAACTCAACCCCGTGTATCAGTATGAGCAGCGCAAGGCAGAACTGCAGAAGAAAGCTGAATTGCAGGCGGGATTATCCGCTTATTATGAGGGTAGGAAGGCAGGGAAGGCAAAGGAAATAGGGAAACCATCGCTATTGGAAAAAGCAATCGACTGGGTGGATAAAAATCAACCAGATGCCTCCATGGGGGTAGGAGTGATTGTGGGTTTGGCGGCAATTGCTGTCACATTAGCAATTGTGGGAACGGTTACTTTACCAGTATTACTTGCTGCTGCTGGGGTTGCCGCGCTAACTGCTGGCGCTACTGTTGCGGCAGGGACACTTGCTCTTAACCTCCACTATGATCGTCCTCCAATAACGAATATTTGGGAAAATGTACAGGCTGCGGCCATTACAGCAGCAGTGGTAAGCGGGGTAGGGCTGTTTGTTGCGGGTGGATTGTTGACTCAGGCGACGGTTTTTGCCGGTAATGCAATCGCAGGAACATGTGTGTCGAATCCCACGCTTTGCGCAAATGCAGGCACATTGCTTAACGTAGTTGATACATTAGAAGAATCATCATTGGTTTTAAAGTTAGCAGTTGAAACAGCCACAGGCAATCCTCAAGCGGGGGAGACCGCCATTGAATTACAACTGGAGCAAATGGATGGTGGTGCTCCTGGCAATTCATTGGTGACTGAATTAGGTGAAGATGCTCTTTCTCATCGAGATGAAGTAGTTGAATTTCTGCAAAAAGGTCATTCTGCTGCTGATGATTGGACAAAATATGTCCCTGAATACTTTCAGGATGATGTAAAATCTGGTTTTGATGGAGATCCTATAGCAATAACTCTTGATGAAAATGTAAGTGTTTATAGATATTGGAGTGACATAGACGCGGAAAGTGGGCGCTGGACAACTTTAAACCCAAACCATTCTCCTGAAGAGGCAAGAGCCGTTCTTGCTCTTCCAAAGGAAAACTATGCATATGGTGTAACTCAGTTCGTAATTCCAAATAATACTACTGTGTTAGTTGGGAAAGTTGCTGAACAAACATCAGCAGAGTGGTCTGGAGCATTCGCAATAGGAGGAGGCTTTCAAATCTTTATTCCTGATGATAGTGTACTAATGAGAGTTCCTCTCTTGGAACCATAAATGGAGATTATATGGATGCTAATGAAAAACAAGTTTTGATAACTAACGAATTATTAAAAAAAATTGTCAAACTTAGAAAGAGGATGGAAAATCATCCAGAGCATATGCCCTATAAAAGAGATTTGGTGAGAATCCTTGTAGATATTGAAAAAATATTGTCTAGTCAACCTTTAGATTTAGACAAACTGAGCAAGGACAAATTCGGAATTTTCAGAATGGTAACGGATAGCTCATCTTTAGAGCGTAGCGCTATCGGAAAAGAATTAATGTCTTTGCTTAATGAGCTTTATCTTTTTCTCCAAACAACCAAGGGAGAGCCTACCAGTATTGATTAGTGTGTAAACTGGTGCGCGCCAGTGTCAAAGGTATCTATGGCGACGACTCTTCGCAATATGAAATGGTCGGCGGCACACGTCTGAGCGAGCGTAAGACCCCCACGCGCAAAGCGTCCACGACGGGGTAGGGATGTACGTAGAAGAAGACCGACGTGAAGTCGGTCTTCTTTGTTGGCTACGCAGATGTTCTGTTTGATGACATTCCGAAATTTGGATATAAAGAAATAATCTGGATGCACAAAAATGCTCAAAACAGTTTTGAATTAGTTGGAAATTCATGGGTAAGAAAAATACCTTGACTTGAGGAGATAAGATGAATACATTCCAAGATGAAATAGGATTTGTGATGGAAGATTTCGGTTTTTTATTTACTGAATTTGATTATAAGATCACTTATAGAAAGGAGTTTCGCAGGGATCATTATTGTATTGGATTAACATCAAATAGCTGTGGGCTGAGAATTAAGTTTGAACGAGAATTAGCGCCTCGATGGGGCGTATTTATTGGTACCAGCTTGGAATTTGACGGGCCATTGGGAAATTGGATACCTGTGGAAAAAGCATTAAATTCCCTTGATGTTCACGTTGATTATAGTGAGTTAAGGGAGAAAAAATATTACGAACAAGTGCATGGCTCACTTAAGATTCTGGCAAAAACAATAAGACCAATATTTGGCAAGTTGCTACATGCACCCCTCCCTTGATCTTTATCGAAAAATTTTTGGCCTATCCCGTTGCCATCCCCACTTGGCCTGGTAGACTATATAGTAGCTGTGGCAGTGGAAATCTGTTATGTTGCTGCTTTTATGTTTATTGTTGGAAAAACAAAAAACACCAATTATCCGTCTATGGATGGAGGATAAGTTAAGATGAGATATTATGTAGTTGCTAAGAGAGTAAGTATCTCGATAATTCTCGGCTCCCTTATCACTCCATTGCTGTTTGTAATATTCAATTATTTTGAAACGATAAACACGAAAGGAATATATTATTCTCCAGTGTCTGTTTTTGAAATGCAAATGCTTTGTATCCCTTTGTTCGGATATCAACTTCCTTCTTATCTAACAGGTGGTATGCTTTTTGCAAACCTATTAAACCGTGGTTTTTTGAAATCGGCAGTTCCAACTTATATTTGGACAGGTGTATTAGGCTGGATACTTAGTACTGGCTTGTTGTTTGTTGGCAGTATTAAACATGACCTTGCCTCTGTGCTGAGTTCCACGATTCTAGGGCTTCCTTCTCTTCTGGTTTATTACCTGTTTTTCTTATCGCCTGAATTGAAAAAATAGAAGTAAGTCTTTCTTTTTCTCTTTGAGGCTCTTAAAAATGAAGAAAATTACGGGTATATTCTGGTGGGGAATAGCAAGTTAGGAGATCAAATGTCGCTAGATGAACTGCTTGAAATAATTCAAAAAAGTAATTTCAGAAACTTGCTAAACAAACATGGCTTTAGAATCGTTTATCAAGAACATGAAGCGCGCGGGGGAATCCAAGATAGTTGCTCAATTGGTTACGAATCGAGTAATTGTAAGTTGGGGTTTCATTGGGGGGCGGAAATTAGCGCTGGAATGCTTGCTAGATCATCAGATTGGGAAATGGATGAATGGGTAGATTTGGGATGCATAACATCATATCTAAAGAAGACGCCGATTCGTCAAGCTATGGGGAAATTAAATCAGGCAGGAACACCTTTGCCTTACAAAGAACGATTAATCTCTGATCTTTCTGAACTTGCCGATAAAGTTGTTCCATTATTTGAACAACTCGTTGAGATGTTTCAGGATCAAGCTGAGATTTCTCAATGGAAGCCCGAGCTGGATGCCTACATAAAAGAAGATACGCTTTCGCGGTATCGCCTCAAGTAAACTCCGAGATTAATAGGTGATGTCCAAACAAGAATCTGTGCCTAAGTATTGTAAGGGAAAATATGCTCGGGAATTTCATCGCCAATTAGAGTGGTCTGGAGCATTCGCAATAGGAGGACGCTTTAAAATCTTTGTTCCTGATGATGGTGTGTTAATAAGAGCTTATCTCTTGGAACCATAAATGGAGATTCTATGGATGCTAATGAAAAACAAGTTTTGATGACTAACGAATTATTTAAAAAAATTGTCGAACTTAGAAAGAAGATGGAAAACTATCCAGAACATATACCCTATAAAAGAGATTTGGTGAGCGTCCTTATAGATATCGAGAAAATATTGACCAGCCAGCCTTTGGATTTGGATAAACTGAGCAAGGACAAATTCGGAATTTTCAGAATGGTAACGGACAGCTCATCTTTAGAGCGTAGTGCTATTGGAAAAGAATTAATATCTTTACTTAACGATCTTTATTTTTTCCTCCAACTGATCAAGGCAGAGCCTGCCAGTATTGATTAGTGTGTAAACGGATGCACGCCAGTGTCAAAGGTTTTGATGAGGCTTTAATCAAACCTTGATTTGCTGAGAAATCAGGAGTAATTAATATGCGAGACATGAACGAGCTTTGTCTGGAAATTACATGTCTGTCACAAACCTATTTGGATTTGGAAAGGTGGAGATTCCAGGAGAGCGTACGATTGAATGAGTTGAGTGATTCAAAAGTTCCCTCTGTCATATATGATTCCCAGTGGTGCAGGTTTCAAATCAAATTCGATGGATGGGAGCCTCCTCATCAATCATTGACTTATACCATTCGTATTTATTATGGCAGGTTGCACGCCTTAAATAATAAAGGATCCATGATATGGAAAGGAGAGGAATGCTATTGTTGGCATGGTCTGTGGGGAGGGGGCGAAATACTTAATTTTTTAGATGGATTATCTCCTTCTGAGACAGCTAATCATAAAGGCTGGCCGCGATTGTTAAAACGAATTCGTGAAGCTGAACTAACTAAATCGTTAGTGGAGAAAGTCGGAGGTCAACCGGAACAAATGCTTCGAACTCATAGGCACATCTGGGAGCATTACGGTCAACGCCTATTTGAATTGTTTGATTTGCGCCGCCCGGACTTATGGGAATATTATCGACAATTTCTCAAAGAGGTGTACGACATAAAAGGTCGAAACCCCAATGTTCAACCCCCTTTTGATCACGTTTGTTGAGTTTGTTGCAAGGGGCTTTAGCCCTTCTTTACTGCCGCAAACCCCAAACCGTTCGGACCTAAATGCGTCCCGATCACTGCGGTGACATTGACAAACAAAATATCACGGGGGATGGATTTTCGGGCGCGGTTCATCAATTCATTAAGCAATTGATTGGCGCGCGGTTCGGCATTGGTATGCAGCACAGCCAGGCGTTCCATGTCGCCGATCTCAAGCAGGAACTTCAACATGCGTTCATCCGCCTGCTTTGTGGTGCGCACCGCGCCAATGGCTTTCACTTCCCCATCCTTCAACTCGATCATCGGTTTAACGGACAACAATCCACCGAGTGCGGCAATCGCGGCTGGGACTCGTCCACTGCGCTTGAGATATTCCATCGTGTCCAGCGCGGCTGAGACTTGTAACCTTTTCTTTGTCGACTCAACCGCCTCCAATGCGGACCGTAAACCTGAGTCTGCTTCCTCGGCAGCAGCCAACACCTGGAAGCCAAGTCCCAGGGATAGCGACCCGCTGTCAATGCAGGTGACTCTATCTGGAAATTCTTTTGCAGCCTGGCGCGCCACGTTGATGATGGTGGTCAATTGCGATGCGGCGTGGATGGAGATGATATGCTCACAGCCGCCAGAGAGCAGAGTCTCATACGGCGTGGCAAAATCTCCAATGGAAGGGGCGGCAGTTGTCGGCGGGGTTTGAAGCGAGGGCAGGCGGTTATAAAATTCTTCGCGGGAAATACCGGTCCCGTCTGCATATTCTTTTCCCTCCAAAACAAGGATGGTCGGTACAACCTTGATCTCATGTTGTTCGATTAAGTAGGCAGGCAGGTCGGCAGTTGAGTCTGTGACAATCCCGATTTTCATACGCAAAGTTTAACATAAAGACTATGTCATTGCGAGGAGCGTTCTTGTTCCTTGCGACAAAGCAATCTCAAGCACAGCGAGAAAGGTTACTTCGTCGGGTTAAAAACCCTTTTCGTACATCGTCCCCGCAAGACATCTATCCTATACTTTCCCCTTGACATACTGTGCTTCACACAGTATAATGCGGTAAAGGTTGAAATATGGCAAACACTGAATCGCTCGAAAACGTTGTACTGGAATTGAGGCGCGGGGTGATCACCCTTGCGGCGCTCAGCCAATTGGGAACCGAACAATACGGCTACTCCCTGCTCAAACAGCTTTCCGACCTGGGCCTGGAAGTGGATCAGGGAACCTTGTATCCGCTCTTGCGCAGGCTGGAAGCGCAGGGGTTGTTGGTATCGGTTTGGAAATTGGAAGAGGCGCGCCCGCGCCGTTACTACATCATCAGCGCGGAGGGAAAGAAGATTCTCCCGAAGATGAAAAAAGAATGGGCTGGCATTGTGTCTGTAATGGATAAGATGCTGGCATAAGGAAAGGAAAAACCATGAACTTAATTGACCGTTACGTTGCCGAAGTCGGCAAAAACCTGCCGCTCTTGAAAGGGCGTGAGGATATTGAAAAGGAATTGCGCTCCACGCTGGAAGATATGTTGGAAGACCGCGCCTCCACCACGGGACGCATGCGCGATGAAGCGATGGAGATCGAGTTGCTGAAGGAATACGGCTCGCCTCAAACGGTCGCCGCTACCTACAACCCGCAGCCCTATTTGATCGGCCCGAGGCTTTTCCCGTTCTTTCTGATGGTGTTGAAGATCGTCATCACTGTGCTTGTGACGGTGCTGCTGATCTTAATGGGCATCCGCGCCGTGACCGATACTCCCTTCATGGGCGCGGAGTTCGTGAACATCATCGGCAAGGGATTGGGCGGCATCGTCTCTGCGGCAATCGCGGCATTTGGCAATATCGTGCTGGTCTTTGCCATTCTTGAGCGTGTGCTGCCCGATGCGCAGATCAATGCCTTGAAAACAGATGAAGAGTGGGATCCCGCCTCTCTTGCCAATGAACCCGACCCGGATACCGTGAAGCGCGGCGAATTGATCGCGGAGATCGTCTTTACTTTCGTGGGGCTTGCCATCCTGAATTTGTATCCTGAGATTTTAGGGATGTTCGTATTCAAGGAAGGTGATACATTCTTTATCCCCATGTTCTCGGATGCGTTCTTTAAGTTCATCCCGTGGATCAATGCGATCTTCTTCGCTGAAATCGTGCTGGATATTTACCTGCTCCGCAGCGCCTTGTGGACCTCCGTCACTCGAGTGGCCAAGATCATTATTGAAGCAGCCAGTATCGCATTGACGGTCGTCATCCTGCGCACGCCAAACATCGTCGGCTTCACGGCGGAGTCTTTCAAAAACTTCCCTGATAGTTCCGTCAACGGCGAACTGCTGATGAAAATCTTCAATATTTCCTTCTCGATCGCTTTGGTGATTGTCATCATTGTGGCTGGGGTCGAACTGGCAAAGGCGGCGTATGGGTTAATTCGAATGAATTACAGGACAAAGTAGTCCGAAACAAAAAGAGACGGTCACCTTCAAGGTGACCGTCTCTTTTTGTTTTTTTACTCAATCGAAATGATGAACTGATAGTGCGGCTGTGCGCCTTCCTGCACTTCCACTTCAAGGGAGGAGTATTTCGTGCGGATCACATCCGCGATGCGGTTGGCTTCAGCATGCGACATGCCTTCGCCGTAAAAGAGGGTGACGATTTCATGCTCTGCGGCTTCGGCTTTTTCAAGCAAATCCATCACGCCCTGTTCCACGGTTTCAGCAGAGACGACAAGCTTGCCGTCTAATAGGGCGATCACCTGGCCGTCTTTGACGACCACGCCGTCAATCTCAACAGAACGGGTGGCAACGGTAATCTCACCGGTTTTCACACCGCTGATCGCTTTGGTCATTTTCTGGGCAACCGCTTCCACATCCCCGTCTGGGATGAGCGAGAGCATGGCGGCAAGCCCCTGTGGAACGGTACGAGTCGGCACCACCTGCACCTGCTTCACCGTCACGTCTTTCGCCTGGTTCGCCGCCATAATAATATTCTTGTTATTTGGAAGAATGATGACCTTGTCGGTGGGCAGGTTCTCGAACGAACTCAAAATATCCTGTGTGGATGGGTTCATGGTCTGCCCGCCTGATACAACCGCCGCCACACCCAAACTTGCAAAAATACGGCTCAAGCCGGCGCCCGGCGAAACCACTACTACTGCAATATTGCCGGGTTCCACCTTCGCGAAACTGATTTGCGAAGACTTTTGAATATCGTCCATTTGCGCCAGCAGGTTTTCAATCGCAACTTTCGTGACCGTGCCAATCCCCATGATGTAATCAATTGGGACATAACGGTTCTCGGTCGGCACGTGGATGTGCATGCGATACATTCCCTCGCCCTCTCCCACCTGAATGGAAGTGCCCATCTCTTCGAGCTTGCCATAGAATGAACCTAGGTCAAGTTCGCCTTTCGGCACGAAATCCACAACCACTTCATAGTCCTGCCCCTCTTCCACTTCTTCCATCGCGCCCTGCAAATCCATCGCGGACATGGCTTGCACCTTCATTGTCGGTGTCTCCAGCGACTCGCCATAAACATGACGCAGCATCCCTTCAAGGATAAAGAACAATCCTTTGCCGCCCGAATCCACTACGCCCGCCTGCTTTAAGACTGGAAGAAGCTCAGGCGTCTTTTTGACTGCTTCATCCGCCGCCTTGACTGCCACTTCGAGAATCTCAAACGCATCTTTCGCGGACCCTAAAGCTGCTTCTGTTGCGAGAGCAACTTCTTTAATGACGGTTAAGATCGTCCCTTCCACAGGGCGGACAACACCCTTATAAGCCGTATCCCGCGCCTCGCCAAATGCCTTGACAAGAGTCTCCTTGTCCAGCACAGCCTTCTCGTGCACGCCGCGCGAAAATCCGCGCAGAATCTGGCTGGTGATTACGCCGGAGTTGCCGCGCGCTCCCATCAACGCCCCTTTGGAAACCGCCGCCGCCATCTCACTGAGATTGCGCGTTCCCAAATCCTTAATCTCATTCCATGCGGCTTGCAGGGTCAAAGTCATGTTTGTGCCTGTATCACCGTCCGGTACGGGAAACACATTTAAAGCATTGACAACATCCTTGTTGGTGCGGAGCCAGGTCACACCTGCATCGATCAGGCGTTTAAATGCCTGTCCATCAATGGGCTTCTTGCGGAGCGTTTCAACGCGAGCGGAATCGATAGCCATGAATCACAGGTCTCCTAATCAGTGTCACTGATGCGCAAGCCCGCTACATGCACATTGACCGAAGTTACGCGCAGCCCCAGTGCTTTTTCCACATGGAAACGCACGGTATTTGCCACGCTTTCTGCAACAGAATTGATGCGCGTGCCATATTCAACGATGATGTTGATGTCAATGTTGATCTCGTCACCCTTGTAATGGACGGAAATTCCACGTGAAGGTTCGCGCGTGATGCTGGATACGATCCCGTCAGCCAGGTTTTTCGGTGCCAGTCCCACCACGCCGTATGATTCCAGCGTGGCAAAATATGCAATTGTTGCCACTGCATTTGGCGAGATATGGATCCCGCCCAGAGATGTTGTGTCTTCGCCCATAGATTCCTCGATATCTTTTCTATTATGTCTGGGTATTTGCTTTGCTGTTGGGCACCCAGTTCCAGAGTAGACTTGCCCGTTCCTATTTTAACAGCTTAACTTGAAGTTGGTTGCGTTGTATGGTAAAATGCCCTGCCTCCAAAAAGAGGCTATTGTTCAGGAATCATTGTAAGGAAAGGAATCTCATCAAATGGCTAAGTGTAACAACTGCGGCAAGGCAACCACTTTTGGACATAACCGCTCTTTTTCTCAACGTGCAACCAACCGTACGTTCAAACCCAACCTCCAGAAGGTTTCGGTGATGGAGAAGGGTCGTTTGGTCAAGAAGACGCTGTGCGCCAAGTGCATCAAAACTCTCGGTAAATCAGCGGCGTAGGTTCGTTCTTCCATTCGTCTCAAAGGTCACGGCGTATAACGCCGTGATTTTTGTTTTAAAGCGTTGGGGATGATGCGAGTTCTTTCAACGCCTTCACCCCTGCTGCGGTTCCTTGGGGATGTTTGAAGGCGGCATTGCCGGTGACGAATGCGTTGGCGCCGGCTTTCTTCATTAACGGAAGTGTATCAAGGTTAATACCGCCGTCCACTTCGAGGTGCGCAGACGAGCGAAGTGCGTTCAGTTTGTTGCGGATCTCTTCCACTTTGGAGATCATTTCTGGCATAAAGGTCTGACCTGAATAGCCGGGTTTTACGCTCATTACCAAAACAAGGTCAGCCAATGGCAAGGCTGAATCCAACGCGGAAGCGGGAGTGGCTGGATTAAGGGTGATCCCAGCCTTGCACCCAAGAGATTGGATTTTCTTGACGACTTTCGGCAGGTCGGGGCAGGTTTCGACATGAACGGTGATGTTGCTTGCTCCTGCTTTTGCAAAATCTTCGATATATTTTTCAGGCTCAGAGATCATGAGGTGCACATCCAGCGGAAGTTTGGATGCGCGTTTGCAGGCTTCCACGAAGAGCGGACCGATGGTGATGGTCGGGACGAAATGTCCATCCATGATATCCATGTGGAGCCAATCGGCACCGGCGGATTCGCAGGCGCGGATTTCTTCTGTCAGGCGGGTAAAGTCTGAGGCGATAATGGAAGGGGAGAGGAAATATTTTTGCATGAGGGTTCTTAAAACCTGACAAGTCTTTTAAGACTTGTCAGGTTTTAAATTATCGAACGGGGGGATTGAATGTGAGATAGACCATCAACCAGAATGGGATGAGTCCGCCAACTGCCAAAACAGCCATCAAACCAAGTCCAACGGAGACCCAGTCAATTTCTTCGATGGCATCCATTGCATCCGTTGTAGTGGCTGGCTCGGGTACGGCTTGAGGCGCTTGTTGGGGTGGATAATACGAAGGAGGAACAGGTTCCTGCTCAACGGTCTGACTTCGTCCCTTGCCGGTAAGCCGCTCTGCAACATCTGGCTTGAGCGTAATGACAGGCTGCGATGGTGGTTCTTTTGCTGCCTGCGATTGCAGGTCTGTCAATGTGCCAAACTTGAGAAGAACGCGCCCAAGTTGATCGGCGGTGCGGTAGCGGGCGGCGGGCTCCTTTGAGAGGACTTTGGTGATGATCTCTTCAAGCGCGACCGGAATATCCGGAATGTATTCCCGGATGGGAATCGGGCGGGCAGAGATGTGCAAACGAGCGAGTTCGTCTGCGGTGGATGCAGTGAAGGGTGGCGTGCCGCTCAACAATTCGTACATGACCACGCCCAGGGAATAAACATCAGAAGCAGGCGAGGGTGGCTCACCTGCGGCTTGCTCAGGCGCAAAGTAGAGAGGCGAACCCCAAACAACGTCGGTGCGTTCGCCGGTGGCGATGGATGCGAGCGCGCGCGCAATGCCAAAGTCTGTAACTTTGAGGCGGCCATCGTTCGAGACAAGCATGTTGTGCGGTTTGACATCGCAGTGAACAAGACCCGCGCGGTGGGCATAACCGATGCCTGCGCAAGCTTGTACGAGGAGGGGAATGCCGTCCTGCACGGAAAAACGTCCCTTGTCGCGGATGAGATGTTTCAGGTCCTTGCCAGGGATGTATTCCATGACGATGTAGAGCAGGTTGTCGGCAAAGCCAAAATCATGTACGGTGACGATGTTGGGATGCGAAAGATTCGCGGCGGCACGCGCTTCCAATTTAAATTGGTTTTGGAATTCAGGATTATTTGAAAAGTCCTTGCGCAGGACTTTAATGGCAACATAGCGATCCAGCATGAGATCGCGTGCGCGATAGACATCGGCCATGCCCCCAGAGCCGAGTTGTTCGAGGAGTTGATATCTGTCGTTGAGGAGTGCGCCTTCGGTCATTGAGTGAGATTATATCGTAATTCGTAATTGGACGAACAATCATGCAATCTTGCAACAAGGCGGTGATTATCTTTTCGCGCTTGATCCTCTGACCATCAGCGTGCCGTTCAAAATTATGGTTTTTGGCGAGCGGGACGGCTCCCGAATGCGCTGGAATAGTAACTCCGTGGCGGTGCGTCCGATCTCTTCCGTTGGCTGCGCCATAACCGTGATGGGTGGATCCACCAATTCGCCCCAGGTGGTTTCATCAAAACCTGCCAACGCCATTTCATTGGGGATGGATACTTTTTTGTCACGCAGGGCTTGAAGCGCGCCTGCCGTTAACAAACTATTACTTGTTAGGATCGCATCGGGATGGTCGGGTCCATTCAGCAAGCTGAGGGTTGCATCATATCCTTGTTGAATTCTTGGGGAGACAAAATAAGCTGCAACTGGGTTGAGTTGATAATCTTTGAGCGCCTTGTGAAATCCGCGGCTGCGCTCTTGACCTGTGGTGCTTACATCGCCGAATAGACCCGCCAGTTTGCGATATCCATTTTCAAGCAAGTGGACGGTGAGGTCATACGCGGCAGAGATATTATCGAGCAGAACCATGTCAGTCTCTTTGCTTTCCACGGCGCGGTCGATGATTACAAACGGCATCTTTGTCTTGTAGGTGCTGGATGCCAGACTGAACTGCTGGGTAGGGGAAAAGATCACGCCTGCCGCGTTTTCATCGTGCAGCAGGTTCAAGTAGAGTTCTTCTTTTTCAGGGTTTTCATCTGTGTTGCACATTAGCACAGAGTAGCCTTGCTCGTACGAGGCATCCTCTACGGCTCGGCCAATGGCGGTAAAAAATGGGTTGCGAATATCAGAAACTACCAATCCGATCTTGGCGCTTTTTTGGGCGCGTAAACTGCGGGCGATTAAATTGGGACGGTAATTGAGCTGTGCAACGGCTTCGAGCACTCGCTTGCGAGTTTCAGTTTTGATGGGGGCATTGTTGGCTAGAACCCGTGAAACTGTCGCGGTGGATACCCCGGCGGCTTTAGCTACATCTTTGATACTCGTCATAGCCAAATTATACCTTTGTGATGGGAGAAAAACACTTATGCTGTAATCGTTTACGATTATCTAATTCCACATTCTCCCTTTTAAAACAGATTTCCCCGTCCCTCCCCATGATAAAATTGAATAATGCAACCATCTCTGGAAAAACTTCGTAAATTTTTTCGCCTCGAACACGAGAATAAATATCAAAATACCGCCATCATCGGCGGACTTGCCAAAATGCTGGATTACTGGGAAGGGGAAGCCCGCGCAGATGGAATCACCGAAGAGGTGATCCAGGCTGTCGTATCGCGTTTGCGCTCTTATGAAAAGATCAGCCCTGATGGAAGGGCTGAATCGCTCAAAGGGTTGTGGAAACGCATCGGTGAGACCTACCCCGAAGCGGGACAAAAACCGAAACAGGCTCAACAACCACAACAGCAGAAGCCGCCTGCGCAAGAGACAAAATCTGAAAGCCGTCAGGAGTCCGCTCCGCGCCCTGCTCAGCAGCAGCAGAAGCCGCGCCAAAACCCGCCGCCACGTTCCGAAGCCGTGGTGGGAGCAAAGCATAGCCAAACGCCTGCTGCGTTGGGCGCCGCGTTGACCGTGCTGCAAGGCGTGGGTCCGCGCAACGCAGAAGCACTTGAAAAGCTTGGCTTGCAAACGCTCGGCGACATGTTGTATTACTTTCCGCGCCGTTATGAAGATTACAGCCAGCTCAAACCGATTCAGTCCCTCATGTACAACGATGTAGTCACTGTACTTGGAACCGTGCAGAGCGTGCATACCCGTCCCATTCGCGGCGGAAAATCTTCTATGATCGAAGTCATCATTGGTGATGGCACAGGTTCGCTGCGTATTTCTTATTTCAACCAACCCTGGTTGTCCAATCGTTTCAAAGAAGGCGAGGCGATCTCCGTCTCTGGCAAGATCGATCAATACCTTGGGCGCCTTGTGATGAATAGCCCCGATTGGGAACCTGTTGAAGTTGAAAACCTGCACACGAACCGCATTGTCCCCATTTATTCACTGACTGAGCGCATCACGCAAAAGTGGCTGCGCAATCAAATGAACAGCGTCATCACCTATTGGGCGCCCGCCGTTGTGGATGCGCTTCCCGAAACCATTCGCCGTGCCGCTCAACTCGTTTCGCTTGGCGAGGCGTTGACACAAGTCCATTTCCCTGATTCACAGGCGCGTCTTCAGCTTGCTCGTGAACGCCTTGGGTTTGACGAGATCTTCTACCTGCAAATGGGAGTGCTGCGCCAGAAACGGGATTGGAAATCGGTGGATGGCCGCCGCTTCTCTGTCTCGGACGAGTGGCTGGGCGCTCGACTAGGAGCATTGCCCTTCACGTTGACATCTGCCCAGTTAACCTCGTTCGATGACATTCGCAAAGATCTAGACTCTGGCAAGCCCATGAACAGACTCGTGCAAGGCGATGTTGGTTCAGGCAAGACAGTTGTCGCGGCGTTGGGCGCGAGCATCGTTGTCAGTGGGGGGGCGCAAGCCGCGATCATGGCGCCGACTTCCATTTTGGCGGAGCAGCATTATCGCAACTTCATCAACCTGCTGGCAGGGGATGGCGGCATGATGCAGCAGAGTGAGATCCGCTTGTTGGTGGGCAACACAACTGAAAGTGAGAAAGAAGCGATCCGTCAGGGTTTGCAGGAAGGCTCGATCAAGATCGTCATTGGCACGCATGCGGTCATCGAGCCGGATGTCCTTTTCAAAGATCTGCAATTTGTAGTGATCGATGAACAGCACCGTTTTGGTGTGGAACAGCGTGCCGAGCTTCGCAGCAAAGGTACAAATCCGCACTTGCTGGTGATGACGGCTACGCCGATTCCGCGTTCGCTGGCATTGACGGTGTTTGGCGACCTCGATATTTCGGTGATCGATGTGATGCCTGAGGGACGGCAGCCTGTGACCACGTTTGTGCTTCGTCCGCAGGAACGGGAGCGTGCGTACACATTGATCCGCGGGCAGATCAAGAACGGCAATCAGGCGTTTATTGTCTATCCGCTCATTGATGAAAGTGAGAAGATCGATGCCCGCGCGGCAGTGGATGATTTTGAAACACTATCAAAGCAGGTGTTTCCTGATTTGACACTTGGCTTGCTGCATGGACGCATGAAGCCGGGCGAAAAAGATGAAGTGATGTTGAAATTCCGTGACAAGGAGTTCGATATCCTTGTTTCGACCACCGTCATCGAAGTGGGTGTGGATGTGCCGAATTCAACCGTGATGTTGATCGAAGGCGCGGATCGTTTTGGTCTGGCGCAGCTCCATCAATTGCGCGGACGTGTGGGACGCGGCTCCGTACAGTCCACTTGTTTGCTGATCCCAACGCATGAAGACGCCACTGAGAATGAACGCCTGCAAGCGATGGCAGTTACCAACAGCGGTTTTGAACTTGCCGATCTTGATTTGAAATTGCGCGGTCCCGGTGAATTTTTAGGAACGCGTCAGGCGGGGTATGCCACGACCTTGAAGATGGCAAGCATCACCGATGTGAAGCTGATTGAAAAAGCTCGTGAACAGGCGCAAGCCTTGTTCGAGCGCGATCCTGACTTGAGTCAACCGGAACATGCCCTGCTTGCCGAAGCCTTTGAAAGATTTTGGGGCGCCGGCAAAGGGGATGTGAGTTAATTAGTTTGATAGTCCGCACGCCGACCATCTGACTAAACGATTATTTGGCTAAAGACCACTAGACGAAGGACTATAAGACTACTATGGTAAGAGCTTTGTTCCCCGGAACATTCGATCCGATCCACTACGGGCATATTGACATTGCCTCGCGCGCATCGAAATTATTTGATGAAGTTGTCATGGCTGTGTACGACAAGCCGTTGAAATCTTTGATGTTCTCGCCTGAAGAACGCATCTCGTTGGTGACGGAAGCATTTAAGAGCAATCCCAAGGTCAAGGTGACAGGCTACAGCGGGTTGACGATTCAGTTCGCGCAGCAGATCGATGCGCAGGTGATCGTGCGCGGCTTGCGGGTATTCTCCGATTTTGAATTCGAGTTCCGCATGGCGCTGGCCAATCAACGCCTGGCGAAAGATGCGGTCGAGACTGTTGCCCTTATTACTGCCGAGCAGCATACCTTCCTATCCTCTTCCACAGTTCGTGAAATTGCAACGTTAAACGGCGATGTCTCCAGCATGGTTCCGTCGTATGTGGAAAAGGCATTGAAGGAAAAGGTGATCAATATGGGAGAGCAATCTCCGCCGAATGCTCTTCGTGATTAATCTGTGCTAGAATTGGTTATACACTTTTAACTTAACGAGTAGCCTATGGACATTCTGCAGCTCATCGACCGATTGGAAGAACTCTTCAACGACGCAAAAGCCGTGCCTTTTACGCACAACGTCATTGTGGATGAAGACAAGATGCTGGAATTAATCGACCAGATGCGAATTGCCATCCCTGAAGAGGTGAAAAAGGCACAGCAGGTTGTAGCTCAACGAGACCGTGTCATGGCTCAGGCGCAGGAAGAAGCGAATCGCACTCTTCAAATTGCACGCGATAAAGCCGATCAATACGTCCAGAAAGATATGATCGTACAGGAAGCCCAACGCCGTGCCGAGCAGATCGTTAGCCAGGCGCGGGCCGAAGCCGAAGCCACTCGCGTGGATGCAGATAATTACGTCATTGATACGCTGATGCAGTTGCAGGATCAGATCGCGAAGTTGAGCAGTCAGGTCAGCAACGGTGTCCGCATGGTTCAGGAAGACCAGATGCGAAAAGCGGGGTCACCTGCTTCAAACAATGCTGCGGATCAAAACGAACAATAAAAACATCCCCGTCAATTTGACGGGGATGTTTTTATTAACCAACTTCTAATGGATTTTGGTTTTAATCAGATGGAAATTTATTTACAGCCCATTACTTTAGAGAGATAATTCATACTCATGTCCCCTCACTGGTCACCTTCAACAAAATATATAGTCCTTGCACTGGCTTTTGCGGCTATTATTGCGATCATTAACTTCGCGCGTCCCCTGCTTGGGCCGCTTGTCATCTCTGCGTTACTCGCATTTGTTCTTAATCCACTGGCTGAAAGACTGGCAGCCTACAGGCGGATACGGCGTGAGACCTCGGTTTTGATCGTGTATTTGATTTTTCTCGCATTATTGATCGCAGTCCCTTCAATTATTGCTCCACTTGCCGTCAATCAGATTTTGAAACTGTCGATAGATTTGCTGGCTGTTGAAAAGCAAGTTGAAATTTTCCTGAGCCAGCCCGTATTTGGAGCGATATCCCTGCCGCCTTCCAGCCAATTTATACAAAATATCAACCAGTTCCTGCAGGATTTTATTCGTCAGGCATCCACCGGAGCATTTGACCTGTTGGGCGAAATATCTTCAAATTTGGCGTGGTTTCTGGTCGTTCTGGTTGCCACATACTATTTTCTAAAAGATAGCGCACGGCTGATCCATTGGATCGTTAACCTCGCGCCACGGGATTATCAGGATGATGTCCGCAGGTTTCTAAAGGAAATCGGCCGCATTTGGGGCGTCTTTCTGCGCGGACAGTTTATTCTGGCTTTGCTGATTGCTGTGATGACGTCCGTTTCCATGGCTGCAGTCGGGTTACGTGGAGCAATTGGAGTGGGGATTCTGGCAGGTATATTGGATATCATCCCATCTGTTGGTCCGCTTGTCGGCGGAGTCATTGCCGTGCTGGTCGCATTGATCTTTGGTTCTTCCTACCTTAATGTTTCCAATATTATTTTTGCCATTCTCGTTTTCATTATCTTTATGGTTATTCAACAAATCGAGAATATCTGGCTGCGTCCTCAAATTATGGGGCAAACCCTTCGCTTGCATCCCGCCTTGATTTTTGTCGGCGTGATCGGCGCCCTGGTGTTATCGGGGGTGCTGGGCGCGCTTGTCATCATTCCCATCATGGCATCTGTTGCAGTCCTAGGG